>NZ_JAUHJF010000006.1:0-362333 GCF_032380995.1 Bradyrhizobium sp. SZCCHNR2028 | reverse complement strand
TCCTTCGAATCGGACGAAGCTTGCCTGTCAGGAATCAACCCGGTCTGAATTGTCAGGACTCAGCCCGGTTCATACCCCTGCGAACCCCCACCCCCAACCCCTCCCCGCAAGGGGGAGGGGAGCGCACCGTCGGTGCCGTGAGAGGGTGCCTCAAGCTACGCCAGCCGGTGGCGGCACATTCGCCGCGTACCAATCGCGTAGCGGCTCCAGCGCCGCGTGCGCCAGCGCGCGGTGGAGATAGTCCCAGATGCGAGGCTGGTGCTTGAGGTAGTGCGGCTTGCCGTCACGGCGGTTGAGGCGGGCGAAGGTGCCCAGCAGGCGGGTGTTGCGCTGGGCGGACATGATCGCGTAGTGCGTGCCGAATTCGTCGGCGTCGAAGTCCGTCGGCGCAGCTTGGCGTGCGGCGATGTAGCGCTCTCGGAGCGCCTGCTCGATCTCCGCCGACACGTCGATCCGGGCGTCCTGCGCCAGGGAGACCACGTCGTAAGCCGGCGGGCCCATCACCGCGTCCTGGAAGTCGATCACGCCCACGCGCGCGATGCCTTCGCGCGACGGCAGCCACAGCAGGTTCGGCGAATGATAGTCGCGGATCACCCAGGTCGGCTTGGCCGCGAGCGGCGCCTCCAGCAACTCGCGCCATTTTTCCAGGAATTCGGCGCGCAGCACCTGCGACAGCTCCACGCCACGGTCGGGCAGGTACCATTCGAGCATCAGGCCGATCTCGATCAGCATCGCGTCGATGTCGAAGGTCGGGACCTTGTAGGTCACCTGCGGCGCCAGCGGCAGCACGGCGGGCACGTCCTGCCCATGCAGCGACGCGAGAACATCGACTGCGGCCTCGTAGCGCTCCACGACCGGCCGTGGCGGGTCGCCCTCGATCACGCCCTCGCGTCCGAGATCCTCGGTGACGAGAAAGCCGTGGCCGAGATCGGCGTCGTTGATCTTCGGCGCCGAGATGCCGCGTCCGCGCAAGGCGGCGGCGATCGCGACGAACGGGCGAACGTCCTCGGCGAGATGCACGGCGCCGCTATAGGGCTTGCCGTTGTAGCTCGCCGGGCCGTCGGGCCGCTTCGGCGAGTTCATCAGGATGTAGACGCGCTCGCCCTTGTGGAGCCGCGCATAGGAGCGGGTCGAGGCGTCGCCGGCCATGTGCTCGCGGCGCGATCTGGCGTGCCCGGCCTCGGCGAGGAATTCGCGCAAGGCTTTCAGCCGTGCAACCACCGCGGCCGCCTTGCCGCTGCCGGTGATCTCGGCGCTGCGGGCGGTGTCGCCCTGCGATGGATCGTGGCGCAGCGCGATGTCGACGCGGTCCAGCGGGAGAGTGCCGCCGGCGCGCTCCGGCCATTCGATCAGCACGACGGTCGCCTCCGGCAGCGGCGACAGGCCGATCTCCTCGAGCTCCGATGCGTCGCTGATGCGATAGAGATCGGCATGCACCAGCGGGAAGCTCGGCAGATCGTAGCTCTGCGCCAGAGTGAAGGTCGGACTCGGCACCTCCAGCTCGTCGTCGCCGGCGAGGTACCGGATCATCGCCCGCGCCGCCGCCGTCTTGCCGGCGCCGAGATCGCCGGTGAGCGTGATCAGTGCACCCGGGCCGATCAGCAGCGCGAGATCGGCCATCAGGGCGGCGGTGGCGGTCTCGTCCGCCAGCGCGGTGGTGAATGTCAGCTGGTCCGTCATTCCGCGGCGTTGCGTTGCGCGACGTGGTCGGTCGGGAAGTCACAGGTGACCGTGGTGCCCTTGCCGACCACCGAATCCATCCGCACCCTGCCACCATGCAGCTCGACGAAGGAGCGCACCAGCGACAGGCCGAGGCCGGCGCCGCGATGGCGCGAGCCCTGCGAATGGCTCTCGAACCATTCGAACACCTTGTCCTTCACCTCGGGCGGAATGCCGGGGCCGGAATCGGTGACCGCGAAGATGACGCTGTGATCGGTGCGGCGGGCGCTGACGGCGACGCTCGAATCCGGCGGCGAGAAGCCGACGGCATTGGCGAGCAGATTGTAGAGGACCTGGACGACGCGGCGCTCGTCGCCGACGAAGGAGCCGACATCGGGGTCCACCGCGATCGTCAATCGGATGCGATCCGTGGCAAGCCGGTCCTGCACGCCTTCGGCCGCGGCCTCGATCGCCTTGGTGGCATCGACCGGCCCGAGCTCGAGCTTCATGGCGCCGGCATCGATGGTGGCGAGGTCGAGAATGTTGTTGGTCAGCGCCAGCAGCGCGTTGGTGGATTTGGTGACGTAGTCGAGATACTCGGCCTGCTTCGGCGTCAGCGGCCCGGTCGACGGATCGGAAAGGAAATGCGCGAAGCCGATGATCGTCGTCAGCGGCGCGCGCAGCTCGTAGGACACGTGGTGGACGAAGTCGATCTTCATCTGGCCGGCGGCTTCGAGCGCCTCGTTGCTCTCGCGCAGGGCCCGTTCGACATTCTCGGTGTCGGTGATGTCCTGGAAGGTGAGCATGGTCGCGCCGTCGGGCAGCGGCCGGCTCATGCAGTCGAGCACGCTGCCGTCCTTGCGCTCGAGCTTCAGCGCAACGTCGAGCCGGTTCTCGATCGACGTGATCGCCTCGCGGATGGTGCGCCAGGCGACCGCGTCGTCGTAGAGCTGATGGCACCAGGATTCCACGGTGTCGATATGCGGATGCTCGCGCAACTGATCCGGCGACAGCCGCCACATCTTGGCGAAGGCCGGATTGAACAGCTCGACCCGGCCGTTCGAGCCGAACACCGCGACGCCCTCGGCAAGGCTGTCGAGGGTCTCGCGCTGGACCCGGATCAAGCCGTCGAAGCGGCGGGCAAGCGCGAAGCTCTCGGTGACGTCGTCGAACAGATAGGTGACGCCGCCTTCCGGGTTCGGCGTGGTGACGACCGACAGCGCGCGGCCGTCGGGCAGGAACCAGGTGTCCTTGGCGGCCTCGACGGCGCGATAGGCCTCGTGAAGCTTGGCCTTCCAGGCCCGGAAGTCGGCCTGCTCGGGCAGCTTGCGCGCGGCGCGCAGACGGTCGAGCACCGACGAGTCGTCCGGCTGGCTGTCCAGGAAGGTGGGATCGAGACCCCACAGCCGGCGATAGGAGTCGTTGTAGAAGGCGAGCCGGCGCTGGCCGTCGAACACGGCTACGCCCGAGGACAACTGATCGAGCGTGCGCCGGTGTGCTTCCCGCATCCGCACCACGGCCGCATCCAGCGCCGCCGCCTCGCTGGCGTCGATGGCGACGCCGGCGCTGCCGTGGCCCAGCATGAAGGCGCGCACGTCATACATGCGGCGCTCGCCGCCGGTCACGATCGGCAGCCGGCCCTCGAAACGGCCGTTGGCGCCGAGTGCGCGCTGCAGGTCGGTACGGTCGGCGGAGTCGAGCAGCTCGATGTTGCGGCTGATCGCGTCCGGCACGTCGCGGGCATCGGCGGCACGGGCATAGGCGGCGTTGACGTAAGCGAGGGCGCCATTGGCCTGCCGTGCCCAGATCGGCCACGGCAGCGCCGATGCCAGCGCGCGCAGCGACTCCGTCTCCTCGCCGAGCGCCTTGAAGCGGAGCTGCGTCTCGGCGAGCTCGCGGCGCAGACCGGACAATTCACGGATGCGCACGATGGCCTGGCCGCCGATGGCGCGGCCCATCGCCTCGATGGCATGGCCGTGCGAGGTGGTGAGATTGAGCATGAAGCCCTCGCCCGCCTCGCGCAGCGCGTCGACGGCGCGGTCGAGCTGCAGCGCGGGCTCCGGCGGCAGCCAGGTTCCGAAGGCGAGAATGCGCTGCGGCTGATCCTGCGGGACCAGCATCGCGGTGTCGCCGGAGATCTGCGGGCGGTGGCCGCCGGCCGGCCAGGCGATCAGGATCTGCGGCTCGGCGAACAGCAGCGCGCGGTAGCGATCGGCCTGCAATTGCAGCTCGGCGATGTCGGCGCGCAGCCGCGCTTCCTTCCGGCCGGCCGCCAGACGCGTGCGCACCAGCGCGACCGCGGCGACGACGGAGAAGCCGAGCAGCGCCAGCATCGCCGTCACCTCGGCGACATCAGGACGGCTCAGCTCGAACAGCGTCGTGATCGCATCCGGCGGCACGCCACCGCCTGCGAAGCCCGGTGTCGCCGGCGCAAGCGCAGTCGCAGCGAGACCCATCAGGCCCTTGCGCGCGAGTGACGTGCACGACAGCAGCGTCTGACGCATCACCACGATCACGCCCGACATATTTGCCCCAAACCGCACGAAGTTTCGGGCGGCGCCGATCGCGTCGCCCGCGCCGTCTCACGAATCAATCAACCATAACCGCTTCGGGACTCCAGCGGTAAGAGTCCAGACCGTGAACGATGGTTGCGCCTGAGGAAAATGCGTCCGCCGATCGACTCTTTCGAGTCGGAACAGTGGCAAGCCCGTAGTTCAACGGCCTGTCGAGCCGAAGCCGCCGCTGCCGCGCGCGGTGGTCGGCAAGGTTGTCGCGAGGCTGAGCTCGGCGCGTACGACGGAGGCGATCACCATCTGTGCGACGCGCTCGCCGCGGCGAATCGTAAACGGTTCCTTGCCGTGGTTGATCAGCAGCACGCAGATCTCGCCGCGGTAGTCCGCGTCCACCGTGCCCGGTGAGTTCAGCACCGTGACGCCGTGCCGCGCAGCGAGCCCCGAACGCGGCCGCACCTGGGCCTCGTAGCCGTCGGGCAGCGCGATCGACAGTCCCGTCGGCACCATCGCGTGGCTGCCTGACCCAAGGACGAGCGGTGCATCGGCCGGAACGGCGGCGAGCAGATCGAGCCCCGCGGCATGTGCGGTCTGATAGGCCGGCAGCGGCAGGCCCTCGCCATGCGGCAGGATCTGCACGTCGATCGCGATGGTCTGTGTCACGCAATGGGTCCCATGGTTCTGGCGATCTCGGCGACGAGCGCCGTCGCGACCTCGTCCTTGGTCATGATCGGCCAGGACGCGACATGGACGCCATCGGCATCCCTCGTCAAGAGATGCACGGTGTTGCGGTCGCCGCCCATCACGCCGGTCGAAGGCGAGACGTCGTTGGCGACGATCCAGTCGCAGCCCTTGCGCGCGAACTTGGCTTTGGCGTTGTCGATCAGATGTTCCGTCTCGGCGGCGAAGCCGATCACGAGTCCCGGCCGCTTCTCCTTCAGCTTCGAGATCGTGGCGAGGATGTCGGGGTTCTCGACCAGCGTCAGCGGCGGGATCGCCTTGTCCGTCTTCTTCAGCTTCTGGCCGCCTTCATTGGCGACGCGCCAGTCGGCCACCGCCGCGGCGAAGATCGCGACGTCGGCGGGCAGCTCGGCCTCGACGGCGTCGAGCATCTGCCGCGCCGATTCGACGTGGGTGACGCTGACGCCCTTGGGGTCGGCAAGCTCCACCGGTCCTGCGATCAGCCGCACGTCGGCGCCGGCGGCCTGCGCGGCGGCGGCGATCGCAAAGCCCTGCTTGCCGGAGGAGCGGTTGGCGATGTAGCGCACCGGGTCGATCGGCTCGTGGGTGGGGCCCGCGGTGATCAGCACGCGGCGGCCGGCGAGCGGGCGCGGCGTCGGCGGCTTGAGCATGGCGACGACGGTGTCCGCAATCTCGGTCGGCTCGGCCATGCGGCCGACACCGGCCTCGCCCTTCTCCGCCATCTCGCCGGCGTTCGGCCCGATCATCTGGATGCCGTCGCGCTGCAGGGTCGCCGCGTTGCGGCGCGTCGCCGGGTTGCTCCACATCATCGGGTTCATCGCCGGCGCCAGCAGGATCGGCCGGCTCGCCGCGAGCAGGATGGCGCTGGCGAGGTCGTCGGCGGCGCCGTGCGCCATCTTCGACATCAGGTCGGCGGTCGCCGGTGCCACCACGATCAGGTCGCAGTCGCGCGCGAGCCGGATATGGCCGACGTCGAACTCGCTGCGTGCGTCGAACAGATCGGTGAAGACACGATCTCCCGACAGCGCCGATGCGGCGAGCTCGGTCACGAATTGCGTCGCCGCCTTGGTCAGCACGCAGCGGACGTGGATGTGGCGCTCCTTCAGCCGCCGGATCAGGTCGAGCGATTTGTAGGCGGCGATGCCGCCGCCAATGATCAGGGTAACGCGCGGGTCGCGCACCTGGCCGGGCTGGGGGACGAGCGGGGCAGACGGGTTGGCTGGAGCTGGCGGCGCCATTGGCGGCTCGGACGGATCGACAGGCTCGATCAGCGCGCGCAGGATGACCCGGACTTCCTCCTCGACCGAGCGCCCGTTCTGCGCCGAGCGCAGGCGCAGATAAGTTTTGAGAGAGTCGTCCAGCTTGCGGATGGTCAGGCTCGCCATGACCGCCTCCCCAGCATTGTCGTTGTGAGTGCAATGCTAGCAGAAAATGACAGCAGTGCAATCAAGCCGTAGGGTGGGCAAAGCAGCAGCCGCAGGCGGCAGCGTGCCCACCGTCGATGCGCATGCATCGGTAGGACGGTGGGCACGGCGCCACTGCGATCTCGCACGCGGAAACGGTACGGCTGCGCCTTTGCCCACCCTACATCTTCGTCACAGCCTCAGCACCGCGAACAGGATGCCGATGAAGGTCAGCGCGATCACCCACAGCGCGATGGCGCGCCAGCGGCTCTTCTTGCCTTCGGTGCGGCCCATGGCGGCGATGGTTTCGGGCGACAGCCGCAGGCCGTCGCGGGTCATGCTCTCCATGTGCTCCAGCACGGCGGCGGCGCGGGCGGCGAGCACGGGCAGGGTCGCGCTGAGCCGGACTAGGTCGCCGACGCCGGACACGGCGCCTTCGATGCGGCCGAGCGGGCCGAGATTACGCTCGATCCATTCGCGCACCACGGGATCGGCGACCTTCCAGATGTCGAGCTTGGGATCGAAGCCGCGCGCGACGCCCTCGACCACCACCATGGTCTTCTGCAGCAGGATCAGCTCGGGTCGGGTGCGCATGTCGAACAGGCCGGTGACCTCGAGCAGCAGGGTCAGCAGCTTGGCCATCGAGATTTCTTCGGCCGTGCGGTTGTGGATCGGCTCGCCGATGGCGCGGATGGCTTGTGCGAAATTCTCCACCGAATGATGCGGCGGCACGTAGCCGGCCTCGAAATGCACCTCGGCGACGCGGCGATAGTCGCGGGTGATGAAGCCGAGCAGGATTTCGGCCAGGAAGCGCCGCTCCTTCATGCCGAGCCGGCCCATGATGCCGAAATCGACCGCGACCAGCCGGCCCTGCTGGTCCAGGAACAGGTTGCCCGGATGCATGTCGGCGTGAAAGAAGCCGTCGCGCAGGGCGTGGCGCAGAAAGCTCTGGATCACCTTGCGGCCGACGTCGGGCAGATCGACATTGGCCTCCGCGAGTCGGGCGTGATCGTTCAGCGCGATGCCGTCGATCCACTCCATCGTCAGCACGGTGTTGGCGGTGCGATCCCAGTCGACCGCGGGCACGCGGAAGTCCGGATCGTCCTTGATGTTTTCCGCCATCTCCGAGAGCGCGGCGGCCTCCAGGCGAAGGTCCATCTCCATCGCGACCGAGCGCGACATCGTGTTGATGACCTCGACCAGCCGCAGCCGCCGCGCTTCCGACGAATGCGCCTCGGCCTTTTCGGCGACGAAGAAGAAATCGGAGAGGTCGCGGCGGAAGCGCGCGGCGACGTTGGGCCGAAGCACCTTCACCGCGACCGGACGACGAATGCCGTCGTGTTCGACCTCGCCGCGATGCACCTGCGCGATCGAGGCGGCGGCGACCGGCGGGCCGAGATGCGTGAACAGCTGGCTGATCGGACGTTCGAGGGCGGTGGCGATGACCGCCTCGGCCTCGGCCTGCGGGAATGGCGGCAGCCGGTCCTGCAGCGATTCGAGATCGCGCGCCATGATGACGCCGACGACATCGGGCCGGGTCGCCAGGAACTGGCCGAGCTTGAGATAGGCCGGGCCCATCCGCTCCAGCGCGCGCGACAATCTTGGTCCGGATTTGGCGCCGGGGCGCTCGACCAGCCGCGCCAGCTTGAGCGCGAGCTGGCCCGGCGGCGGCGCCAGGCTCGGATCGACAGCGCCGAACACGCCCTCGCGCGCGAACACGAAGGCGGCCCGGGCGAGCCGCGTAATATGAGTGAGTGCGGAGATCACAAACGCCAGCCGGAATGGAGCGCGACGATGCCGCCGGAGAGGGTCTGCCAGGACACGCGGGAGAAGCCGGCGGCCGAGATCATCTCGGCGAAGGCGCTGGGGCGCGGAAACTGGCGGATCGATTCGACGAGGTAGCGGTAGGACTCGGCATCGCCGGTGACGGCGCGGCCGAGCTGCGGGATCACGTTGAAGGAGAACAGGTCGTAGAGCTTGTCGAGCCCGGGGACCTCGACGGTCGAGAACTCCAGGCACAGGAAGCGGCCGCCATGCTTGAGCACGCGATGGGCTTCTGCGAGCGCCAACTCGATCTGCGGCACGTTGCGGATGCCGAACGCGATCGTATAGGCGTCGAAGGAGCGGTCGGGGAAGGCGAGCTTCTCGGCATTGCCCTCGACGAACGAGACCTTGTCGTCGAGATATTGCTTCAGCGCCCGTTGGCGCCCGACCTCGAGCATGTCGATGTTGATGTCGCACACGGTGGCATGGAAGCCGGCGCCGGCCTTCCGGGCGGCGCGGAAGGAGATGTCGCCGGTGCCGCCGGCGACGTCGAGCAGCGCGAACGGCGCATCGCTCTTCGGCGGGTTCAGCGTGTTGATCATGATGTCCTTCCAGACGCGGTGCAGTCCGCCCGACATCAGGTCGTTCATCAGGTCATAGCGCGACGCCACGCTGTGAAACACGTCGTTCACCAGCGTCTGCTTCTCGCCCAGAGGCACATCCCTGAAGCCGAAATGAGTGGTTTGGTCCGGCTGATCCATCACCCTTACTCCGATACAGCACCATAGCGCCGATGCGGCCAAGGCGCTATCACGTCAGCCAGACAAGGTGAATGGTCGCGGATGCAAAAGGTGAAATGAACAGGAATGCCTGAGCTGCCCGAAGTCGAGACCGTCCGGCGCGGGCTGCAGCCGGTCATGGAAGGCGCGGTCATCGTCAAGGCCGAGGCCCGGCGTGGCGACCTGCGGTTTCCGTTCCAGCCCGATTTTGCGAAGCGCCTGCAGGGCCAGACCGTCAGGGGTCTCGGCCGGCGTGCCAAATATCTGCTGGCCGATCTCGGCTCCGGGGACGTGCTCCTGATGCATCTCGGCATGTCCGGCTCGTTCCGGGTGATCAAGCCGGAGCACGAGGAGACGCCCGGCGAGTTTCACACTCCGCGCGGCAAGGACAGCGTGCACGACCATGTCGTGTTTCACATGTCGTCAGGTGCCGACATCGTATTCAACGATCCGCGCCGCTTCGGCTTCATGAAGATCATCGCGCGCGGCGACATCGAGGCGGAGCCGCATCTGAAGGATCTCGGGCCCGAGCCGCTCGGCAACGAATTCGATGCCGGCATGCTGGCGCGCGCCTGTGCCGGCAAGAAGACCAGCCTCAAGGCGGCGCTGCTCGACCAGCGCGTCGTCGCCGGGCTCGGCAACATCTATGTCTGCGAGGCGCTGTTCCGCGCGCACCTGTCGCCGCGGCGGCTGGCGGCGACGCTCGCCACGAAGAAGGGCGAGCCCACGGATCACGCCAGGCGTCTGGTGGAAGCGATCCACACCGTGCTCAACGAGGCGATCCGCGCCGGTGGCTCATCGCTGCGCGATCACCGCCAGACATCAGGCGAGCTCGGCTATTTCCAGCATTCGTTCCAGGTCTATGACCGCGAAGGCGAGCCGTGCCGGACGGATGGCTGCAGCGGCGTGGTGAAGCGTTTCGTGCAGAACGGACGCTCGACCTTCTGGTGTCCGAAGTGCCAGAAGTGATGTAGCAGCCGACGCGCCGGCGCACGGCCGGCTGCGCGGGTCCGCTTGTGACGGACGAGGGTAGGCGTATACTGCGGCCATGGCTGTCAGCTCGCCCGATCTGAAAGCATTCCTGCTCGCGACGCCGTTCTTTGGCGGCCTGCCCGACGCGAGCCTCGATCTGCTGGTCTCGATGCTGGTGGAGCGCCGCTTCGACAGGGGCGCCGTGGTCGTCGCCGAAGGCGAGGCGGGCCGCTCGATGTTCGTCGTGCACAGCGGCACGCTGGAGGTGAGCGAGCGCTTGGAGACGGGCATTGCGATCCGCATGTCGTCTCTCGCGCCCGGTGATTTCTTTGGCGAGATGACCTTGCTCGAAATGCAGAACAGGTCGGCCACGGTGGTCGCGGAGACGCCGACCATCTTGTATGAGCTGACGGCACAGAATCTCTACGCGTTCTACAAGGCCGACATCCAGGCCTATGTGATCGTGATGCAAAACATCAATCGCGAGCTGTGCCGCCGACTGCGTCGCGCCGATGCGCGGATCAAGGCGCTGGAGACGGGCGCGCGGTCGTCGGGTTTCTGAACCTCTCCCAGCCTTGCGGGGAGAGGGAGCGCACCGCCCGCGCCGTGAAAGCTCAGAGCAAATTCCAACTACAACCCAGCCTTCCAGTTGATGCCATTGTCGGCCCAGGTCGGGTAGGCCCGCGTCACCGGCAGCTTCGCCTCCTCGGCCTGCGGCGTCAGCATGATCGGGAATTCGACCTCGGCGTGCTCGCTCGCGTCCTTCAGCTCGCCCGCGTCGTGCATGACGTGGTCGCCGGCGAGCTTGCCCGCGGTCCAGCGCCACAGGCTGCGAATCTCCTGCGCCGACTTGCCGGCCGCGTCGAACTCGCTGACGCCGAGACCGGCGGCGAGCGCGTCCTGGTGGTCGTTGCGCATCATGATGAAGGGTTGCGCCAGCACCTCGGCGATGTCGCGCGGCGCGTCGGCGTCGAGCGCGGTCGTCGCGTCGGTGACGCGGTGGCCGCCGCGGATCGGGGCCTGGTTGAGCACGAAGGCGAACGGCTTGCGCCAGGCTTTGACGACGCTGAGCGTCGGTGCCGTCGCCTCGATATCGGCGACGCTCGGCCGCGCCGGAATGAGGCACAGATCGCAGTGGCGGATCGCGGCCGTCGTGGATGCCGTGATGCCGGCCCCGGTGTCGATCATGCAGAGGGTGACGCCATCGCGCTCCAGCGCTTCGAGCCGCGGCTCGATCATCTTCGCATCGTAGACGGCTTCGACGATCGGCTCGCCCGCGGCGCGGCGCGCCTGCCATTTGGTCAGCGTGCCCTGACGGTCGGTTTCGATCACGCGCACCTTGTGGCCGGCCCGCTGGGCCGCCACGGCCAGACCAATCGCCAGCGTGCTCTTGCCGCTGCCGCCCTTCTGCGTGGCCAAAACGATCGTGTACATCGGGAGACAGTCCTTCGGATGTTGACGGAACTTATGAGAACGCCAAAGCTGAGCGCATCGCGATCGCGGTGCAGAGCTATTCTCGCTCAGGACAGTCCCGGCCCGATCCAACTCATGAAGAGCGATCGCGGTGGTCCGAATCAGCACGCCGACAAAACTGTTCGAACTATTTCACGCTCGGCCTGTGCCTGCACAGACCGGTTGACTACGGCGGGAGCCGTTCCGAGTTGATAGCAAGGTGCTAGGAAGTTGAGTGGCAGCGAGCCGCGGGCGAGCGATCGGCATCGCCGAGCATCATCCCATGCAGTCGCGATGCTGCACGTCCGATCCCCGTCGGCCGCCGTTGGGCCCTTAATTTTTTCTAAAACGACATGCTTAACATTGCGTAAACGCTGCCGCGCCGCAGTGCGCAGCGGCATGATCGCGATGCCGAACCGGTTTGGCGCAGGCTCTACTTCCGCACGCAGACCACGCGCACCGTCGCCGCCTTGGCGTCGAGCGAGGTTCCGTCGGGCTTGACGCCATGCGTGGCGAGAAAGGCGCGCGTCGCATCGGCGCTCACCATCACGACCTGTGTGGACGGGATGAGCGCCGTGCCGGCCATGATTCCTGGCTTGAGCAGGGTGACGCCGGCGAACTTGCCATCGCCGTCGAGCGCCGCCGCGCCGGAGAAGCCGAGGCCCGGCGCCGGCGCCAGCGAGGCGTCACCCGCGCCGTTGGCGGCGAGCTGGGCCTTGACGGTGCTGATCGCGGCACCACCGCCCTGGCTCTGCGGATCGGCGATGCCGACGATGTCGACCGACGATTTCGCACGGCCGCCCGACAGCGCCAGCGGCTTCAGGCCGCGCGCGCCGTAGATGCGCAGTAGCGCGAGCCCGCGCTCCTTGTCCTCGGCGACGCGCTCGGCATGGCCGAAGCCGGGAACGGTGATCGCGACGCAGCTGTCGGTGACCTCGCGATCGGCGATGATGGCGCCGTCCTGGCTCGCGATGATGCCGGTGCCGTAATCGACGCTGCGCCGTGGCGCGGGCTGCGCGGCCAATGTCGACGGAAACGCGGTGAACGCGCTCGACATCGCGATCACGACCGGCTCGACCGTGTTCTCGGTGGCCTGGTCGTAGAGGATGGTCAGGATACGCACCTCGTCGCCCCGAAAGGTGCCGCGGATGTAGAACTTCTTCAGGTTCTGCAGCCCGGACAGCACGAAGAAGTCGGGCTTCACCACACTGTAATCGACGGTGCGGCCGGGCTCCTTCTTCTCGCGGTCGGCGAGCGCCGCGGTGGTCGGGTTGGCCTCCTTGCGGCGTGACAGCACGACCTGCACGGTGCCGGTGGGCGAGGTCCATTTCGAGCCGGTGCCGTCGCTGGTCTGTTGCGGCACCAGCTTGGTGGGAATGCCGAGCCGCGCGCCGCTGACCGGTTCGGTCACGAGCTTCCAGCCGACGCCCTCCTGCTTGCGGCGCGCGGTGTCGCCGAGCACGGCGCGCTCCTGCGGGTTCAACACGCCGGTCGGCTTGCCGCCGGCGAGCTTCTGGTACTCCTTGATCGCGTTGACCATGCGCTCGCTGACGTCGCCGGTGATCGCGCCATTGTACTGGCCGACCCAGGCGAGATCGGATTGCAGCGCGAGCCGCTCGGCCTGGCTCATCGCATTGGCGGTGTCGGCGGGAGCCTGCACGCCCGGGCGCACCGGCTGGGTCGCGACGGGCTTGGGCTTGGCGCCCGGCAACGCGCCCTGCGGCGTCTGTGCCTGCGCCGATGCGCACGCGGCGATGGCGCAGATGAAGGTTGCCGAGGCCAGCCGTCTCATGACAAATCCCGATGCTCTTGCCGCTGACATAAATAAGCACATCTGCTTGGTCGGTCACAATCCGGCGAGGGTTCAGTGCGGAGATCCGCCGTCTTCGCTACGGGCCGACAATGGGCTGACAGCGGTGCGGCAGCGGAAGGACGGTGCAACGATGCTGAGCGACGAAGAACTGGAGCGCTATGCCCGTCACATCGTGCTGCGCGACGTCGGCGGTCCCGGTCAGGCGGCGCTGAAGCGCGCCGCGGTGCTGGTGGTCGGCGCAGGCGGCCTCGGCGCGCCGGCGCTGATGTATCTCGCCGCTGCCGGCGTCGGCACGATCGGCGTCGTCGACGATGACGTGGTGTCGCTGTCGAATTTGCAGCGCCAGGTCATCCATGCGACCCCCGACATCGGCAGACCCAAGGTCGAGAGCGCCGCCGAGCGCATCAACGCGCTCAATCCGCATGTGAGCGTCATGGCGCATCGGACCTGGCTCAATGCCGACAACGCGCTCGATCTGATCGGCGCTTATGATCTCGTGCTCGACGGCTCCGACAATTTCGACACCCGCTATCTCGTCTCCGATGCCTGCTTCCTGGCCGCGCGGCCGCTGATCACCGGCGCGCTCGGCACCTTCGATGCGTCGCTGACGACGATCCGGGCGCATGAGCGGGATGAGAAGGGCCAGCTTAATCCGACCTATCGCTGCCTGTTCCCGGAGCCGCCGCCACCCGGCACCGTCCCGGCCTGCGCCGAGGCTGGCGTGATGGGGGCGCTCGCCGGCATGCTGGGGTCGATGATGGCGCTGGAGGCGATCCGCGAGATCGTCGGCTTCGGCGAGGGCCTGGTCGGCCGGCTGCTGATGCTGGACGCGCGGACGATGCGCTTCGAGACCCTGCGCTATGGCCGCGATCCGACGAATCCGCTGAACGGGGATGGGCCGGTGATTGCGGATTTGGGTGCGCATCAGAAGCCGTAATGCGGTGAGAACCGCGCCAAGTCCTCCGTTGTCGTCCCGGACAAGCCCGGCGACGCGAGAGCGTCGGCGGGCGCCGATCCGGAACCCATAGCCACCGCATTCGGTGATATGCGCGGAACGTGCGGCCTGCCTGTTTCAGATATCACGCGGTATGGGTCCCCGCGTTCGCGGGGACGACACATGTGATGAGGTGCCGGGCTTGACACCCACTCCGCTGCCGTCGTGGACAAGGTGCAGCGCGATCGCGTCGGGGACACCGACTAAGAGGCTGGCGGATCGATCGGCCTACAGCATGCTCGGCAGCACGCGGTCCGGCGGGCGGTGGTTGTCGAGGAAGGTCTTGATGTTGATGATGACCTTCTCGCCCATCTCGACGCGGCCCTCGATGGTGGCCGAGCCCATGTGCGGCAGCAGCGTCACCTTGCCGGCCTTGGCGAGTCGGACCAGGCGCGGATTGACCGCGGGCTCGTGCTCGAACACGTCGAGACCGGCGCCGGCGATGTCGCCGGCCTCGATCTGCCGCGTCAGCGTCTCCTCGTCGATCACCTCGCCGCGCGCGGTGTTGACGATGTAGGCGTCCTTGCGGATCAGCTTCAGCCGACGCGCCGATAAGAGATGGAACGTCGCCGGCGTGTGCGGGCAGTTCACCGAGATGATGTCCATCCGCGCCAGCATCTGGTCGAGGCTTTCCCAGTAGGTGGCGCCGAGCTCGTCGGCGATCACCGGGGCGACCGGGCGGCGGTTGTGATAGTGGATCTGCAGGCCGAAGGCGCGGGCGCGCCGCGCCACGGCTTGGCCGATGCGGCCCATGCCGATGATGCCCAAGCGCTTGCCGCCGATGCGGTGGCCGAGCATCCAGGTCGGCGACCAGCCCGCCCAGTTCTTGCCCTCGGTCAGGATCGAGGCGCCCTCGATCAGCCGCCGCGGCACCGCGAGGATCAGCGCCATGGTCATGTCGGCGGTGTCCTCGGTGAGGACCTTCGGCGTGTTGGTGACGGTGATGCCGCGCGCCACCGCCGCCGCAACGTCGATATTGTCGACGCCATTGCCGAAGTTGGCGATCATGCGCAGCTTGCAATCGGGCTGATTGAGAATGTCGGCGCTGATGTGGTCGGTGACGGTCGGAACCAGCACCTCGGCGGTGCGCACGGCGTCGGCGAGCTGTTCCTGGCTCAACGGCTCGTCGTCGAGATTGAGCCTGGCGTCGAACAGCTCGCGCATGCGGGTCTCGACCGAGTCCGGCAGCTTGCGTGTCACCACGACGAGGGGCTTTTTCCTACCTGACATATGCTGCTCTCATGAGATCCTTCAGACCTCATTAACCGGGTTCGCCGAAACTACCGTCGTCGCCTGAGAGCGGCGCTTCCCTGGACTGGTCGTGTCGGATCTCGCAGGTGGGCCGATCCGTTCCTGACAGGGCTTCGCGAGCGATTCTCAGGCGCTTCCTGGCCGCTTGTGTTCGGTCCTGTCTAGCAGAAGGCCGGGCCAAGACAAGAAGCCAACGGCGGGTCGGGACTGGCGCTTTCGGCAAGCCCTCTCTGTGCACGAAGGGGGGCAGCCGGGCAGTTCGATGGGGATCGGGCGAAGGATCGCAACGCAATCCGCTTTGATCGGAGCGCGCGTCGGTCCTTTCGAGGGAGAGTGAGTTGAGTAAATTGACGTTGTGGCGTTTCGGTGCAGTCGTGGTGCTGCTGGTCTGTCTGTTCGACGTTGCCGTCGGCAGAGGGGGCGTTGCGGCGAAGGACTCCGTTCTCACCACCAGTGGCCTGCCGGTGCCGCGCTATGTCAGCCTGAAGTCGGATCATGTGAACGTTCGCGCCGGTCCGACCAAGGACAACGACGTGGCTTGGGTCTATACACGCTCCGGCCTGCCGGTCGAGATCACCGCGGAATATGAGAACTGGCGCCGCGTGCGCGATTCCGAGGGCTCGGAGGGGTGGGTCTATCACTCGTTGCTGTCGGGGCGCCGCACGGCGGTGGTCACGATGAAGAACAAGGACGATCTCGCCCCGATCTATGAGAGCGCCGACGCGGCGAGCGCGGTCACGGCGCGGCTGCAGGCCGGCGTCGTCGCGCAGGTGAAGAAATGCGGCAATGGCTGGTGCCGCGTGCTCGGCAATGGTTTCGAAGGCTGGATCCAGCAGCAGCGGCTGTGGGGCGTCTACGCCGACGAACAGGTCAATTGAAGGCCCAGGTCAGTGCAAGGCGCTGACCTCCATCCTGACGCGCTTCCGACACAAAAATGCCCGCAGCGGGCGCGGGCATGATGCCTCGATGAAGATGTTCCGGAGGCTCAGCGCTTCTTGCGCAGCCGGACGACCATATCGATCCGGGCGATCTCGTAACCTTCGGGCGCCTCCGGCAGCTTCGACAACGCCAGATGCTGGTCAGGGATATCGACCAGCTCGTGGTTGTTCTCGAGATAGAAGTGATGGTGGGCCGTGACGTTGGTATCGAAATAGGTCTTGGTGCCGTCGACGCTGACCTGACGCAACAGGCCGGCATCGGTCAGCTGGTTCAACGTATTATAGACCGTGGCGAGCGAGACCGGAACCTTGGCCAGCGTCGCTTCCTCGTAGAGCATTTCCGCCGTCAGATGCCGCGCACCCTTGCCGAACAACAGCCAGCCAAGGGCCATGCGCTGGCGGGTCGGGCGCAGCCCGGCCGCCTGCAGCATCTCGTTGACGTCGTGCCATGGGCAGCCGTTGAGGGCTGGCTGCCGGCCGTTCCCGAGATCCGGGCTGCCGCGGTCATGACCACTCATCGAGGCGTTGTTGCTGACATCCACTTCAAGCACCGCACAATTCGCTCTCATCTATAATCGATATAGGAAGAAACCCATTCAGATGCAAGCTTATCGCAACTAACGTATCTAGAACGCCCCTAAACTGCATTTACCGCCCGGTTCGGGCGCGGGCCCCGGTGCTGCGTCGATTTACCTGGATACGCGCATTGACGCCGCAATCCTCTATGTTAGAGAGCGCCCGGACCCGATTTGCCCTGCCATGGTGAGCGCCGGCGGCCGTGATGGCCATGTGCGCGAATCCAGGCGTCGTTAGGCCCGCCGCTGACAACGGTCATGTTCGCCAGGTGCGATGGCCCAGCCTTCGTGCCGACGCGATGACCGGCCAGCGCGGCGCGGAGGGGGGCGGCGCGCGGGAAGGGTCCATGTCGCGCGGCACAAATTCCACCGGGGATCGTTGAGAAAGGCCACCAAGCATGCTGGATCGGCGCAGCGCATATGAATACGAGGACCTGCTGGCCTGCGGCCGCGGAGAGCTGTTCGGCCCCGGCAATGCGCAACTGCCGCTGCCGCCGATGCTGATGTTCGATCGGATCGTCGAGATCTCCGAGACCGGCGGCGAGTTCGGCAAGGGTGTCGTCCGCGCCGAGCTCGACGTGAAGCCGGATCTCTGGTTCTTCGGCTGCCATTTCAAGAATGATCCGGTGATGCCGGGCTGTCTTGGCCTCGATGCGATGTGGCAGATGGTGGGCTTCTACCTCGGCTGGACCGGCGGCGCCGGGCGCGGCCGTGCGCTGGGCCTCGGCGATCTCAAGTTCTCCGGCCAGGTTCTGCCGACCGCGCGCAAGGTTGTGTACAATGTCGACATCAAGCGCGTGATGCGCTCAAAGCTGGTGCTCGGTATTGCCGACGGGTGGCTTTCGATGGATGGCGAGATTATCTATCGCGCCAAGGACCTGAAGGTCGGCCTGTTCAAGCAGGACGCCGCGCCGACTTGAACCAGCGGGCTGCGACCACAGACAGTGCAGCAGGCACGGCTGCAACAGAACACACGAACAAAGTGAGGCGGACATCATGAGGCGGGTTGTCATCACGGGCATGGGCATCGTCTCATCGATCGGCAACAACACCCAGGAGGTGCTCGCCAGCCTGTACGAGGCGAAGTCCGGCATCTCCCGTGCTGAGAAATATGCCGAGCTTGGTTTTCGTTCGCAGGTGCAAGGTGCGCCGACGCTGAATCCCGCCGACGTGGTCGACCGCCGCGCCATGCGCTTCCTCGGCGAGGGGGCGGCGTGGAATCATGTCGCCATGGAGCAGGCGATCCTCGATTCCGGGCTGGAGCCGACCGACGTCTCCAACGTCCGCACCGGCATCATCATGGGCTCAGGCGGGCCATCGACGCGCACGCTGGTGGAAGCGGCCGACATTACCCGCACCAAGGGCCCGAAGCGCGTCGGTCCGTTCGCCGTGCCGAAGGCGATGTCGTCGACGGCCTCGGCGACGCTGGCGACCTGGTTCAAGATCAAGGGTGTCAACTACTCGATCTCCTCGGCCTGTGCGACCTCCAATCATTGCATCGGCAATTCCTACGAGATGATCCAGTACGGCAAGCAGGACGTGATGTTCGCCGGCGGCTGCGAGGAGCTCGACTGGACGCTGTCGGTGCTGTTCGACGCGATGGGCGCGATGTCGTCGAAGCACAACGACACGCCCGCCACCGCGTCGCGGCCCTATGACGTGACGCGCGACGGCTTCGTGATCGCAGGCGGCGCCGGCGTCCTCGTGCTGGAAGCGCTCGAGCATGCCAAGGCGCGCGGCGCCAAGATATACGGCGAGATCGTGGGCTACGGCGCGACGTCCGACGGCTACGACATGGTTGCGCCTTCCGGCGAGGGCGCCGAGCGCTGCATGCAGCTCGCGCTGTCGACCGTGAAGACCAAGATCGACTACATCAATCCGCATGCGACCTCGACACCCGCCGGCGATCCGCCGGAGATCGAGGCGATCCGGAAAGTGTTCGGCCGCGGCGAGAAGTGTCCGCCGATCGCCGCGACCAAGGCGCTGACCGGCCACTCGCTCGGCGCCACCGGCGTCCAGGAGGCGATCTATTCGCTGCTGATGATGAAGAACGGCTTCATCTGCGAGAGCGCCAACATCACCGAGCTCGACCCGGCCTTCGCCGACATGCCGATCGTCCGCAAGCGCATCGACAACGCCAAGCTCGGCACCGTGCTGTCGAACTCGTTCGGCTTCGGCGGCACCAACGCGACACTGGTGTTCAAGCAGCTCGACGCTTAAGATTTCCAACAGCACTGGTTTCGTCGGCATCATGGCCGGGCAGCAGCGCGAAGCTCATTCTTCGCACCGATGTCCGGCCATCGGCGTCTCGAAGGCGGAACGATCATCCTGGCTGGGCCGATCCCGGCATGACGAAGGAGAGACATCATGCAGGGTCTGATGGCAGGCAAGCGCGGCCTGGTCATGGGCATCGCCAACGACCATTCGATCGCCTGGGGCATCGCCAAGACGCTGGCGGCGCATGGCGCCGAGATGGCCTTCACCTATCAGGGCGACGCGCTCGGCAAGCGCGTCCGTCCGCTGGCCGACGAACTCGGCGTCAAGCACGTGCTGTCCTGCGACGTCGAGGACATCGCCAGCGTCGACAGTGTATTCACGGCGCTCCGGGAGGCCTGGGGCGGGCTCGACTTCGTCGTCCACGCCGTCGCCTTCTCCGACAAGAACGAGCTCAAGGGCCGCTACGCCGACACCTCGCGCGAGAATTTTGCGCGCACGATGCTGATCTCCTGCTTCTCCTTCACCGAGATCGCCAAGCGCGCCGCCGAGCTGATGCCGGAGAGCGGCGGCAGCATGATCACCTTGACCTTCGACGGCTCCAACCGGGTGATGCCGAACTACAACGTGATGGGCGTTGCCAAGGCCGCGTTGGAAGCCTCGGTGCGCTATCTCGCCGCCGACTACGGCCGCCGCAGCATCCGTGTCAACGCGATCTCGGCCGGACCGGTGCGCACGCTGGCGGGCTCGGGCATCGGCGATGCCCGCTTCATGTTCGCGTTCCAGCAGAAGCACTCGCCGCTCGGCCGCGGCGTGACCCTGGAGGAGCTTGGCGGCTCGGCGCTCTATCTGCTGTCGGAGCTGTCCGGTGGCGTCACCGGCGAGATCCACTACGTCGATTCCGGCTACAACGTGATCTCGATGCCGCGCCCCGAGGATCTCAAGGCGGACTGACCTCCGCGCGCATCGGCGGTATCAGGGGAACGCGAGACTCCGTCCCCCGATCGACCCAAATTTTCCCAGTTGAAGACAATGTTCCTGAACGGCTAATCAGGAAGCATTGGTGCAACTCCTGTTGGTTGTTGCGACGACGCTGCGATGCATCATGACCGGTGCATCGGCCGCGGCCGTCAACCAGCCGCTCGCGCCGGCAGCAAGACAAGTCGTGGGGGCGATTGATGCTGCGTTCGAAGGCCCGTGTCATCGCTCTCTGCGCGATGACCGGCATTGTGCTTGCGGCGGGGAACGCCGGGCCGGCGCAGGCGCAATCGAGCGTCTGGGACTCCACGATCTCCAACACGAACTGGTATGTGCCGACGGCGCAACTGCTCGCCTACATGTCGCCGAAGACGGGCTTCTCCAATCCGATCCCGATCGGTGACCAGACGTTGTGGACCTTGGGCACCGCGACCAACGGCGCCTTCACCGGGACCAGCGTCGCGCAGCTCAGGATCGGCCTGGCGCTGCTGACGGACACCTCGACCATCCAGGGCTTCGTCACCACCAGCGGCCAGATCACCATGCTGTTCACGCCGACCGGCGGCGGCACCGTGACGGTCGGACTCGGCTATATGCGCAACGTCAACGGCGTGACCAGCATGGAAATGCAGATGATCACCGGCGACAGCCTGCTGGTGACGCATTGGGCCTACATGCTGCCCTATGATCCCGCGACCTTCACGCCGCCGCCGTCGGCGCCGGTGCCGGCCAATTCCGTGCCGCAATGGGCGTGGACCGCCGGCACGCCCTGGCGGATCGTCAGTCCCACATTGTTCGGCACGCAGGCGCCGGGCCGTTTCGTCATCACCAACTATCAGAACGGCTATTTCTGGGGTGCGGGCGTCGCACCGCCCGGCAGCGCCGCGGCGGGCTTCACGCTGCTCGGCTCGGTGACTCCCGAGGGCAGCGTGCTGTTCAACACCCTCTCGCGCGGCACCCTGACCAGCCTCTATGGCACGGCGAGCGGCAACGCCGCGGGCGCGCAGATGCTGGTGTCGACCTACGACCTTACCGGGAATTTGACTGGAGGACTGGCGACGATGTCGCTGATCCAGCCTTACGCGGAAACGCTGCGGTCTGCAGGCGGCCGCGTCGGCCTGGAAGCGGCTGACGTGTTGTACCGGCTGTCGATGACCTCGGCCGGCTGGACTGGATCGATGGTCTCGGGCTTTGCCGCGCTTGATGATCTCAGCGGTCCATCTCTCAGCGCTGCCGTGAAGCAGACGTTGCCGGTGCTGACCGGGGCGGCCTCGCAGGCGACCCATGTCAGCCAGCAGGTGTTCCGGCAGACGATGACCAACAGGCTCGATGATGTCAGCAGCATCGGCTGGGCCGCTGGTCGCAATGTCTGGATGCAGCCTCTCGGCGGCACCGCGCAGCAGGCGGGGCGCGATGGCGTTCCCGGCTATGACGCCTCCGGCGGCGGTCTGGCGTTCGGCGCCGACGTCGCAGTCTCGTCCCGCGCCATCATTGGCGGCGTTCTCGGTTATTCTCATCACACGATCGCCGGAAGCGACGCCGCCGTGCCGAACCGTCTCGGTCTCGCTTCCTATCAGCTCGGGCTCTATGGGGCCTACGCGATCACCCGTGATGTCACCTTCGACTATCAGCTCGATGGCGGATTGAGCGATAACGGCGAAAACCGGTCGCTGAGCTTCATGGGTACATCCGCCGGCGGCAGCTATCGTTCCTACAGCGGCCATGCCGGCGCAGGCATCAAGACGCGCATTCCGCTGCAAGATGGCGTCGCCCTCGTTCCAGCACTGCGCCTGGACTACGGCACGGTTCGCAGCAATTCCTACGGCGAGAACGGTGCCGGCGGTTTCAGCCTCAACGTCGATCCTCAGATCTATCAGGAGCTCGTGACGACGGCGCAGCTGAAAGCTATCTACGCGCTCACCGGGCAGATTCGTCTGACCAGCGATATCGGCGTCGGCTACAACGCGCTGAATCAGCCGCTGCAGATCAGCGCGGCGTTCTCGGGCGGCGGCGAGAGCTTTGTCACCCATGGCCTCGGCCTGTCGCCATGGATCTATTCGGCGGGCCTTGGTCTTGTGGCCGCCGGCAATGACCGGCTCGACCTCAGCATCCGCTACGGCATCAACGCGACATCGTCGGGTCTCGTCCAGCAGTCGGGCCACGCGGTGCTGAAGATCAGGCTGTGACGCGCCTGAGCTCGTCGTTCTATTCGCGCCCGAAATAGGCCGGCAAGCGCTGGTCGAGCCCGAACTTGAGCATCGAACGCGCCATGTCACGCAGCACATTGTTGTTCGCAGCCTCCGGCGGCGAGGCGGGGAATGCGGAGATGTCGACGTCTCCGGCGTGAGACGGCGGGCCGACGCCGGAGGTCAGCCGTGAGAGCAGCGACTTCGAGCTCATGGCAGGCTCGCGCGTCTCGAATGTCGCCCCGTCGTAGAGCTGGATATCGAGCATGATGAAGACGTGGCTGATCCGGCCAAATCCCTCGCCCCTGTTGATGACACCGACGCCGGTAACCTCGTCGTTTGTCGACGGTTCGCTGTCGGTCCGGCGCGTGATCACGAGGTAACGAGCACACCCCACCGAGCCGGCCACCTTCCTGACGATGGGCGTGAGCTTCCCGTTCTCAGCCTTGATTGGGGGCGACTGATAGAACGGATCGAATGCGCCCTTGGGGACGCCGATGCGGCGGATTCCGGCATCACCCGCGGCTGCCTTCACACGCGCGTAGACGATGTCGTCGAAGCCCCAGGGCACCGGCACTTCGGCGTACTCGTTGCCCAGGCGGGTCATGCCGTTCTTCTGCACCGTGAAGACATCGCCGAGCGCGGCGATCACCCCGATGTCGCACGGTCCGCCCTCGCGGAGGGCCGTCGCCGGCTTGGCGGCCTTGGCATTGCTGCCTGCTGGCTTCGCGGGCTTAGCATTCAGCGGTGCCGGGGCCGATTGCGCCAGGGCATTGGTGGAGGACCAGAGCATGGCAATGATGAGCGCAGCAAATCGGCGAGAGATGGTCACTGGGAGAGCTCGTCGCAGGGAGGAAAAGGATCAAGCCAAGGGAGCTCGAAGGGAGCTCGTTCGAGTCGTCCGAAGTCTGCGCCCGCATCATTCGATCTTCAGATAGCTCGGCAGGTCGCGATCGAGCTTCGCCGCGACCAAGGTGCGCAGCCGCTCGCGCAGGACGGTGCTGGAGGCCGCAGCCGCGAGAGGCTCGGGGAAGTCGGCATTGTCGAGCTTGTTGAGAGGGTCTTCGGTGAGCCTCATGGTCTCGGCAAGCCTGGCGCCGGTGTCGGCCGAGA
The DNA here is from genome assembly GCF_032380995.1 of Bradyrhizobium sp. SZCCHNR2028. Classification (NCBI taxonomy): domain Bacteria; kingdom Pseudomonadati; phylum Pseudomonadota; class Alphaproteobacteria; order Hyphomicrobiales; family Nitrobacteraceae; genus Bradyrhizobium; species Bradyrhizobium sp. SZCCHNR2028. Next base: position 339,030 of record NZ_JAUHJF010000006.1, on the reverse strand, counting down.
ACGAGCTGATCTTCTCGTAGGACTGGCCGTCGATGAGCGTGATGTTGACGTTCGCAAACAGATGCGAGTGCCTGAGGATCGATCCGACCCCCTGATTGTAGGCGCCGATGCCTCTGAGCCTCAGGGTGGTGTTGGGAATGGTCGTCTCGAACCTGGTGACGACGAGATAGCGCGCGCAGCTCGCATTCGTCGTGACGTTGCGCACGATCGCGGTCAGGCTCTCCTTCGGATCGGGCAGGAAGCGCGATGTCGGGTGGTAGTAGACCTCGAACGCGCCTTTCGGATAGCCGATCCTGTGCACGGTCGGGTCGCCGCCGGTGGCCGCGCGCACGCGCGCCATGGCGAGGTCGTCCAGTCCCCATCCCGGCAACGTGACTTCGTCCTCTTCGGTTTCAAACACGGTGAGACCGAACTTGCTGACGGCGAGCTGGTCGCCAAGTGCGGAAATGACGCCAAGACGGCACGGACCACTTTCGATGGCGCCTGGTTTCGCCATCGCCTTTGTCTTTCCGGAGGGTTTCTTGGCCGCGGGCGCGGCCTTGGGCGCCGTTGTTGACGGAGCCTGGGCCCAAGCCCCGGTTGCGAAGGCAGCGGCGAGGGCGACGAGCGCAAGGCGGCGGATCGACAGGTGCGGAACGGACATGGGTACGGTTCGAGAATGCGAGGTCGTCGCGAACTCGAACTTAGTTCGCCTGCGAAGGCGCACGCAATGGTTTCCGGTCGCCACGCGTAAGATTTGCGCTTGCACGCCCTGCGATCAGGAGCCCGCCGCCTGACCGTCACGCTTCCATCGATAATATTTCATGATCCGGCCGTGCAGCGGGTCGGCTTCCTCCTTTTCCAGCACGAAGCCCTCGCGCTCATACCAGCGCCAAGCCTTGTCATTGCCCTTTGCGCAGCGCAGCCACACTTCGTCCGGCAGCAGCTCGCGGGTGAAGGTGAGCAGCCGGCGGCCGAGCGAGCGGCCCTGATGGGACGGGGCGATCATCAGCTGGTCGAGATAGAGCGCGGGGACGTTGATCGCGAGCATCGCGGCGAGGCGGCCGCCGTCGTCGGCGACATACAGGCTCCAGCCGCCAGCAATTTCACGCGGCACGCGCTCCCTGAGGAGCGCGAGCAGCCTCTCGCTCGGGGTCTCCAATCCGGTCGAGCACCAGCTCTCCATCCAGAGCCTGGCGACGGCGTCGTATTCGTCCGGGCGGGCAGGGCGGATGATAGGATGGAGCATGTGTGGTGACCTGAAGCGAGGTGACGGCTTGGCCTCTGCATCCGCAGCCGTGACCTGGGACGCGTGAGGGTGCGCGACCAATAGGACAACAAAAAAGGGCGGCCTGAAAGCCGCCCTTTGTATTTCATTCGAAGGGTGCGCCGGCTTTACTCGCCGGCAGCTTCGCGCGCCTCGGCGGGCGCGTCCTTCTGCTTGGCCTCGAGATCCTCGCCAGTGGTCTGGTCGACCGCCTTCATCGACAGCCTGGTCTTGCCGCGGTCGTCGAAGCCGAGCAGCTTGACCTTGACCTTGTCGCCTTCCTTGACGACGTCGGAGGTCTTCTGCACGCGCTTGTCGGCGAGCTGCGAGATGTGCACGAGGCCGTCGCGGGTGCCGAAGAAGTTCACGAAGGCACCGAACTCCATCACCTTGACGACGGTGCCGTCATAGACCTGGCCGACCTCCGGGTCGGAGGCGATCGACTTGATCCACTTGATGGCGGCCTTCATCGCCTCGCCGTCGTTGGAGGCGACCTTGACGGTGCCGTCGTCCTCGATGTTGACCTTGGCGCCGGTCTTCTCGACGATCTCGCGGATCACCTTGCCGCCGGTGCCGATCACTTCGCGGATCTTGTCGGTCGGGATCTTGAAGGTCTCGATGCGCGGCGCGTATTCGCCGAGCTCGGCGCGCGCGGCGGTCAGCGCCTTGGACATCTCGCCCAGGATGTGGATGCGGCCGTCGCGGGCCTGGCCCAGCGCAACCCGCATGATCTCCTCGGTGATGCCCTCGATCTTGATATCCATCTGCAGCGAGGTGATGCCGCTCTCGGTGCCCGCGACCTTGAAGTCCATGTCGCCGAGATGGTCCTCGTCGCCGAGGATGTCGGAGAGAACCGCATAGCGGCTGCCTTCGAGGATCAGGCCCATCGCGATGCCCGCGGTAGGCCGCTTCAGCGGCACACCGGCATCCATCAGCGCCAGCGACGAGCCGCAGACGGTGGCCATCGACGACGAGCCATTCGACTCCGTCACCTCCGACACCACGCGCGTGGTGTAGGGGAACTCGTGGTGCGGCGGCAGCACCGGGTGGATGGCGCGCCAGGCGAGCTTGCCGTGGCCGATCTCGCGACGCTTGGTGCCGCCGAGACGGCCGGTCTCACCGACGGAGTAGGGAGGGAAGTTGTAGTGCAGCAGGAACGTCTCTTTGTACGTTCCCGACAGCGCGTCGATGTACTGCTCGTCCTCGCCGGTGCCGAGCGTGGTCACGACCAGCGCCTGGGTCTCACCGCGGGTGAACAGCGCCGAGCCGTGGGCGCGCGGCAGCACGCCGACTTCGCAGACGATGTTGCGCACGGTCTTGGCGTCGCGGCCGTCGATGCGCTTGCCGGTGTCCAGGATGTTCCAGCGAACGATCTTGGCTTCCAGCTCCTTGAACACGCCGGAGAGGCGGAGCTTGTCGTATTTCGGCTCCTGCCCTTCCGGGAAGAAGTGCGCCATCACCTTTTCCTTGACGGCGCCGACGGCGGCGTAGCGCTCCTGCTTCACGGGAATCGCATAGGCCTTGCGCAGGTCCTGCTCGGCGATCCCAAGCATCTCCTTCTCGATCGCGCCGTTGTCGATGATCGCGACGTCGCGCGGCTCCTTGGCGGCCTTCTCGGCGAGCTCGATGATCGCATTGATCACCGGCTGGAAGTGACGGTGACCGAACATCACCGCGCCGAGCATGATGTCCTCGTTGAGCTCCTTGGCCTCCGATTCCACCATCAGCACCGCGTCGGAGGTGCCGGCGACGACCAGGTCGAGCTGGGTGTCGGCCATCTCGTCGAGGGTGGGATTGAGGATGTATTCGTCATTGGCGAAGCCGACGCGAGCGGCGCCGATCGGGCCCTTGAACGGCACGCCCGACAGCGTCAGCGCGGCCGACGCGCCGACCAGCGCCACGATGTCCGGATCGTTCTCCATGTCGTGCGACAGCACGGTCACGATGACCTGGGTCTCGTTGCGCCAGGCGTCGACGAACAGCGGGCGGATCGGGCGGTCGATCAGGCGGGAGACCAGCGTCTCCTTCTCGGTCGGACGGCCCTCGCGCTTGAAATAGCCGCCGGGAATGCGCCCCGCAGCGTAGGTCTTTTCCTGGTAGTCGACCGTCAGCGGCAGGAAGTCGACGCCTTCGCGCGGCGCCTTGGCGGCGACGACGGTGGCGAGCACGACGGTCTCGCCATAAGTGGCGACGACGGCGCCGTCGGCCTGGCGGGCGATCTTGCCGGTTTCAAGCTTGAGCGGACGCCCGCCCCAGTCGATCTCGACGGAATGCTTGGTAAACATGGGTATCTTCTTTCATGAGATGATCGAAGGCGGACCCCGCAGAAACAAAAAAACCATGCGCAAGATTGCAGGGCGCTGGATTGCGATCAGCGCCCTGCGATCCTGCCATGGTTTTCTTATTTCGGATGGCGTCCATCCTTCTCGTAAGTAACGGGCACCTTGCCCGTCACGCCCAGCGGCCGGATTGCTGCTGAGGCGTACTGCACGGTCCGGGCAGGATCAGTCGAAGAGCGCATCTGCCTCTTTCCAGATCCAGCCAGACCGCATGATCCCGGATTCGCGAACGCCGCGATCGAAGCGGCGTCCTCGGCATCATGCCATCAACGCGCGCAACACCGCGCGCGCTCATTCCCAGTCGAAGCTCAACGGCGAATGTTGTGCTTCTCGAGCAGCGCCTTGTAGCGCGCCTCGTCGTTCTTCTTCAGATAGTCCAGCAGCGAACGGCGGGTCGAGACCAGCTTCAGGAGGCCGCGGCGGGAGTGGTTGTCCTTGCCATGGGTCTTGAAGTGGCTGGTCAGGTTGTTGATGCGTTCCGAGAGGATCGCAACCTGCACCTCGGGAGAACCGGTATCACCGGCCTTGGTGGCATTCGCCTTGATGATTTCCGCCTTGCGCTCTGCGGTCACCGACATCGTCAGTCTCTTTCGTTGCGACCGGAGCTGGCAGTCAGTCCGGTCAGGTTGAACACGCGCTTGGGGATGAGTTCGCCATTGCCAATTTCGGCAAGCGCCAGAAGGCGGCCTGCGACCGTGACATAGACTGTGCCGCTACTATTGGGCGCATCCCGTCCGCGCAACAAGACGGCCTGGCCCCTGTGGAGCCTTGCCGCATCAGCCCGAGTGACGGCCAGTGCCGGGATGTCGTCCAGCGCGGTCTCAACGGGCAAGAGTGCGTCGGCGAGGCTTCCCTCACCGGACGCGGCTCTATTGCACAAAGCCTCCAACTGTTCCAGCGGAATCATGTCGTTCTCGGTAAACGGACCCACCAGGGTCCGCCGGAGCGCGCTGATATGGCCGTAACAGCCGAGGATTCGGCCCATGTCGCGGGCCAGCGCCCGGACATAGGTTCCCTTGCCGCATTCCGCCTCGAACACCGAATGGTCGGGGTCGGGCTGGTCGACGAGGGTCAGTTCATGGATCTCGACCGGGCGCGGCTGGAGCTCGACGACCTCGCCGTCGCGGGCGAGATCATAGGCGCGCTCGCCCTGGACCTTGATCGCGGAATAGCGCGGCGGCGTCTGCTCGATCCGGCCGGTAAATTGCGGCAGCAGCGCCCGGATCGCCGCGGCATCCGGCCGGCTGTGACTGGTCTCGACGACCCGTCCTTCGGTGTCGTCGGTATCGCGCTCCTCGCCCCAGGTCACGGTGAAGCGATAGCGCTTGCGGCCGTCCATCACGAACGGGACGGTCTTGGTGGCTTCGCCGAGCGCGATCGGCAGGCCGCCGGAGGCGAGCGGATCGAGCGTGCCGGCATGGCCGGCGCGCTTGGCCTGGAACAGGCGCTTCACCACCGCCACGGCCTGGGTCGAGGTCATGCCGATCGGCTTGTCGAGCACGACCCAGCCATGGACGTCGCGGCGATCGCGGCGTGGCTGGTTGCCCTGACCGTTTCCTTGGCGCTGCTTGTTGCGCGGATCGTTGTTGTCGCGCGGCGGGCGTCCGTCGGCAGAATGGATCGTCTTGGCGGCGGTCGGTTCGGCGCTCGGCGCGTCGACAGTGCCGGTTTCGGGGGGAATGGTCATCAGCTCTCTTCCGAATCCGAATTGAGGTCTCTCTGCACCGCGGGTGTTCGCAGTAATTTCTCGATCCGTTCCGCTTCGTCGAATCGCTCGTCGACGCGGAAGCGGATGTCAGGTGCAAATTTCAGGTTAACGCGCCGCGCGATGTCGCCGCGCAGGAACTTCTTGTTGCGCTCCAGCGCAGCGAGCACGACGTCCGTATCCTGTCCGCCGAGCGGCATGATGTAGATCGTGGCGAGCTTCAGGTCGGGCGACATGCGGACTTCGGGCACCGTAATGATGTGTCCCTCCAGGTCCGGGTCGTGCACGTCACCGTGGCTGAGAATGTCGGCGACAGCGTGACGCACGGTCTCGGCCACGCGCAACTGACGCTGCGAGCCGCCGGAAGCGGCGCTTCCCCTCTGGTGATGGCGAGGCATTTTTCAAAAATCCAATGGATCGTCGCCCGGCGTGAGCACGGGCGAGAGGATCATTCTGATTGAGTTCAACGACGCTTCGTTAAGTTCAAGGGACGCAGCGATTCCGCATGCGCACGGAATCGCTGCTCACTCGAATTGCAGCGCGCTCTGTAGGATTCGGACTTACAGCGAGCGCTGGATGGTCTCCACGCGATAACACTCGATGACGTCGCCGACACGCATGTCGCCGTAGCTCTCGAAGGCCATGCCGCATTCCTGGCCGGCCTGCACTTCCTTCACTTCGTCCTTGAAGCGCTTCAGGGTCGACAGCTTGCCCTCGTGAACCACGACGTTGTCGCGGATCAGGCGGACATTGGCGCCGCGCTCCACGGTGCCGTCGGTGACGCGGCAGCCGGCGACCTTGCCGACCTTGGAGATGTTGAACACCTCCAGGATCTGCGCATTGCCGAGCATGGTTTCCCGAAGCGTGGGGGCCAGGAGACCGCTCATCGCCTTCTTCACGTCATCCACGAGGTCGTAGATGATATTGTAGTAACGGATCTCGATGCCGTTGCGCTTGGCGAGCGCGGCCGCTTCCTTGTTGGCTCGTACCGAGAAGCCGATGATCGCGGCGTTGAAGCCTTCGGCCAGCGTCACGTCGGACTCGCTGATGCCGCCGACGCCGGCATGCAGGATGCGGGCGGCGACCTCCTCGGTGCCGAGCTTCTCCAGCGAGCCGAGAATGGCTTCCAGCGAGCCCTGCACGTCGGCCTTGATGACCAGCGGGAATTCCTTGCGGCCCGCAGTCTTCAATTGCGACATCATCTGTTCGAGCGAACCGCGCATGCCGGAGATCGAGGCTGCCGCGTTCTCGCGCTTCTGGTGCGCGCGATAGCTGGTGACCTGGCGGGCACGGGCTTCGTTCTCGACGACGGCGAGACGATCGCCGGCTTCCGGCGGACCGTTGAAGCCGAGCACCTCGACCGGCACCGACGGGCCTGCCTCCTGCAATGTCTCACCCTGATCCGAGATCAGCGCGCGGACGCGGCCCATCTCGGCGCCGGCGACGATGATGTCGCCGACCCGCAACGTGCCGCGCTGGACCAGCACGGTGGCGACCGGGCCGCGGCCACGATCGAGCTTGGCTTCGATCACGGTGCCTTCGGCCGGGCGATCCGAATTGGTCTTGAGGTCGAGAATGTCGGCCTGCAGCGCGATCATTTCGAGCAGACGATCGAGGTTGGTCTTGTTCTTGGCGGACACCTCGACGTCGACGACCTCGCCGCCGAGCGATTCGACCTGCACCTCGTGCTGGAGCAGCTCGGTGCGGACGCGCTCGGGACGGGCGTCGGGCTTGTCGATCTTGTTGATCGCGACGATCATCGGCACCTTCGCCGCCTTGGCGTGGTTGATGGCCTCGATCGTCTGCGGCATCACGCCGTCATCGGCCGCGACCACCAGCACCACGATGTCGGTGACCTTGGCGCCGCGGGCGCGCATCGCGGTGAACGCGGCGTGGCCGGGCGTGTCGATGAAGGTGATCTTCTTGCCGGAATCCGGCGCGGTCACCTGATAGGCGCCGATGTGCTGGGTGATGCCGCCGGCTTCGCCGGAGACCACGTTGGCGTGGCGCAGCGCGTCGAGCAGCGAGGTCTTGCCGTGGTCGACGTGGCCCATCACGGTCACGACCGGCGAGCGCGGCTCGGTGTCGGTCGAATCGTCGACGACGTCGAACAAACCCTCTTCGACGTCGGATGCCGCGACGCGCTTGACGCTGTGGCCGAGCTCCTCGGCGATCAGCTGCGCGGTGTCGGCATCGATCACGTCGGTGATCTTGTGCATCGCGCCCTGGCGCATCAGCAGACGGATCACGTCGACCGCGCGCTCCGACATGCGGTTCGCCAGCTCCTGGATGGTGATGGCTTCCGGAATCGTCACCTCGCGGACGAGCTTCTCCTTCTGCTCGTTGGCGGCATGGCCCTTCAGGCGCTGCGTGCGGCGGCGGAACGAGGCGATCGAGCGCTCGCGCACATCGTCGGCCGTCAGTGCCGTGACCACCGTCAGGCGGCCGCGCTGCTTCTGCGGACCCGGCTTGTGCGTGGTCTTCGGCGGCGGTGCAGGACGTGCGGCTCCGCCGGGACCCCTGCGGATCTGGCGCGGACCCTCATCCTCGTCCGGACCGGCGGCAACCGCCGCTGGCGCGCGGCCGAGCGGACCGCCGGCGGCAGGACGGGCGCCTGCCGGGCGTGCGCCCGCCGGCTGAGCGCCGCCGGGCCGCGAGCTCGGACCACCAATCTGCTGCGGCCGGCTGCCCGGTGCGCCGACGGGCCTGCCGGGGGCGGGCGTCGAGCGGGCCGGTGCGGTCGCGGCGGGCTGCGGCGCGGATGTCGCCGGACGGGGCGCCTCGCCTTCGCCGAACCGCTTCTTGGCCTCGAGCTCGGCCTTGCGTTTGGCTTCCTCTTCGTGGCGGTGCCGCTCTTCCTCGGCCTTGCGGCGCGCCTCGGCAGCCTCACGCTCGGCGCGTTCGGCGGCTTCGCGCTCGGCACGGCGGCGCGCTTCCTCTTCGGCCTGGCGGCGTTCCTCGATGTCGCGCACGCGGGCATCGGCCAACGCGCTGGCGCGCGCCGACCGCTCGTCCTCCGTCAGGGTGCGCAACACGACCCCGGATCCGCCGCGCTGCGACGAGCCGGATGGGCGCGGTCCGGATGAGCGCGGCGATGGCGGGGGCGGCGGCGCCTTGGCGACGGTCGGCTCCGGCGCATGCGGAGCATCGGGCCCCCCATCGCCGACGCGGCGCTTGCCGCGCTTCTCGACCACCACCTGCTTGCTCCGGCCATGTGGGAAGCTCTGGCGTACCGTGCCGGTCTCGACGCGCGGCTTCAGCGTCAAGGTCTTGCTCGGGACACTCAGTTTCTTGTCGCCCGGAGTGTTGTTGTCGGCCATTCAGTCGTCCTAATCTCGTTACCAGCGTGCGGGCTACCGCACCGTCTCATTCGTGCAATCGTCGCGATGTCTTCGTAGCTATGGCTTCAAAGTGCTATGTCTTCGAAGTCGAAGCAGATTTCGTGGCCGCGGTTCCGGCAATCTTGTCAGCGTCGGCCGACCGGTATCGGACCAGTGTCTGGCTGCGCGACAGGAATGTCCTGCTCGCCGGGCCTGCGAGCACGGCAGCATGTATCACATTTGAGCGCCCAAGTGCCAAATCCAATTCTGCCGAAGTGAGACAGCAGATGATCGGAATTGTCGGGGCTTGACCCTGGTCCCCGTCGTTCGGCCGCACCAGCGCGTCGAGCTTGCGGATCCCGTCGGCTGCGCCATCCGCGGCATGGACGAGGGCAGCCAATGTCGACCGCGATTGCCGCTGCGACAGCGCCGCTTCCACCTTGGAGAAACCGGAGACGACCTGGCCGGCCTTGGCGGCAATCCCCAGCGCTTCGATCGCGCTGCGGGCCAGCAAGGCTTCCAGGTCTTCGGCAAGGGTCGGCGGGACGCGGACGTTGGTCTTGAAGCCTCGGCTGAAATGGTGACGCCGCACCGCCTCCGCAACCGCCTGGCGCGAGGCGGTGATCCACAATCCCCGACCGGGCAGCTTGCGCTTGATGTCGGGCACGACCTCGCCCGACGGGCCGACGACGAAGCGGATCAGCTCGCCGATCGGCCGCACGTCGCGGCTGACCGCGCACATGCGCATGGTCGCGGACTTCTCGGTCCGCGGTCCATTGTCGAGCTCGGGGTCGGCCAAAGCGAGCATGCGGTGATGCGGCTCCTCATCTCAAGCGAGCTGGGTCAGGGTGGGGGTCATCGTGCCGTCCATGGGGCGAGCCAAACGGGTCAGGCGGGCTGTCCTTCGGTCGCTTCGTCCTCATTCTCGGCTTCCGCTTCGGTCTTGGCGAGGTCGGCCTCACTGATCCAGCCGGCCTTGACGCGAGCCTGCATCACCATGGCTTCGGCGTCGTCGCGGGAGACATCGAGACCGTCGAGAATGCCGGCGAATTTGGTGGCTTCGCCGCCCTCCTTGCGCTCGGTCCAGCCGACCAGATCGTCGGTGGCGCAGCCCGCGAGATCCTCGACCGTCTTGATGTCGTTCTCGCCGAACTTGACCAGCATCTTGGTGGTCACGCCGGGCACATCCTTCACCGCGTCCTCGACGCCGAGCTCCTTGCGCTTGGCCTCGAGCTCGGCTTCCTGCTGCTCGAGGAATTCGCGGGCGCGGGTCTGCAGCTCGGTCGCGGTCTCCTCGTCGAAGCCCTCGATGCCGGCGAGATCCTTGAGGTCGACCAAAGCGAGCTCCTCGACCGAGGTGAAGCCTTCGGACGCCAGCAGCTGGCCGACGACCTCGTCGACGTTCAGCGATTCCATGAATACGCGGGTGGAATTCTCGAAGTCGGCCTGACGGCGCTCCGATTCCTCCTGCTCGGTCAGGATGTCGATGTCCCAGCCGGTCAGCTGCGAGGCGAGGCGGACGTTCTGGCCGCGGCGGCCGATGGCGAGCGAGAGCTGGTTGTTGGTGTCGGGCACCACGACCTCGATGCGCTCGCGGTCCTCGTCGATGACGACCTTGGCGACTTCAGCCGGCGCCAGCGCGTTGACCACGAAGGTCGCGATGTCGGGCGACCACGGGATGATGTCGATCTTCTCGCCCTGCAGCTCGTTCACCACGGCCTGCACGCGCGAGCCGCGCATGCCGACGCAGGCGCCGACCGGATCGACCGAGGAATCGCGCGACACGACGCCGATCTTGGCGCGCGAGCCGGGGTCGCGAGCGACCGCCTTGATCTCGACGATGCCGTCATAGATTTCCGGCACTTCCTGCGCGAAGAGCTTGGCCATGAACTGCGGATGGGTGCGCGACAGGAAGATCTGCGGGCCGCGGGTCTCGCGGCGGACGTCGAACACATAGGCGCGGACGCGGTCGCCGTTGCGGAACACCTCGCGCGGCAACATCTCGTCGCGGCGGATGATGGCCTCGCCGCGGCCGAGGTCGAGGATCACGCTGCCATATTCGACGCGCTTGACGACGCCGTTGACGATGTCGCCGATGCGGTCCTTGAACTCCTGATACTGCCGGTCGCGCTCGGCCTCGCGCACCTTCTGCACGATGACCTGCTTGGCCGACTGTGCGGCGATGCGGCCATATTCCAGCGGCGGCAGGGTGTCGGCGATGGTGTCGCCGATCTGCGCGCCCGGATTGGCGCGGCGGGCATCATCCAGCGAGATCTGGTTGGAGGGGTTCTCGACCTTCTCGACCACCAGCATGTGGCGCGACAGACGCAGCTCACCCTTCTTCGGATCGATCTCGGCATGAACGTCGGTCTCGCTGCCGTAGCGGGCGCGGGCGGCCTTGGCGATCGCGTCTTCCATGGCGGCGATCACGATGCCGCGGTCGATCGACTTCTCGCGCGCGACGGCGTCGGCGATCTGCAGCAGTTCCAACCGGTTGGCGCTGACGGCCATGGTTCAGTCTCCTCTAATCAGGATCGATCTCGCCTCTGCGCGCGCGATCGGCGGCGAGGCGATGTTTCTTGGTGTTGGTCGGCAGCGGCTTCTTGACCGGCTGCTTGTCCTTCGATTTCGGTTTTGGCTTGGCCTGGGCCGCCGGCTTGGCGTGCGGCGCCAACGGTGGCGCCAGCCCGAGGTCGCGCTTCTTCTCGCGCTCGGCGGCCTTGCCGCGGCGCATGGATTCGGCGATCAGCTCGTCGGTCAGCACCAGCTTGGCGTCGCCGATGTCGGCCATCGGCAGCACGACGTCCGGCTCCTGGTCCTTGGCCACGTCGTCGCGGGTGATGCGCACGCCGTCGCCTTCGACGCCGGCGATGATGCCGCGGAAGCGTTTGCGGTTCTGATGTGCCACCGCCATCTCGATCTTGACGAGATGACCGGCGTGGCGGGCGAAATCGGAACGGCGGACCAGCGGCCGGTCGATGCCCGGCGAGGAGATCTCGAGCCGGTAGGCGCGGTCGATCGGGTCGGCGATGTCGAGCACCGGCGACAGCGCCCGCGACACCGCCTCGCAATCCTCGATCTGCATCGTGCCGTCGGGACGCTCGGCCATCACCTGGACCGTGCAACCACCTTCGCCCGAAATGCGGATCCGCACCAGGCGGTACCCCATTCCCTGCAGCACCGGGTCGGCCACCGCCGCCACGCGCGCCGCAACGCCCGGCTCGACGACGAGACGGGGCTCGGTCAGGAGGTCGGTGTCAGCGGCTGCGAACGTAGGTTCCGTCATCGAGGCGTCGATCGCGTGTCTTGCTTGGTTGGGCCGTGGGGCCTGTTCGATCGCGCTCACCGGACCGATCCCGCCCGCGGCGGAGCGATCCAGGTAACAAAAAAGAGCGGGTCCGGAAGGGCCCACCCTCACTACGCGATCGTATATGAGATGATGTTTGATGGCGCTCATATAGCCGCTTTGCCGCCTGACGGCAAGGGTCGTGTCGGCTCAAACGGGGCCTGGAACTGGGAATTCATTCCGCGCCGAGACCGCGGATCGGATCGTTTTCCCCGACCGGCAACGGCTGAATGCCGCAGGGTCTAACCCTTCATTCACCAAGATCGCTTAAAAATAAGCTGAGTTCGCGCTTTTCGCCCCGTCGTCATGCCGCAAGGAGCGGAGCGCACGGAAACGTGTCGTGTTGCGTATCGAGTAGACGTCATGACCCCCGCTACCGCGCTGATCCCCGGCCTCGGCGGGATCGTCAGGCATGGCAATGCTGAACGCGGCCTTGAGGCCACGCGCCGCATCGCCGACCTGTTCTTCGAGGATGCGACGAAGCTGCGTCCCGAGCACATCAATCTGTTCGACGGTCTCCTGATCGATCTGGTCCCGTTCGCGGATCTGCCGACGCGGATCGATCTGGCGGAGCGGTTGTCGCGGCTCCTCAGGGCGCCACGTGCCGTCGTCGGCCGGCTCGCGCGCGACGACGAGGTTGCGGTGGCGGGTCCGCTGTTGCGCCGCTCGCTCGTGCTCGACGATCCCGCGCTCATCACTATTGCGCGCGACAAGAGCCAGGGTCATCTGCTCGCGATGGCGGAGCGGCCGCGCCTGTCGGCTGATATGACGGACGTGCTGGTGCGCCGTGGTGATCGCGACGTGGTGCGGCGGACCGCTGCCAATGATGGCGCAGCGTTTTCCCCGCGCGGCTACGCCGCGCTGATCCACCGCGCGAGTTCCGACGGCGTGCTGACCCTCACGGTCGGTCGGCGCGACGATGTTTCCGACGATCATCTGAAACAACTGCTGGCCGGCTCGCTCGATGTCGTCAGGCGGCGGCTGTTCGATGTCGTGCGGCCGGACAAGCAGGCGAGGATCAAGCAGGCTCTCGCCGAGCTTGCCGATGCGGCGCGCGCAACGAACAGCACGCGCAATTTCGTGCCCGCGCAGCGGACCATCCTGTCGCTGTATGAAGCCGACGCCTTGGACCAGTCGGCGCTGTTCCGCTTCGCATCCGAGCACAAATACGAAGAGGTCATCGCGGCGCTCGCCGCAATGACCGGACTTAAGATCGCGACGCTCGACCGGCTGGTGTCGGGCGATCGTCACGATCCGCTTCTGATCCTGGGGCGCACGATCGGGCTCGACTGGCGCACCGTGCATGCACTGATCCTGCTGCGCCTCGGACCGAAACGCGTGCCGGCGCAGCGCGACATCGATGCGATCAGGGTCAACTACGCGCGCCTGCTGCCATCGACCGCCGAGCGTATCGTCGCGTTCTGGAAGACACGACATTGAACGACGTCGCTGGCATAGCGGTCAGCGCCGGCGGAAGATCAGATAGTTGGCGACGCGGCCTTCGCGCGTCGCCTTCCGTCCGTAGCGCGTCATGGTGTAGCCCGGCCAGGGCAGGCGCCAGTCGTCGGCGCGCTCGGCCGTCCAGGCGAAGTCGGGCGAACGCAGCAGATGCCACAGCGTCCAGGCGCAATAGTCGGCGATGTCGCTGACGAAGCGGAACTCGCCGCCGGGCTTCAGGACGCGCGCCATCGCGGCGACCGTTGCATCCTGCACGAAACGCCGCTTCCAGTGCCGCCGCTTCGGCCAGGGATCGGGATGGATCAGGTCGATCCGCTGCAGCGACTGCGGCGGCAGCCAGGCCAGCAGCTCGGCGGCGTCGCCCGCCAGCAGCCTGATATTGCCGATGTTGTCGGCCTCGATGGCCGACAGGATCTTGGCCATGCCGTTGACATAGGGCTCGCAGCCGATGAAGCCGGTGGTCGGAAACGCCTTTGCTTCGGCGGCAAGATGCTCGCCGCCGCCAAACCCGATTTCCAGCCGCAGCGCGTCGACCGGCGGATGGTACAGCGTGGGCAGCACGGCTTCCGCGGGCGCGGCGAGATCGAGCGAGAGGTGCGGCAGCAGGTTGTCGACCAGGCCGGCCTGATACGCCCGCAGCTTGTGGCCCTTGCGCCGGCCGAAGAACGAGCCCTGACCATGCAAGGCCTCGGTGCTGGCGTGATCGTCGTCGACAGGCATGTTGATCGCGGTGCTCATCGCAGGGTTTGATAGAGACGGTAGAGCAGCCTTGTCCGCGGCTCGATCGAGGAGATGTACATCTGCTCGTAATGCGTATGCGCGCCCTTGCCGTCGACGCCGAGCCCATCGAGCGTCGCCGTGAACGGTGCGGTGAAATTGCCGTCGGAACCGCCGCCCGTGTGGGTGTCGACGAGCTCGAATCCGATCTCTTCGGCCAGTGATTTCGCATGCTCGAACAAGGCCGCGCCGGCGTTGCCCTTGACGTAAGGCGGCCGGTTCACCTCGCCCCTGACTTCAACCGTGACGCCATCGCTGCGCGAGGTCAGCCCCAGGATCTTGGGCAGGATTTCCTCTGCATCGGCTGGCGTCGGTAGCCGCGCATCCACCTCCGCATGGGCTTCCTCTGCGATGACGTTGGGACGTGTGCCACCGCGCACCACGCCGACATTCACGGTAATGCCGCGCGCGGGGTCGTTGAGCGCTTCGAGCGCATGGATGACGTTGGCGAGTTCGCGGATCGCACTGCGTCCATCCTGTGGACGCGCGCCGGCATGCGCGGGCACGCCGCGGATGGCCACGTCGAACCGCGCCACGCCCTTGCGCCCGGTCACGATCTTGCCGCCGTCACGCGCCGGCTCGGTGACGAGGACGTATTTGGCCTTGCGGCCCTCCTCCTCGATCAGCGCGCGCGAGGTCGGGCTGCCGATCTCTTCATCCGAGACGAACAAATGAGTAATGCCAAGCGGCGATTCTTCACCGCCTGCGCAGAGCTGACGAAAGGCGTGAAAGGCGAGATACGCGCCGCCCTTCATGTCGTAGATCCCCGGACCGTACGCGACGTCACCGTCGACCGAAAACGGCAGCCGCGCGATGAACCCGATCGGGTGCACCGTATCGAGATGGCTGAGGACCAGAATTCCGGGCTCGGCCTGTCCCCATGACGAGCGCGCGATGAGATGGTCGCCGCAGCCGTCGCGTCCGGCGATCCGTTCGATCGTGGCATCAAGCCCGCGATAGCCATCCGCGACAAGGGAAGCCAGCTTGTTGACCTGATCAGGCGCCTCGGTTGGGGTCTCGATCTCGACCCATTGGCGGATGCCTTCGAGAATTGTGCGACTATCGAACGGGCTGCTGCTGGTGGTCATAGCTGTAAATCGTTCTCGATGGTTACGAAGTGGTAGCAGGCGGTGGACGCGTTGGCGCGTCGCAGGGCGGGTTGGCGGCTGGGACGCCGGAGTTCCAGGCCACATGTGCATAAAACGATTTAGAGCGCGATAGCGTTTCCCGAAGGGGAGCCATCGCGCTCTATTGGTCGCAATCGAAGTTGTCTATCGGCCCATTCGTCCTGCGAAGCGTTGCATGCCCAGCGCGACGCTCGCAAAACGCGTTCTGCTAATGGCCCCCCGAGGCGCTGACATTCATATGAGAGGAAATCGCGATAGGAATGTCAGCGCCGGCGCATCAGCTAGCCTTCTTCCGGAGCTTCGCGATCAGCGATCTGCTCGACCAGGTCGACGATGCTGCGACGAAGCTTTGAATCGTGGATCCGCGTGAATGCGCGGGTCAACGCCAGTCCTTCTGAGGTTGCCAGGAAATCAGACACATAGGCGGGCGAAGCGCCTTCGCCGAAAGCTTCACCGTTGGTCCCGCCACTCGGGACCCCTTCGAACAGGAAGGAGACCGGGACCTGCAGAACCTCCGAGATCTGCTGAATCCGGCTGGCGCCGACTCGATTGGTGCCTTTTTCGTACTTCTGTATCTGCTGGAACGTGAGTCCGAGAGCCTCACCAAGTTTTTCCTGGCTCATGCCCAACATGATACGGCGCATCCGCACCCGGCTGCCGACATGCTTGTCAACAGGGTTGGGCGCTTTCGTCGACATCTCTCAACTCCTTAGAATGGGCCTCGGAACGAGGCGGTCGCAGTATGCCTCAGGCGCTCACACCGTCAATTTCTGTTCGCATGCGTACTAACGAAGACGGCCGAGCAACGATCTGGACGGCTCATGCTGCCGCGCGAGAATGCGAATTGCAGCAGCTATCTGTCAACACTTGGGGTTTTGCTTGTCAAAAAAAATCTTACGGACCCGGAAAGAATCGAGATCTTGCTGTCGTCAGGGAAGCTTTTGAGCAACACGTCTGCGAACGACGGTGCTCAGGGCGATCACTAACAGAATCGCAACCGGAATGTCGCCGAGCTTTGCATAGACTGTCGGCTGCAACGCAACAGGCAGCGCGGAATCCAGCACGCCCTCTGCACCGAGTGGCAATTGCTTAACGATACGGCCGACAGGATCGATCACTGCAGAGATGCCGGTGTTCGCAGATCGAACTAATGGAAGTCCTTGCTCGATCGCGCGCCACTGCGCCTGCTGCAGATGCTGATGAGGACCGGTCGAAATGCCGAACCATCCGTCGTTGGTCAAGTTGACGATCCAGCCCGGGCGTTCTTCGCTCGGCACGCTGTCACTCGGAAAGATCGCCTCGTAGCAGATCAAAGGAAGAACACGCGGAGCGTGTGGCACGTCCAGATTGCGTCGCGCCGTGCCCGGGATGAAACCGCCCTGCACCCGCGTCAGCTGCTCGAGCCCGATCCGCTCCAGCAGAGTCTGGAACGGCAGGAACTCGCCGAACGGGACCAGATGGAGCTTGTCGTAGACCGACAGCACGGTGCCGTCGTGGTCGATCACGTAGATCGAATTGTAGGCCCGGGTGATGGGAACGTTCCGAGGCACGTCGGGGGCGCGGACCGAACCGGTGATAAGCACCGCGCCCGGCGACAGCAGGTCGGCGATCTGGCCCATCGCGTCCGCCTCGCGGGTCAGGAAGAACGGGAACGCCGATTCCGGCCAGATCAGGACGTTGGTGTCGCGGACACCGGTGGCTGTCGGACCGGAGGCGCGATCCGACAGCGCCAGATAGCGGCGCATGACGTCGGCCTTGGCGCCATAGTTGAATTTGACGTCCTGCTGCAGGTTCGGCTGCATGATCCGCAGCTTGAGATCGGCGACGAAGGCGGTCGGATGCAGGCCGATCCGGATGACGCCGAACACGCCCATCATCACCAGCAAGGCGGCCGCTGCGGCCGGCACCCGCCAGCGCTCGCGCCAGGTCTTGCCGTCGATCAGCACCGCAGGGCTGGCAAAGATCGCGATCGCCAGGAACGTCATGCCCCAGATCCCGATCAGCGATGTCGCCTGCGCCAGCGCGAGCGGCTGCGACAGGGCATAGCCGAACGTGTTCCAGGGGAAGCCGGTCAGCGCGTGGCCGCGGAGCCATTCGCTCGCGGTCAGGCAGACGGCGAGCGCCAGGATACGGGTTGCACCACGCGTCCAGATCAACCGCGCCAATGCGAAGCCCAGTGCCGGAAACAGCGCGAGATAGGCCGGCAGACCCAGCACGGCGAACGGCATCAGCCAGGCGAAGGTGTCGGCATCGACCAGGAACGCGTTGCCGATCCAGTACAGGCCGGGCACGAAATAGCCCATGCCGAAGCAGAAGCCGCTGAAGGCGGCAGCCGGGATGCCGCGCCGCCGTCCCGCCGCCGCACCATCGATCAGCCAGACCAGCACCGGGAAGGTGATCGCAAGCACCGGCCAGGCGTTGAACGGGGCCATCGCAAGCGAGGAGAGCGCGCCGGCGGCGAGCGCGATCCCCGCGCGCTTCCAGCCCCAGGCCAGGACAACGCCGATGGCGAGGCCGCGAATCGTCGATGGGCGGATCACTGTGAGCTGGCTCCGTCGCCGCGTGGCGGGCTGCTATCGTCATGGCCCGGCGCCGGGTCGGTCTCCGCCGGCGGCGGCTCGGCCGGGACGTCCGTGTCCGGCGGGGTCGCTTCCGGCGCCATTTCGCGGCGCCGGCTCTCGCGCGGCGGGCGGGGTGTGGGACGCTCCTTGCGCGGCGCGATGCGCAGCCGCTTGACCCGGCGCGGATCGGCATCGAGCACCTCGACCTCGAAATTGCCGGGGCCGGAGATCAACTCGCCGCGCACCGGCAGCCGGCCGACATGATTGACGAGATATCCGCCAAGGGTCTCGACGCCCTCGCCGGCTTCCCCGGTCACGAACTCCTCGCCGATCACCCGGCGCACGTCGTCGAGGCTGGCGCGGGCGTCCGCGATGAAGGCGTTGTCGGCCTGCCGCACGATCGCCGGCGGCTCGTCGCTGTCGTGCTCGTCGTCGATCTCGCCGACGATCTGCTCGACGATGTCCTCGATCGAGACCAGCCCGTCGGTGCCGCCATATTCGTCGACGACCAGCGCCAGATGGATGCGCGAGGCCTGCATCTGCGCC
Source organism: Bradyrhizobium sp. SZCCHNR2028 (assembly GCF_032380995.1). Lineage (NCBI taxonomy): Bacteria > Pseudomonadati > Pseudomonadota > Alphaproteobacteria > Hyphomicrobiales > Nitrobacteraceae > Bradyrhizobium > Bradyrhizobium sp. SZCCHNR2028. Next base: position 320,605 of record NZ_JAUHJF010000006.1, on the reverse strand, counting down.
AGCAGGTCGATCGCGCGCATCGACGGCGGCACGTAGAGCAGCTTGCGGATGATGTTGGCCTCGAACAGCGGCATCGACAGGTCGACGGCCTTCAGGTCGAGACCGGCCGGCAGCGGCTTCTTGCGCCGCGCCTTCACTTCGTCCGAGACGCGTGCCTGAGCGGTGGTGAAGGCGAGCAGATCGCGGATATGCACCATGCCCTCGGGATCGTCGAGCGTGTCGTTGTAGACCACGAGCCGTGAATGCGAGGCGCTCTCGAACAGGCTCATCAGCTCGCCGAGCGTGATGTCGCGCCTGACCGCGACGATGTCGGCGCGATGCACCATGACGTCGGCGATCCGCCGCTCGTGCAGATCGAGGATGTTGCGCAGGAGCGTGCGCTCGACCGCGGAGAAGCCGATGTCGTCGGGTGTCGAGGCGTCGAGCACGACCTGCAGATCGTCGCGCACCGATCCGCCGCCCTTCCATCCGAACAGATTACGCAGCGCGCGCAGGAGCCAATTCTCGCTCGGCGAGCGGCCGAGCTCGGATGCCGGCACCACGGCCGGAAGATTGCGCGTGTTGCGCGGATTATCGTGAATGGGTTCGGAGTCGGCCATGATCAATTCGTCCGCTCCCGGTCGGCATAGGGATCGGGGATGCCGAGATGGGCGAGGATCTCGCGCTCAAGCGCCTCCATCTCCTCAGCCTCGTCGTCGGTCTCGTGATCGTAGCCGATGAGATGCAGGAATCCGTGTACGGTCAGATGGCTCAAATGGTGCGCGAACGGCTTCTGCTCCTCGTCGGCCTCGCGCCGCATCGTCTCGTAGGCGATGGCGATGTCGCCGAGCATGCGCGGTGCGTCGTCCTCGCCGCGCGGCCCGGTCGGCTGCAGCGCCGGAAACGACAGCACGTTGGTCGGCTTGTCGATGCCGCGCCAATTGCTGTTCAGGGTGCGGATGCCATCATCGTCCGTCAGCATCACCGCGATCTCGGCGTCTCCGACGTCCGCGTCGACCGTCTCAGCGGCGGCGACGATGGCGCGATGTATGACCTCCTCGGCGTCGGGCTGGTCCTGCCAGCAGTCGGCTGCGACGATCACCTCGGTGGTTGGAATGGGACTTTGTGGCATCCTGGTCGTTCTGTGCGGATGGCGCTCGGATCATGCGCCGATCGGCGAGCTTGCTCCGGGGGTCAGCGCGCCTTTGGGCTCTCATAGGCGGCGACGATACGCGCCACCAATTCGTGGCGAATGACGTCCTCGCCGGTGAACCTGACCTGTGCGATCCCTTCGACGCCGTCGAGCAGCCGCGCGGCCTCGGCAAGGCCCGACGTCTGGCCGTTGGGCAGATCGATCTGGGACGGATCGCCGGTGATGATCATGCGGCTGTTCTCGCCCAGACGCGTGAGGAACATCTTCATCTGCATCGACGTCGTGTTCTGCGCCTCGTCGAGAATGATCGCGGCATTGGTCAAGGTGCGCCCGCGCATGAAGGCGAGCGGCGCGATCTCGATCTCGCCGGCCTGCAGCGCGCGTTCGACGATGCGCGCATCCATCAGATCGTACAGCGCGTCGTAGATCGGACGCAGATAGGGATCGACCTTCTCGCGGAGGTCACCAGGCAGGAAGCCGAGCCGCTCGCCAGCTTCGACCGCCGGGCGCGAGAGGATGATGCGGTCGACTTCCTTGCGCTCGAACAGCTGCGCCGCATGCGCGACCGCAAGCCAGGTCTTGCCGGTGCCGGCCGGGCCGATGCCGAACACGAGCTCGTGGCGCTTCAGCGCGCGGATGTAGGAATCCTGCGCGGCGGTGCGGGCGCGCACCGGGCGCTTGCGCAGGTTGATGCTCTCGAACGCGTTCTTGGCGTTCTTGGCGTCGAACTCGAACAGCGAGCCTTGCGCCACCACAGCGCGGATCGCGCCCTCGACGTCGCCCTGCGCCAGATCCTGGCCCTTGACGGCCTGCGCATAGAGCGATTCGAGCACGCGCCGCGCGGCATCGCAGCCGTCGCGGCTGCCGCCGATGGTGATGTGGTTGCCGCGGGAATCGACGACGACGCCGAGCCTACGCTCGACCAGGGCCAGATTCTGGCCGTAGGGGCCGACCAGGGCGGAAGCGGCGCGGTTGTCGTCGAAATCGATGACGACCTGGGTCTCGGGAGGCATGGACATGTCGCGATCGAACTTGCGGCTGGGAGCGAGGGAAGACGAATCCGATGCGCTCTTGGGCAAGTGCTCAGCCTCCGATGGATACAAGGGGCGTGGGGGAGATCGCTGCCGGCGCGGCCGTGATGAGCTCGCCGAGCAGGCTGTAGCGTTCGAGGCTGTCGATCCGCACCGGCAGAACCTGACCGATGATGTCGTCGGAGGCCATGACGTGGGCCGGCTGCAGATACGCGGTCCGTCCGACCAGCTGTCCGGGCTTGCGCGCCGCGCGCTCAAACAGCACGTCGACGACCTGGCCGATCGCGGCCTTGTTGAAGGCTGCTTGCTGGCTGTCGATCAAGCTCTGGAGGCGCTCCAATCGCTCGTCCATCTCGGTCGCTGACACCATCTCCTGCATGTCCGCTGCCGGGGTTCCCGGACGCGGCGAATACTTGAATGAATAGGCTGCAGCGTATCCGATTTGATCGATCAGCGCGAGGGTGGCGCGAAAATCTTCCTCGGTCTCGCCCGGGAACCCGACGATGAAATCCGAAGAGAATGCAATGTCGTGACGGGCGGCGCGAAAACGGTCGACGACATCCCGGTAATCGGACGCAGTGTGTTTGCGGTTCATGGCATTCAGGATTCGGTCGGATCCCGACTGAACCGGAAGATGCACGAACGGCATCACCGCTCCGAGATCGCGATGCGCCGCGATCAGGCTGTCGTCGACGTCGTTGGGATGGCTGGTCGAGTAGCGAAGCCGCGCCACGCCCGGAATCTCGGCGATCCTGTAGAGCAGCCGCCCCAGCGTCCAGGGCCGGCCGTCAGGGCCTTCGCCGTGATAGGCGTTGACGTTCTGGCCGATCAGGGTGATCTCGCGAACGCCGTTCTCGGCGAGCTGCGTCACGTCGTCGACAATGCGCGCCACTGCGCGCGACATCTCGCTGCCGCGTGTATACGGCACCACGCAGAAGGTGCAGAACTTGTCGCAGCCCTCCTGCACGGTGACGAAGGCCGAGACGCCGCGGGCGCGGATCGCCTCGCGGCTGGGCTTCGCCAGGAAGCCAAACTTGTCCTGGGCCGGGAATTCGGTCTCGATGGCGCGCTCGCCGCGGCGGGCCTGGGCCAGGAGCTGCGGCAGATGGTGGTAGCTCTGTGGGCCGACCACGACGTCGACGGTGGGGGCGCGGGCGATGATCTCCTCGCCTTCCGCCTGAGCCACGCAGCCGGCCACGGCGATCTGCATCGTCCGGCCAGCCCTTGCGGCGTCCTCCTTCGCGACCCGCAGCCGCCCGAGCTCCGAATAGACCTTCTCGGAGGCCTTCTCGCGGATGTGGCAGGTGTTGAGGATCACGAGATCGGCGTCGCCGGCCTCGGCGGTCTCGACGAAGCCCTCGGAGCCCAGCGTGTCCACCATGCGCTGGGCATCGTAGACATTCATCTGGCAGCCATAGGACTTGATGTGCAGCTTGCGCGGCGGCGTCATGAACCCTTGCATGCAGTCGGAGGCGCGCCAATGCGGCGCCGCGCTCAAATATAGGCTAGGGGGCCGAAAATCCAGCGACCGCGGGCTTTTTCTCGGACAGCCGGCCCAGAATCGCCGGCAGCTGCCGCATGTCGTCGAAAACCAGGGTGGCGCCGGCCGCGCGCAGATTGTCGGCGTGCCCAGGCCGGCAGTGGCTGCCGCCATGGAACCCGAGCACCGTCATGCCGGCGGCGACACCGCCCCGGATGCCGGCCAAGCTATCCTCGACCACCACGCAGGCCCCGGGACGCGCCCTCATCTGCGCTGCGGCGAACAGGAACAGATCGGGCGCGGGCTTGCCGTTCTCGACCTGGGAGGACGAGAAGATGTGCGGGGCGAGGCGATCGTAGAGCCGGGTGGCGCCAAGGCTGACGCGCATGCGTTGGTGCGATCCGGAGGAGGCGACGCAGACCGGCACGTCGATGGTGTCGAGCGCCTCCGTGATCCCGTCGATCGCCGCGAGGTCCTGCTCGAAGGCGCGGAACAGGCGGTCCTGCAGTTTCGGGTTGAAATCGTCGGGCAGGCTGTGGCCGAGCTCGGCCTCGACCTCGAGCTTCGCCTGTTTCAGGGAGCGGCCCAGGAACCGCGCGAACACCTGCTCGGTCGTGATCGGATAGCCGCACAGGCTGAGCACGTCGGCGTGGGTCTGACAGGAGATCACCTCGCTGTCGACCAGCACGCCATCGCAATCGAAAATGACGAGATCGAAGCTGGAAGCCGGCGCTGCGTCAGCCATTCGTCTCTTCGTCGAGGGGCACGCAATACAGCTCCAGCCGGTGGTCGACCAGCTTGTAGCCGAGCTTGCGGGCGATCTCGGCCTGCAGCTTCTCGATTTCCTCGGAGGTGAACTCGATCACCTTGCCGTCGCGCAGATTGATCAGATGATCATGATGGCTGTCGCGCATCTGCTCGTAGCGGGCGCGACCCTCGCGGAAATCGTGGCGCTCGATGATGCCGGCATCCTCGAACAGCTTCACGGTGCGATAGACCGTGGAGATCGAGATCTTGTCGTCGACGGCGACGCAGCGCCGGTACAACTCCTCGACGTCGGGATGGTCGCAGGCTTCCGCGAGCACGCGGGCAATGACGCGGCGCTGCTCGGTCATGCGCATGCCGGTGGCGGCACAGCGGGCCTCGATTCCCGTGGAATTGAGCGCTGGCGTGGTTTTCAAGGAGGTCATCGTGTCTCGCCTCAAGGATGCGCTTTCTGCCACCAAGCGCAGGTTACGACAAGTCCCGGCGCATCAGAAGCGCATTCAACTGTTCCCCGCCGGGCTGAAGGTAATAGCGTTCCCGACGGCCCACGGTCGCAAATCCGGCGCGTTCATAGAGTCGGCGGGCCGGCTGGTTGTTTTCCTCCACTTCGAGAAAGACCGTCCGGACCCCGCGCCCCGCGAGGTGCCCGAGATGCTGCAGCAGCAGATCACGAGAAAATCCGCGGCCGCGCTGATTTGGGTCAAGTGCAACCGACAATATTTCCGCTTCGTCCGCGCCGATTCGCGAGACGATGAGGCCGACGAGTTTCCGCCCGAGCCGCAGCCGATGGATCATGGTGTTGCGCTCGGCCAGCATGGCCTCGAACTCGCCTTCGCCCCAGCCGCGGTGAAACGAGGCGGCGTGGATCTGGGCGAGCCTGGCGGCGTCGCGCGGCGCGGCCGCTTCGATCAACGGTTTGGGGCTGCCGAGCCAGCGGAAGAACATGTTCATGACGAGAGGGCCGTCCGCGCCGGCGCGCGCGCCGCGCCGGCAGGCGGCTTGACGTCGGGCGCGCGCAGATAGAACGGCCGCGCCGGCGCGCGCGCCGGGTCCGCGGCCGCGCCGAGCCAGGCAACCCAGGTGATGTCGGGTCCGTTTTGCGAGTCGACCGCAACTGGCGCGGCGGCTTCCGGAGGCCACCGTTCGGCCAGCAGCGCCGCGGCGTTGCCGACGAGGTGTGGGGCGCCGAGCCGCGCGACCGCCAAGACGTCGTCGATCGCAGCGACCTGAGGCGCGACCAGCTCTTCGCCGCTGCCGCTCACGACTTGGTAGTAGACATGGTCGTGCCGGGCATCGATCGCCGAGATCACCGGGTTGGTACGGTCTTCGCTGACGATGGGTGCGGCGTAGGCCGAGAGCGTGGTGACGCCGACGACCGGCTTGTGCGCCGCCAATGCAATGCCGCGCGCGGCGGAGAGGCCGACGCGCAGTCCGGTGAAACTACCAGGACCCGTCGTTACCGCGATGCGGTCGAGCTTGTGGAAGCCGACGCCCGACTGGCGCATCACGCGCGCGATCAGCGGCATCAGCGCCTCGGCGTGGCCGCGCTTCATCGGCAGCGTTTCCTCGGCGCGCATCGCGGCCGAATCAGTGTCCAGAACGGCAGCCGCGCAATGGTCGAGGGCAGTATCGATGGCGAGGATCAACATCCGGTCAGATTCGCATTGAAGGGAGCGCCGAATACCTTTTTGGGGCTTTGATAAAGTCGGTTGCCGCTTTCTTACATCCTGATCGGGAAAAACGCATCACGGCGCACGACCGAGAACGCAAACTACTGAATTGGCGCTCATTTAAGCAAATCTTTCCGGGCTATTGGAATGATCGTCCCGTTCGACGTTCAGGCCGCCGCGCCATCCGGTCGCAAAGGCCATGCCCGACGGTCCAGGTCGAGGCGATCAATCGCTCGCAAGCCCGTGCTCAGGATCGGCACCGACGGCATGGCGCGCAGAGCGCGGTAACCAGCGAGGTATCGTGGAGCATTCGGCGGGCGGCGGCCGTGGCCGCCACCGTCGGCAACGCAGCGTGAGCAGAGGCAGATGGCGATTAGCGCGCAGATCTATTCGCCAACCCCATTCGCCATTGGTTTGCTACATCGGCCGGACTTCGACCACCTCAGGCACGAAGTGCTTCAGCAGGTTCTGGATGCCGTGCTGCAGGGTCGCGGTCGATGACGGGCAGCCGGAGCAGGCGCCCTTCATGTTGAGATAGACGATACCGTCCTTGAAGCCGCGGAAGGTGATGTCGCCGCCGTCATTGGCTACGGCCGGGCGGACGCGGTTCTCGATCAGGTCCTTGATCATGCCGACCGTCTCGGTGTCGGCCTCGTCGTAGAACTCGTCGTCCTCGTCGGCGGATTCGTCATTGGCGGCGCTGCCGTCGGCGAGCAGCGGCGCGCCCGACATGTAGTGCTCCATGATCGCGCCGAGGATCGCCGGCTTGAGGTGCTGCCATTCACCGTCGCTCTTGGTGACGGTGATGAAATCGGCGCCGTAGAACACGCCGGTGACGCCGTCGACGGCGAACAGGCGCTCGGCCAGCGGGGAGCGCGCGGCGGCGTCGCGGCTGCCGAACTCCATCGTGCCAGCAGGCAGCACGACGCGGCCCGGGATGAACTTCAAGGTGGCGGGATTGGGGGTGGCTTCGGTCTGGATGAACATGGCTTTCTCCGGCAGCGCCGGTTCAAGGCCGGCCTGTGGTGTCCTCATAGCAGATGGCGCGAACGCGCGCACGATCAAGGGGGCATGGCCGGCGTTTCCGATCTAAGCCTATGAAAGAGCGTCGAGATCGGCGTCACCGAGGTCGCCCGGCACGATCACCAGCGGGATCGGGAAGGCGCCGCTCGTCTTGGTGACATGGGTGACCAGCGGGCCGGGGCCCTCGGGGCCGGAATGGGCGGCGAGCACCAGAAGCGCGATGTCGCTGTCGTGCTCGATCGTCTCCAGGATCTGCGCCGTCGGCTCACCCTCGCGGATCACCCGTTCCGGCGCGGTCACGCCGATCGCCGACAGCAGCGCCGCGGCCTGGTCGAGCTCGGCATGCGCCTGCTCCTGCGCCTCGGCCCGCATCAGGTCGGCGACCCCCAGCCATTGCTGGTTCTGGTCCTCCGTCTCGATGACGTGCAGCATGACGATACGGCCGCCGGAACGGACCGCCCAGCGGCCGGCATAGCGGACCGCGCGGTCCCATTCCTCGCTGTCGTCGACCACGACCAGGCATTTCGGCGCATGGCCGGTCTGGTAGCTCTGCCGCTGCGCCGCCATCGCGTTCCCGCCTGCTGCTGCAAGTCGATCCGGCCGCGATGCTGCCACAGCCCGCCTCCGTTGGGGAGAGGGCTGCGGGTTCCATCGCGCCCGCAATGACCGCGGTGGTGCGGCTCCTAGTAGCCCGGATGTCGCTTCGCTCATCCTGGCTACGGCCGCAAGGCCAACTCCGGAGCGCGCCGTGCCGCTCAGGGCTTGCGGATGAAGCCGACGATGTCCTTGGCCGTCTTCATGGTCTCCGCGGCGATGGCCTGGGCGCGGTCGGCGCCGTCGACCAGGACGGACTCGACGTAGCCGGGATCGGCGGTCAGGCGCTTCATCTCGGCGGCGATCGGCCCGAGCTTGGTGACGCACAGCTCGACCAGCGCGTTCTTGAAGCTGGAGAACTGGCCGCCGCCGAAATCCCTGAGCACGTCGGCCTTGCTGCGGTCCGATAGCGCGGCGTAGATGCCGACGAGGTTGTCGGCCTCGGGACGTGCGTCCAGCCCCTTTTCCTCGGTCGGCAGCGGCTCCGGATCGGTCTTGGCCTTGCGGACCTTCTGCGCGATCGTATCGGCATCGTCGGTCAGGTTGATGCGCGAATAGTCCGAGGCATCGGACTTCGACATCTTCTTGGTACCGTCGCGCAGCGACATCACGCGCGTCGCGGGACCGGTGATGAAGGGTTCCGGAAGCGGGAAGAACAGGCCGTCGCCGAAGCCGTGGCTGCGGATCGAGTCGCCGTAGTCATTGTTGAACTTCTGCGCGATGTCGCGCGAGAGCTCGAGATGCTGCTTCTGGTCCTCGCCGACCGGAACATGGGTGGCGCGGTAGAGCAGGATGTCGGCGGCCATCAGCACCGGATAGTCGTAGAGGCCGACCGATGCGTTCTCGCGATCCTTGCCGGCCTTCTCCTTGAACTGCGTCATGCGGTTCAGCCAGCCGATGCGCGCGACGCAGTTGAAGATCCAGGCGAGCTCGGCATGCCCGGAGACCTGGCTCTGGTTGAACACGATGTGCTTCTTCGGATCGATGCCGGCGGCGATGAAGGCGGCCGTGACCTCGCGGGTGTTGCGCGCCAGCTCGGCCGGGCCGCCCCAGACATCGATCGGCATGGTGATCGCGTGCATGTCGACGACGCAATAGATGCAGTTGTGCGTCTCCTGCATCTTCACGAAGTTGACGATCGCGCCGAGGTAGTTGCCGAGATGCAGGTTGCCGGTCGGCTGGACGCCCGAGAAAACCCGTTCCACGAAAGCCATGGTCACTGTTCCGGATGATGATTTTGGGGGTCGTTTGGCACGAGCGCCTCAAAGGTGCAAGTCGCCGGCGGGCTTTTGCCGGATCGCCCGGACGGTTTCGCGCCAGCCTACGGCGCCCAGGGACAATAGAAGCACTCCGTAGAGGATGATGGCGCCGCTGATCAGGGCGGCGAGCAGCACGGCCGCGCCGAGATGGCTGCTGCTCCACGTGCCGGCGAAGCGTCCGGCGACGGTCCAGAGGACGGTGCCCATGATCGCGGCGGCCAGGGTGATGCGCGGCAGCCGGCGCCGCGAGGCGGGAGGAAGCGCGAAGCCGAAGCTCGTGGCGCCACGCCGGATCAGGACCGCCGCATTGGCCCAGGCACCGAGCGCGAGCCCTGCCGCGATGCCACTTGCCGCAAACAATTGTGCGAGCAGGAACGCCAGCGCGATCGCGACACCGCATCCGATCAGCGTCGCGCGCAGCGGTGTCTGCGTGTCCTCGCGCGCGAAGAAGGCAGGCTGCAGCGCCTTGGTCAGTACTTGCGCCGGCAATGCCGCCGCGAGCCATGTGAGCACCTGCGCCGTCGCGGCGGCATCGTCCGAGCTGAACGCGCCATGTTCGAACAGCAAACGAATGATCGGCTCGTTCAGGATCATCAGTCCGAGCGCCGCAGGCAGCGCGAGCCCGATCGTCAGTTCGAGGCCGCGCGATTGCACTTCCGCCAGCGCCTGCTTGTTGCCCTCGTGCAGCGCGCGCGTCAGCTCCGGCACCAGCACCGTGCCCATGGCAACGCCGACGAGCCCGAGTGGTAGCTCGATGAGGCGGTTGGCGAAATACAGCCACGAGACCGCGGAAGGCGAGGCGGAGGCGATGATCGCGCCGCCGACCGCGATCAGTTGCGGGCCGGCGCTGGCGACCATGCCGGGCAGCGCTTTGGCGAAGAAGCCGCGCATTTCCGCATGGAAGGTGACGCGCACCGGCGAGGCGAGGGGGCCATCGCGGCCTCGCCGCGCGAGGACGGCGAGCTGCAGCAGCCCAGCGACGCCGATCGTAGCGGCGAGCAGCAGCGCGGCGCTCGCAGGATCCGGATGTTGCATCAGCAGCACGATGGTCACGACGATCAGCGCGACGTTGAAGAGCAGCGGCGCAAACGCGGCCAGCGCGAAGCGGCCTCGTGCACTGGAGAGTGCGAGCAGCACGGTTGCGGGGCCGGCGAAGGCGAGATAGGGCAGCATCAGCCTGGCATCATTGACGGCCAGGGTGAGCGTCTCTTCACCGGCGAAGCCTGGTGCGAGCACCGTCATCGCGAACGGCATCAGCAGCGCCAGCACGAGCGTTGCCGCGAGCAGGCCGGCGCTGACCGTGCCGAGCACGCGCCCGGCAAAGGCTGCCGCCTGCATTGTGCCACCGTGCTGGTATATTCGCAGCCATGCCGGCACCAAAGCTGCATTGAGCGCGCCCTCCGTCAGCAATCGCCTGATGACGTTGACGAGCTGAAACGCCGCGAGAAATGCGTCCGCGACCGGGCCGGCGCCGAGCAGCGCGGCCATCAGCGCATCCCGGATGAAGCCGAGCAGGCGCGAGGCCAGTGTTCCTGACAACACAGTCACGAATGAGCGGATCATCAGGCTTCTATAGCAGCGCTGCTTGTGATAGGCCGCAGCGTTTGCAAAACGCCGTAAACGGGGCCAGTGGATGACTGACGCGAAATACGATGTTCTCGGGATCGGCAACGCGATCTTCGACGTGCTGGTGCATGCCGATGAAGCCTTTCTCGCCCGGCACGGCATGACCAAGGGCAGCATGGCGCTGATCGACGAGGCCCGCGCGGCCGCGATCTATGCCGATATGGGCCCGGCCACCGAGATGTCCGGCGGTTCGGGGGCCAACACCATCGCTGGCCTCGCCAGCCTGGGCGCGCGTGCCGCTTACGTGGGCAAGGTCAAGGACGACCAGATCGGCCGGATGTACAGGCATGATATCCGCGCCGCTGGCGTGACCTTCGATACCGCGCCCGCTGCCGACGGCCCGGCGACCGGCTGCTGCTACATCCTGGTGACCCCCGACGGCGAGCGCACCATGAACACCTATCTGGGCGCCGCGCAAAATCTCACCGCCGCGGACATCGATCCCGCGCAGATTGCGGCGGCGCGCTTCATCTATCTCGAAGGTTATCTGTGGGACCCGAAGGACGCCAAGGATGCGTTCGTGAAGGCGGCGGCGATCGCGCATGACGCCGGACGCGAGGTCGCGCTGACCTTGTCGGATTCGTTCTGCGTCGATCGCTATCGCGAGGAGTTTCTCGACCTGATGCGCGGCGGCACCGTCGATCTCGTCTTCGCCAACGAGGCCGAGCTGCATTCGCTGTACCAGACCGCGGATTTCGACGGCGCCCTGAAGCAGCTGCGTGAGGACGCCACGCTCGGCATCGTCACCCGCAGCGAAAAGGGCTGCGTCGTGGTGTCGAACGACGGCGTGATCTCGGTGCCGGCGCATCCAATCGAGAGCCTGGTCGATACCACCGGCGCGGGCGATCTGTTCGCCGCCGGCTTCCTGTTCGGGCTGGTGCGCAAGACCGGCTACGAGATGGCCGGCCGCCTCGGCGGCCTCGCCGCCGCCGAGGTGATCCAGCACATCGGCGCAAGGCCCCAGGTGTCGCTGAAGGAATTGGCGGCCCAGAACGGACTGAAGGTGTAGGTCGAAGCTGTGGTCACGCGTTCTTTTTCACCGGAGACACAACTCTCTCCACTGTCATGGCCGGGCTTGACCCGGCCATCCACGTTTTATTGAGCTGCGGGACCGAAGACGTGGATGCCCGGGCCAAGCCCGGGCATGACGCCAACTAACTCATTCCGAGCTCACTCCGGTCAGTTGGCAGTCTGCTCACGCCGCCTTCTGTCCGCCCGCGGCATCGAGTCCGGCATAGACCCCGCGCTCGAAGCCTGCAAACGTCTCCAGGCACAGCCGGTCTGCGAACGGCAGGAGCTGCATCAGGATCACGCCGGTGACGTCGCGCGCCGGATCGATCCAGTAGTAGGTGTTGGCGAGGCCGGCCCAGGCGAGGCTGCCGGCACTGCGGCCTTCCGGCGTCTGCGCCGTCGTGATCATGAAGCTCAAGCCCCATTTCTTGACGATGTCGGGATAGAGATCGACGTCGTTGGTCACACCGGGCACCGCCGCGGCCATCTTCGTCATCTCCAGCTCGCCGATATGGTTGTCGCGCATCGCCGCGATCGTCTCAGGCTTGAGCACCTGGTTGCCGTTGCCGCGGCCGTTGTTGAGGATCATCCGGGTGAAGCGGACGTAGTCGCCGGCCGTGCCGTAGAGCCCGCCGCCGCCCATGTGGAATTCCGGCTCCTGCTCGAGCTCGAACGGGATCGGCGCCAGGGTGCCGTCCTCGCCGCGCGCATGCATGCCGACCAGGCGGGCGCGCTGCGACGGGCCGAGCTTGAAGCCGGTATCGTCCATGCCGAGCGGCGCGAACAGATGGTCGCGCAGATAGGCGTCGAGGCTCGAGCCGCTGACCGCCTCGATCGCCTTGCCGACGAAATCGATGTTGATGCCGTATTCCCAGCGCGTGCCGGGATCGGAGGCGAGCGGCAATTTGAGAGCGTCGTTCTTGCAGGTGATGATGCCGGGCGTGCCGGCCTTCTGCACATAGGTGGCCATGTCGCCGTTCCACATGTCGTAGCAGAAGCCGGCGGTGTGGGTCATCAGATGGCGCAGCGTGATCGCGGTCTTGGCCGGCCGCAGGATCGGCTCGCCATTGGCGTCGAAACCGTCGAGCACCTTGGGCGCGGCGAGGTCGGGCAGCACCGCGCCGATCGGGGCATCCAGCGACAACCGGCCCTGCTCGACCAACTGCATCCCGGCCGCGCAGGTGATGGCCTTGGTCATCGAGGCGATCCAGAACACGCTGTCGGCGGTCATCGGATCGTCGCGGCCGAGGTCGCGCTTGCCGAAGGCGCCTTCATAGATGATGCCGTTGCTGTCAGCGGCGACGGCGACGACGCCGGGAATCTCTCCCGCCTCCGCCTTCTGCCGCAGCACGCCGTCGATGTCGGTCTTGTTCTGCATGGTCTCCTCCGTTCCGTTCTTGATGACGGTAGGCGATTGTTCCTCGGGCCGGCCCGGCCAGCAAGGACAGTCGGTCGAACGGCCGGTCGCGATCTCGTGATGATGCGGCGCGGACGAAGCAGGCGGGGACAACAGCGCCGCGGCAAGGCCACAGCGCTTCAATTTTTCGCCAGAATCATGATTAGTTCCACCCAGCCGCGAGGCCGACACATGGGGGCCATGTTCCCACCATGGGCTTGCGACTGTTGTGAGTTGCAACCATTTTTGCATTAAAGGGTTGAAGGATCGGCTTTTTCGAGCCGATGACGTGTTTTTGGCGGCAATGTCCGCCGTTGGGGGCGATATGATTTCGACGTGGAGCGAGTGGAAGCGGTATCCCCGCCCGGGGCGCGGTGACAATATCGAGGCACCGATCACGCCCGGCATCTATGAGGTGCGCATCGCTGCGACCGGTGCGCTGTATTCGTTCGGTGCGGTCGACAATGTGGCGCAGGCGCTGGCGCTCTTGCCCGTCGGCCACAAATCGTGGTTCGGGCGCCGCGATCCCGCCTCCTTGCCCGATCTCGAATACCGCACCTGCGCGACCTCGACCAAGGCCGACGCCAAGGCGGCGGCGGAGCGCATGATCGGCCGCCGCGAGACTTATTTGAGCGGCGCGGCCTGATCCTGGTCGACCCCTCATCATTCAGCATTTGGTGCCGTACAGGCACGGATCGCCGGATCGAATGTACCGTTGAGGAGGGGCACGAGCCGTGCGCCTCGGCCGGCGCGTGGCTATATTCGGGGGAAAGATCGCTCGTTTTCGAGGAGGAACCCGATGACACCGCCCGCCGCCCGCGCCTCCACTGCCGCTCCGAGCCTGCGTGACCGCCTGAAGGATCCGTCGCTGCTGCGCGAGCAGTGCTACATCGATGGTGCCTGGGTCGGCTCGCCGGTGTTCCCCGTCGTCAACCCAGCCACCGGCGCCGAGCTCGCCAAGGTGGCGCAGCTTGGTGCTGAGGAGACGACGCGGGCCGTCGAAGCTGCCGCGCGCGCGTTCCCGGCTTGGGCCAGGCTGACCGCCAAGCAGCGCTCCAATACCTTGCGCAAATGGTTCGAGCTGATCACGGCCAACCGCGAGGACCTCGCGCTGATCCTCACCTCCGAGCAGGGCAAGCCGCTGACGGAGGCGCTCGGCGAGGTCGACATCGGCGCCGCCTATATCGAGTTCTTCGCCGAGGAGGCGCGCCGCGTCTATGGTGAGACCATCCCAACCCAGAAGCCGGATGCGCGCCTGTTGGCGCTGAAGCAGCCGATCGGCGTCTGCGGCGCCATCACGCCGTGGAATTTCCCGAACTCGATGATCACCCGCAAGGTGTCTCCCGCGCTCGCCGCCGGCTGCACCGTGGTGCTGAAGCCGGCCAACGAGACGCCGCTGTCAGCGCTGGCGCTCGCCGTGCTGGCCGAACGCGCCGGCTTGCCGAAGGGCGCGCTCAACATCATCACCGGCGATGCACCTGACATCGGCAAGGTGCTGTGCGAGCATCCGTCCGTGCGCTTCGTCGGCTTCACCGGCTCGACCGAGGTCGGCAAGATCCTGTATCGCCAGTCCGCCGGCACGGTGAAGAAGCTCGGTCTCGAGCTCGGCGGCAACGCGCCGTTCGTGGTGTTCGACGATGCCGACGTCGATGCGGCTGTCGAAGGCGCCATGGTCTCGAAATATCGCAACATGGGCCAGACCTGCGTCTGCGCCAACCGCCTCTATGCGCAGGACGGCATCTACGACCAGTTCGTCGAGAGGCTCGCCGCCAAGGTCGCGGCGATGAAGATCGGCGACGGCACCGAGGCCGGCGTGACGCAGGGCCCGCTGATCAACGAGGAAGCGGTCGAGAAGGTCGAGCGCCACATCGCCGATGCGGTCAAAGGCGGGGCGAAGGTCGTCACCGGCGGCAAACGCCATGCGCTCGGCCGCACCTTCTTCGAGCCTACCGTGTTGTCGGACGTGAAGTCGGACGCGCTGGTCGCGCAGGAGGAGACGTTCGGCCCGCTCGCGCCGGTGATCCGGTTCAAGGACGAGGCCGACGTCATCGCGATGTGCAACGCCTCGCCGTTCGGTCTCGCCTCCTACTTCTACGCCCGCGATCTCGGCCGGGTCTGGCGGGTCGCGGAGGCGCTGGAGTCCGGCATGGTCGGCGTCAACACCGGCCTGATCACGACAGAGGTGGCGCCGTTCGGCGGCGTCAAGGAGAGCGGCCTCGGACGCGAGGGCTCGCACCACGGCATCGAGGAATATCTCGAGATCAAATATGTGATGATGGCGGGGGTGTGAACTTTGGACGCCTGCGCTCAGGCCGTCTTGGGCAGCTTGTCCACCGGCACCATGTAGGACTTGTTGCCGACCTGGTAGATGACCTTGCCGGTCTTGCCGTCGTCGGTCGAGATCTGCGTCTGGCCGAACATGATGACGTTCTTGTAGACGATGCCGGTGCCCTGGCGCGTCACGCCATTGGCGGTGACGCTGACCTGCGCCTCCTTGCCGTTGACGGACAGCACGCGAAAGCTCGCGCTCATTCCGTTCTCGCCGGAATAGCCGGCCCAGCTCCCGGTCAGGTTGCTCTGTTCGGCGGGAGGCGCCTGCTTTTCCAGCATCGCCGTGGCCTTGCCGCCGCCGGACGAGAACAGCAGCACCGCGTTCTTGCCGTTCTTGGTGCCGAGCGTGACGGACCCGAAGTCGATGGTCGAGCCGTTGACCTGGCCGATGCCGCGCTCGGTCCGTCCATTGTGGGTGTATTCCACCGTCGCCGCGGCGCCGCGAATGTTGACGACCTTGAAGCTCACCGCCTGGCCACTGGCAGTCCAGCTGCCTTTCCATTCGCCGAGCAGGTTGCTCTGGTGATAGACCCGCTCCATCGCGGGAGAGATCTGGCTGGTGCTTTGGACGATCGCCATGTGCTCTTCCGAAAAGTCTGAACGCTCTCTTCTCTATGTTTCTGATCGTTGCCGTCTGTTGCAAGAAGATGTAGGTCGATGAGGTTAACGGGTGATTAATGGCGCCTTGCCGGGCCGATGCGCCGCGCGCGACCTATCGCCTCAATGCGGGATCTCCTTCAGGCTCAGCCGTCGCGCCGTCATGTCACGGCCGTAGCCGGATGAACGCAAGCGCGCGCCGCCACGCGCCGTGCCCATCCAGGACAGCCGCTTGCCGAGAGCCGTCTGATCATCGACCATGCCGAATGTTTCCACTGACCTCGAGATTGCGAGCTCAACCATGACCGCGGCACCCGCGCGCGCCGGCGTCGGCCGGCTTTCTGAAGCCGACGCGCATCGGCTGGAGGAGGACGGTTATCTGCTGCTGCGCGGTGCGATCCCGGCGGACTGGATCGCGCCACTGCGCGATGCGTTCGAGTCCGGCACGCTGCCCTCGGAGCAATGGCCGGTGCCGCGCGGCCGCGACTGGCGGCACGCCATGGTCGATCTCGATGCGACGGTGCAACAGGTCTGCCGCCTGCCGGTGATGCTTGCCGCCGTGCATCATGTCCTGAAGGCGCCGTTCTTCCTCGGCCAGGTCGAAGGGCGCGAGCCGTGTGCCGATGGCGGCGCGCAGCCGCTGCATCGCGACAGCGTCGAGCGCCGGCGCACCGATTCGGTCTCCGCGCTGGCCTTTCTCGATTCCTTCGGCCCCGACAATGGCGCCACGCAAGTGGCGCCAGGCTCGCATCGCCCCGACACGGACGATGCGCAGGCCGCGTCCTCGGCGTTCGTCACGGCGGGCGAGGCCGGCGACATCCTGCTGTTCGACGTCAACATGCTGCACGGTGCGACGCGCAACCGCAGCGGCGCGCGCCGCCGCTCACTGCTGATCACCTACGCCACATGGGTGCAGCTGGACGAATGGCGCCGGACCCGCGCCTTGCGTGCGGTGCGCATGGATCAGGACGAGATCTTCGGCGCCGAGTAGCGGCACCATCCCGCTGCTTCCAGCCAAATCACGCAGAGAGGACGCTCATGAGGCTGTACGATTCCGCGACCGCGCCAAGCCCGCGCCGCGTGCGCATCTTCCTTGCGGAGAAGGGCCTCACGATTCCCACCGTTCAGCTCGACCTGCGCGCCGGGGAGCAGTTTCGGCCGGAATTTCGCGCGCTGAACCCGCAATGCACGGTTCCGGTCTTGAAGCTCGACAGCGGCGCTGCGATCACCGACATCTTCGCGATCTGCCGCTACGTCGAGGAGCTGCATCCCGAGCCGGCTCTGATGGGACGCAATGCGGAGGAGCGCGCCGTGATCGAATGCTGGGTCCGGCGGATCGAGTGGGACGGCATCTATGCCATTCAGGAAGCGTTCCGAAACAGTGCGCCGGGGCTGGAGAGCCGCGCGCTGCCCGGCCCGCTGCCGCTCGAGCAGATCCCGGCGCTCGCCGAGCGGGGGCGTCTGCGCGTCGCGCACTACTTCGCCTGGCTCGACGCGCGGCTGGCCGATCACGCCTTCGTCTGCGGGCCGGACTTCACCATTGCCGACATCAGCGCCATGGTGACGGTCGATTTCGCGGCCCGCGCCAAGCTCGACCCGCCGGATCATCTCCGCCATCTCAAGCGATGGTACGGCGAGGTGTCGAGCCGTCCGAGCGCAAAGGCTTAGGCCGGCCGTGCGGCGCGCGAGACCGCAGCGGCAGGTTCGCGCGCCGGGCCTTGAGGTTCCACAGCGCGATGTCGAGCGCCGACAGCGCCAGCACGGTCGGTCCGCCGCGTCCGCCATGATGCAGGCCCCACCACACCCGCTGCCAGATCGCCTCGGTGTCGTCGGCCTCGTGACTCGTGATCAGTTTGGGAATCTCCCGTCCGAGGATATCGGCGACGGCGCCGCCATTGCGGCCGACCATGTAGGTGTAGCCCACGCCCTCCGCGCCGTCGGCATCGCGCACACGGCAGGTGTTCAGCTCGAATTCCGTCATCTCGCCATGCGTGCTGTCGGACAGCGTCACGCCGAGCGGAATGCGTTAGAGCCCGGTTTCGATCGTCGCGATCTGCGCCATCGGCGTGGGTCCTTCCCTGGAGTTACCTGACAGGGTAGGCCTGCGGCGGACCGCGGGCAGTTGTTCATGCCATCGGCCTGATGCATCCGTTCGAGCGGCGGAGCCGATGCCTGCGTGAGCGCGGGGCGGAGCGGTCGTTTACGCTTCTCGCGGCCGCCGCTATGATTGGACATGTCTTCGGTTCACTCTGTCCTGCTCGACCTCGACGGCACCCTCATCGACTCCCAGCCCGGCATCGCCGCGAGCACCCTGGCGGCGTTGCGCGCGCTCGGGCATGCGCCGGACGAGACGCTCGATATCCGCAGTGTCATCGGGCCGCCGCTGCAGGACATGTTGCGGACGCTGCTGCTGGCCTATGACGACGATCGGGTCGACGAAGCGGTGACCGCCTATCGCCAGCATTACGGCGAGAGCGGACTGTTCGGCAGCGAACTCTATCCCGGCATTCGCGACGCGCTGCACGAGATGCATGGCGCGGGCTTGCGGCTCTATCTCGCGACATCCAAACGGGAGGTGTTTGCGCGCCGCATCCTTGAGCATCTCGATCTTGCGTCGCTGTTCGACGCCATCCACGGCTCGGTGCCGTCAGGCATGCTGGACCACAAGCCGGAGCTGCTCACGCATATTCTCACTGAGCGGAATATCGCGCCGTCCCAGGGGATCATGGTCGGCGACCGCCGCCATGACATTGCTGGCGCCCACGCTGTCAGGATGCGCAGCCTGGGTGTGCTCTGGGGCTATGGCAGTCGCGACGAGCTCGAGACGGCCGGCGCCGACCGCCTCGTGGAAAGTCCCGCCGATCTTGCGCGCGCCGTGCTGTCGATGCTGAAGGTCTAGCTCGATCACAACCCCCTGTGTTCGCGACACCCCGATCGGTTCGCGCGTCAACCTTGCACCGGAACCGGAAAGCCGCGAATATTCGCGGCAGATCAGTTGTCATCACGGGACTATCACACACATGCAGTTCGACGACGTCATCCTCGGCCGCCGCAGCATCCGCGGCTACAAGCCCGATCCGGTGCCGCGGGCGCTGATCGAGGAGATCATCGGGCTGGCGATGCGCGCGCCGTCGTCGATGAACAGCCAGCCCTGGAATTTCTACGTCATCACAGGCGAGCCGCTGAACCGCATCCGCGCCGGCAACACCGAGCGGATGGTCGCCGGCGTCCCGCAGTCGCGTGAATTCCGTATCGGCCAGCCCTTCGCGGGCGCGCATCGCGAGCGCCAGGTGCAGGTCGCCAAGCAGTTGTTCTTCGCCATGGGCATCGCGCGCGACGACAAGGACAAGCGACAGGACTGGGTGCTACGCGGCTTCCGCCAGTTCGACGCGCCGGTCTGCATCATCGTGACCTATGATCGTGCGCTCGATGGCAGCGACGATACGCCGTTCGACTGCGGCGCCGTCACCAATGCGCTGGTCAACGCCGCCTGGTCGCGCGGCCTCGGCGCCGTCATCAACAGCCAGGGCATCATGCAATCGCCCGTGGTCCGCGAGCACGCCGGCATCGCCGACGATCAGGTCATCATGAAGAGCGTCGCGCTCGGCTGGCCCGATCATGATTTTCCGGCCAACGCCGTCGTGTCCGAGCGGAAGTCGGTGAAGGAAGCGACGGTGTTCGTCGGGTTCGAGGACTAGACGGGCATCTCGGGGACCGCAGGGGACAACAGACGCCGTGGCTTCGACAGCTCGAAAAATCACACATGCCTTATTGGATCAGACGGATACTTCTCAAGTCTGGAGAGCTCGTTACCGAGAAGGAGCTTCGTCGCGATGAAAGTTATTGCGAAGGTATCGCGCCGGTCGTCGGAGAGGTTCTGACCGTGCACTGTCGCGGGCGGACGTTCCGCGCGGAAGTCGTCTGGGGAAACTGGCCCGGACGAGGTCATTCGGCCGATATGGTCGTGCCGCTCCGCGTCAAAGAGATCTAGCAGAAGAAACTCCGGCCAAAAACGAGCCTGGTCAGGGCGTCATTCGGCGCTGCCGATCGAGGCGAGGAGCACACGTCTTGCGTCAGCTATCGAAAAATTTGACGTCGAATTCCTCTTGCAGGATTTTGTTGTTGCTATTTTTCCGAAGTCGTGCTCTTATCCGCGCATCCCGTCCTCATGCAGAGGGACGTACGCGTCGTCACGATACGTAGAGGCGGGAGCGGTGGCCGCGTGCCTGTCAGGCGCTCTTGCGCTGACGAATGGCAGCGCGCGGACGGTCAAGCCGTGTGGTCCTGGCGCCCCGATGCTGGCGCCAAGCTCGCGATGACGTTCGTGCGGTGACGCTCGTTCGGTCGTGGCGGGCGACGGGGGCAAACAAGCCGGTCCCCGGGGAGAGTACGGAGCAGCCGTTAAACCCATCGCGCAGGGAGGGCCGGGATGTCTCGGCTGAACCTGTGGTACCTGCCGCCTGCATTTTTTTGAGCAGGCGGGCCATGGGGGCAGCCAGCTCCCGGCCTTCCCTGCGCCCTCGGCATTTTCGAGGGTCTTGATGCGATCACCTCGGGTGCGATGGCGCCGCGGGATGTGTTGATGCGTCTGTGCGCATCATGATCGTCTCGTCGAGTGGTCCCCCACCTCCGACCCTCCCCGCAAGGGGGAGGGGAGAAGAGAGAGCGAGCCTCTCGCCAAATTCACTCGCAGAAGAGCGGAGAAGTTTCGTGTCAGCGAAGAACGCGGCCGCGGATTGGCCCCTCCCCCTTGCGGGGAGGGGTCGGGGGGGGTCCCCGAAGCACTCTGTTAGTTATGAGCTCCTACGAGATAGCTCAAACCCAAGCGCGAACGTCGACGCGTGAACCTGCGATCCTCAGATCTTCAGCTCACTCCCCGTCACCCGCTTGAACGCTTCGAGATAGCGCTGGCTGGTGGCATCCACCACGCTCTGCGGCAAAGGCGGCGGCGGGGCCTCGCCGTTCCAGCGGCCGGCCTTGCGCTCGGCGTCGAGATAGTCGCGCAGCGGCTGCTTGTCGAAGCTCGGCTGCGGCCGGCCCGGCTGATAGGCATCGACCGCCCAGAAGCGCGACGAGTCGGGCGTCATCACCTCATCGATCAGGATGATGTGACCGTCCTTGTCGCGGCCGAACTCGAATTTTGTGTCGGCGATGATGATGCCCTGTTCGCGGGCGAGCGCCTCGCCGAGCGTATAGACCGCGCGCGTCATGCTCTCCAGCGTGTAGGCCGTCTCGTCGCCGACCACCTCGCGCATCCGCGCGATCGTGATGTTCTCGTCATGGCCGGTCTCGGCCTTGGTCGCCGGACTGAAGATCGCGGGCTCCAGCTTCTGACTCTCGACCAGGCCCGCAGGCAGCTGCTCGCCGGCGAGCGTGCCGCTCGCCGCGTATTCCTTCCACGCCGAGCCGGAGAGATAGCCGCGGATCACGCATTCGATCGGAAACACATTGGTGCGCTTGCACAGCATCGCCCGGCCGAGAATCTCCTGCCGGTGCGGCTTGAGCTCAGGCACTTGGTCGATGATCTCGTCGGTGTCGGCCGAGATCATGTGGTGATGCACCACGCCTTCGAGCGCATTGAACCAGTAGGCCGAGATCTGCGTCAGCACCGCGCCCTTCATCGGGATGGTTTCGTTCATCACGACGTCGAAGGCGGAGATGCGGTCGGTGGTGAGCAGCAGCACGCGGTCGTCACCGACGGCATAGATGTCGCGGACCTTGCCGCGGCCGATTTTCGGGAGCGGCAGATTGCTGGTGAGGAGCGTGGTCATCGTGCGGGGCTTTCGAAACGGGAGCGTTGCGCTCTCAATAGCCTATTCCGGCAGCGGAATGAACTCGTGCTCCTGGGGAACGGCGGCGAAGCGGCCGGTTTTCCAGTCCTGCTTGGCCTGCTCGATGCGCTCCTTGCTGGAGGAGACGAAATTCCACCACACGTGGCGCGGCCCTTCCAGCGCGTCGCCGCCGAGGAACATCATCCGGGTCGGCTTGACCGTGCGCACGCTGATGGCGTCTCCAGGGCGGAAGATCAGCAGCCGCGGTCCTTCGTGGCGTTCGCGCGCGATCTCGACCTCGCCGTCGACGATATAGATCGCGCGCTCCTCGTGGTCGGGATCGAGCGGCACGACCGTGCCGGCCTGCGCGGTGACCTCGACATAGAACCAGGGCGAGACCATCGTCACCGGCGAGACCGCGCCGAACGCGCGGCCGGCGATGATGCGCGCGGAGAAGCCGGTGTCGCTGACCGTCGGCAGCGCGTCGGCCGCATAATGCTGGAAGCTCGGCGCGATCTCTTCGGATTCGACCGGCAGCGCGATCCAGCTCTGCAGGCCCAGCATCTTCTGCCCGTTCTGCCGCTGCAGGTCGGGCGTGCGCTCGGAATGCGCGATGCCGCGGCCCGCCGTCATCAGGTTCATCGCGCCGGGCTGGATCTCGCGGACGTTGCCCTCGCTGTCGCGATGCATGATGGCGCCGTCGAACAGATAGGTGACGGTGGCAAGCCCGATATGCGGATGCGGCCGCACGTCCATGCCCTTACCGGACATGAACTGCACCGGGCCGAAATGATCGAAGAAGATGAACGGCCCGACCATCTGCCGGCGGCCATGCGGCAGCGCGCGCCGCACCGCAAAGCCGTCGCCGAGATCGCGGGTGCGCGGCACGATGACGTGCTCCAGCGCGTCGCACGAGGTGGGATCGCCGAACTCGGGATCGATCGATGGCTGCCAGCTCATGGGGCGCTCCTGCAATGTGGTCGCGCCAGCTTAGCAGCTTTGCTGAGGCGACGGCAGGGCAGGAGGTCGCCGCGTTTGCTTGATTTGAACGGAGCGAAGCTGCGGCCTAGAGTTCCGCCGCTGACAATGGACTTGTGACGATGACGCTCGAAAGCCTCGATCTCGCGCTTCGCGCCGCCGCTATCGCGCTGCTGGCCGTGCTCGCCGTCGCGCTGGGACGCGATCTCGGCAGGCAATGGCGCGGCCGGCTCGCGATCGCGCTGGCGCTGGGCTCGGCCGCGCATGCGGCGACCTTCAACATCGGCGGCACGGCTGCGCCATCGCTCGCTTCCGCGCCGCTGATTGCGCTGGCGACCGCCGATATCGTCGTGCTCTGGCTGTTCTGCCGCGCGCTGTTCGACGACGGCTTTGCGTTGCGTTGGCTGCACGGCCTGATCTGGCTCGCGGTGTTCGGCTTCAGCCTGCTGAGCTGTCTCGTGCTGGGGCCTGCCGGACATGCACGGTTCGTGATCGTCGCCAATAATGTGCTGGCTCTCGGCTTCCTTGGCCTAACCTTGGCGCAGACCATCCGCTCCTGGGCGGTGGATCTCGTCGAGGGGCGGCGGCACGTCCGCGCCTTCGTCGTGATTGCGTCGTTGTCTTACGGCGGTGTCAACGCGCTGCTGCAGATGGCGTCCGCCGGCAGCGGGCCGTCGGAGCTCGCCAATGTGATCAATGCGGCGATGTTCTTGGGCGTGGTCGGCGCCGTCGCGCTGATGCTGCTCCAGGTCGGGGCAGGCGACGTCTTCGCGCCGGAGACCCCGCAGGTCGAGACGCCGAGCGTGGCAGCGGCTACCGCGGTCGTCCCAGGGGCGGAGACGGCGGCCAACCGCAAGCTGGTCGACGCACTGATGCGGCTGATGGCGGACGAACGGATCTATCGCCAGGAGAACGTCACGATCGGCATGCTGGCGACGCGGCTCTCCATTCCTGAATACCGGCTGCGGCGGCTGATCAATGGCGAGCTCGGCTACCGCAATTTCAATACCTTCCTCAACGCCCACCGCATCGAGGAGGCCAAGGCCGCGCTGGCCGATCCCGCCCAGGCCGAGGTGCCCGTGATCACCATCGCGATGGACGCCGGGTTCCAGTCGCTTGGGCCCTTCAACCGCGCCTTCAAGGCGGTGACCGGGGTGACGCCGACCGAGTACCGGCGCATGAGGCTGGCCGCAGCGTGATGTTCTCGGCATTGAAATCACGGAGGAATTCCGAAATCGGCGAGGTTGTTGTGGGCTTCGGCAAGTGCGCGTTTCGAAATCGGCGAGCGGCAGGGCTGCGCTTGCGGTGTCGTCCCGCCGGTCCACTTGCCGGAGCTTTCCATGACCCGCCGCCGCCTGCTGCCCGTCCTCGTTTCGACCGTCGCCCTGACCGCCCTCGCTTTGGGCGCCGCCCGGGCGCGCGACGTGCCCCAGGTGGCGACAGGCTTCATCGCCAGCGTGCTGTGCTCGGAGACCTTCGTCTCCGGTCTCGACCCGGATCGCACGCTCTCCGAGACACGGGCCGCGATGCCGGGCGCCGGCCTGCTGAGCTGGGCGATGGACATCCGCATCGATCGCGCGGCCAAGGATGTCACCGTGACCCTGCTCGGGCTCGGCCGGAGCCACGCGGTGTTTCGCGACGGGCTCGGCTGCCATATGGATCATGGCGAGGCGCAGGGTTGGCCGACAATCCGGCCCGCTGCTCCGCAGCCAGCCTTGCTGCCCGACATCGCCCCGCAACGTGCCGTAACTCCGGTCACCCCAGCCCTCGCCGCGGCGCTCGATCGCGCCTTCGCCGAGCCGGAGGTGCCGCCGTTCCGGCGCGCACATGCCGTCGTGGTGATGAAGGACGGCAAGGTCATCGCCGAACGCTACGCGCCGGGCTTTGCGGTCGACACGCCGCTGCTCGGCTTCTCCGCGACCAAGTCGATGACCGCGACCTTGATCGGCATTCTCGTCCGCCAGGGCAAGCTCGCGCTGCATGCGCCCGCGCCCATCGCGGCGTGGCGCGACGACAAAGATCCGCGCCACGCCATCACCGTCGATCACCTCTTGCGCCACACCGCAGGCCTCGCGCTCGGCAGCTCGCTGCAGGCCTCGCTGTTCTCGGCGCTCGAGCCGGTCAACCGCATGAAATTCGTCGAAACGGACCGCGCCGCCTTCGCCGAAACCATGCCGCTCGAAACCACGCCGGGCGCGGTCAGCAATTATCACGACGGCAACACCGTCATCCTCTCTCATCTCATCCGCGACGCCGTCGGCGGCAGCGCTGCGGATGTGCTGCGTTTTGCGCATCGCGAGCTGTTCGATCCGCTCGGCATGACCAGCGTCACCCTCGAATTCGATGCCGCCGGCACACCGGAGGGATCGAGCCAGATGCTGGCCTCGGCGCGCGACTGGGCGCGACTCGGCCAGCTGTATCTCGACGACGGCGTCGTGGCTGGCCGCCGCATCCTGCCCGCCGGCTGGGTCGCGTATGTCAGCGCGCCGACACCCGGCGCGTTCGTCGGCCTCGGCGCCGGCTTCTGGACCAACAGTGGCGACAGCTTTGGCGCCAACTACCGCAGCTCCCATGGCTGGCCGCGCGACGCGTTCTTCGCCAAGGGCACGCTCGGCCAATATGTCATCGTCGTCCCGTCGGAGCGTCTCGTCATTGCGCGCTTCGGGCGCACCGTGAACTGGCCGCCGGAGGCCGACGGCGTGGCGCAGCTCGTGAGCGACGTGATCGCGGCGACCCATGGGGAATGACGCATGCGCTACGCTCTCCCCAGCTCGGCGGCCTGCGCGACACGGTCGAACCGCTCCAGCGACAGGATCGCATCGGCGAAGCTCTGCGCGCGGTTGCTCAGCACCGGCCGGGCGAGCGTCAGAAACTTGTCGCTCATCGCCTGCGCCGAGGGGAACGAGGTCGGCTCGCCCGAGGGATCGTCGTGCAGCCGCTCGTGCACGCCGTCTTCCGTGGTGATGGTGACGCGCGCGCCGAACGGATGGCTGCGGCCGACCTCCAGCCTGTCGTCCTGCACGACATCGAACTTGTCGGCGAGCGCATTGATCGCGGTGTCACCCAGCCTGACGTAGTCGTCCCAGCCGAAGCGGCCCTGGTCGAGCGCCAGCGCGCCGGTGAAGAACATCGAGAACTGGCCGCCGACGATCGAGGTCGGATGACGTTTGGTCGCGGCATCGCCCGTCAGCGTGATGCCGTTGCGATGCAGGCCGATCTCGATGCGCTTGACCTGGTCCGGCGTCAGATTGTGCTCGCGGCGCAGCGCGATGATGGCGTCGATCGCTGCATGGGTATAGCGGCAGCTCGGATACGGCTTCACGCCGATCTTCATCGTCTCATAGGTGGTGCCGAGTCCCGCCACGGCCTTCTCGTGATGCGGCGTGTCAGTATAGCCGACGAGGAGGCCGTGCTTGCCCTCGACGGATTCGATCGCGCCGACGAAGTCGTTCTTGGCGAGCGTCGCCGCGATCACGCCGTTCATCGCCGACGCGCCGACCTGATAGCGCTTGTTCCAGGCGCCGTTGACGAGAAACTGCAGCGAGCCCGCGGCCTGGCTGCCGGACACGCCGAAGGCGTAGATCAACTGCTGCTCCGACAGGCCGAACAGCTTGCCGGCAGCGGCGGCCGCGCCATAGGTGCCGGCGGTCGCCGTCGGGTGGAAGCCGCGGGCATAATGCGAGGTCGGATCGAGCGCGTTGCCGAGCCGGCAGCACACCTCGTAGCCGGCGACGATGGCGGTCAGCACCTCGCAGCCGGACGCGCCGACCATCTCGCCGACGGCGAACGCGGCCGGCACCACCGGCGCGCTCGGATGCAGCGAGGAATCGGCGTGGGTGTCGTCGAAATCGAGCGAATGGCCCATCGTTCCGTTGAGCAGCGCCGCCACCGCCGGCGTCCAGGTTCTGTTGTCGCCGAATACGGTCGCCTCGCCCGCCGCATCGAGCTTCAGCGCCGCCAGCATCTTGACGATGGACGGCGTCGATTCCGCCTCGCGCCGGGCCCGGATGGCGCTGCCGAGGAAGTCGAGCGTCAGCACCTTGGCGCGGTCGAGCACCTCAGGCGGGATATCGTCATATTTCAGCTCCGCGACATAGGCGGCGAGCGTTGCGGTTTCCTGGGCCATCGTGTTTCCTCGCATCGTTGCAATGACCGTAGGCAAGCCGATTCCGCCTTTCAAGCCGGTTCGGCCGGGTGGGGAGCTGCCATGCCGGGATCGCGCTGGTGCTGTTCGAGGTGAGCGACTGATGATGTCCTTGAAGCGGCTGTTCGGCCGGTTGCGCGCCCGCAAGGCGCCGATGTCGCTGGCGGTTCGCGGCACGGTGGCGGCGACGCTTGCCTTCGCCATCGCCACGGCTTTTCAATTGAAGCTGCCGCTGTGGGCGGTGCTGACGTCGTTGATCGTGACGCAAGGCAGCGTGGGGCGCTCGCTGAAGGCAACGCGCGACTACATGTTCGGTACCATCGGCGGTGCCATCTATGGCGGCGCCATCACGGTCTTCATCCCGCATTCGGGCGAGCTGCAACTGCTCGGCATGCTGATCCTGGCGGTGACGCCGCTCGCTTTCGTCGCCGCGATCAATCCCAGCCTCAACGCCGCCACCGTGACGGCGGTCATCGTGCTGCTGGTGCCGACGATGGGCCATCTCGATCCGCTCGGCTCGGCGATCGACCGCGTGTTCGAGGTCGCGGTCGGCGCGCTGACCGGCCTCGCCGTATCGTTCATCGTGTTGCCGTCGCGCGCGCATGTGCAGATGCGTGCCGCGGCGGGGCGTCTGCTCGAACTGATTGCAGCCGCCTTCACCGAGCTGCTGGCCGGCCTGTCGCGCGGCCGCGACAACGACGCGCTGCATCGGATTCAGGACGGCATCGGCACCGCCCTGACCGAGTTGAACGCGACCGGCGCCGAGGCCGAGCGCGAGCGCTCGGCGCGGCTGTCCTCCGGCGCCGATACCGGCCCGCTGCTGCGGACGATCCTGCGCCTGCGCCACGACGTCGTGATGATCGGCCGTGCCAGCGTGGTGCCGCTGCCATCCGAGCTGCAGGCGCGCTTGTCGGGACCGGTGTCGCGCGTCAGCGATGCCATCGCGAGCTATCTGCGCGGCTGTGCCGCGGCCATCCGCAACGGCTCCGGCCCGCCGGCGATCTGGCCGATCCACGTCGCGGTGAAGGCCTATGCGGAAGAGGTCGCCGCCGTCCGCAGCGACGGTCTCACGCGGGGCCTGCCGGGTGACGCCGCCGAGCGCTTCTTCGCGCTCGGCTTCTCGCTGGAGCAGATGCGTCAGAACCTGATCGACCTCGAGCGCGTCGTCGCCGAATGGGCGGGCGCGTCGACCGGGAAGCCGCATCGACCGGAGCGCGACGAGACGCCGGATACAGCGGGGGCCTGATCTCCTCATCGCGACAACCGCAGGAAGCGCAGCACCAGTAGGGCCGCATAGATGGCGGTGCCGATCGACAGCCCGATCCAGATTCCAATCGCGCCGAGCTTGGTGTGCAGGCCAAGCACGTAGGATGCGGGAAAGCCGATCAGCCAATAGCCGAGCACGGCGAGCAGCAGCGGCACGCGCGTGTCCTTGATGCCGCGCAGCGCGCCGACCGCGATGGTTTGCAGCGCATCGGTGATGAAGAAGGTCGTGCCGACCAGGAGCAGCGTGGCGGCGAGTGCCGCAGTCGCCGCGGCATCGGCGAGGCCGGCGCCAAGAAACAGCTGCACGATCTCGAACCGCGCAAGGATGATGCCGAGCGTGAACAGCATGGCAAGGACGAGGCCGAGCAGCATCGCCATCAGGCCGGCGCGGCGCACACCGTGCGCATCGTTGCGGCCGGCCGCATGGCCGACGCGCACGGTCGCGGCCATGCTGATGCCGAACGGCACCATGAACAGGATCGCCGTGATCTGCAGTGCAATCTGATGCGCGGCGAGAGCGGCCGTGCTGATCAGTCCCATCAGGATCGCCGCCGCCGAGAACAAGCCATATTCGAGCAGGAACGACAGCGAGATCGGAGCGCCGATGATCAGGAGCTGCCGCATCAGCCGCCAGTCGATGCGCCCGAGCCGGGCCAGGACATGATAGTCGCGGAACGGCGGGCGCAACGCGGCGAACCACAGACCGGCAAGAAACGTTCCCAGGTTGACGGTCGAGGTGGCGAGGCCGACGCCGGTCAGGCCGAGCTGCGGAAAACCCCAGTGGCCATAGAGCAGCGGATAGACCAGCAGCGCGTTGAGCGGGATCGCGGCCAAGGTGATCCAAAGCACCGGCTCGGGGCGGTTGACGGCGCCCATGAAGCTGCGCAGCGCCAGGAACCACAGCATCGGCGCAATGCCCCAGGCGAGGCCGGCCAGATAGTCCTGCGCGAGATGCGCCACGCCCGGCGCCTGTCCGAGTGCGAGCAGGATGACCTCGCCGTTCAGCGCGATCAGCATGATCGGCAACGCGATGAACAGCCCGGCCCACAGCCCGACGCGCAGCGCGCGCCGGACCAGCCCGGCATCGGCCGCGCCGAACGCCTGCGCGGCGAGCGGCGCCACCGCGGACATCAGACCCATGCCGAAGGTCGAGCCGACGAAGTAGACGGTGCCCGCTAACGCGGCCGCTGCAACGGCATCGCCGCCGAGACGGCCGATGAAGGCGAGATCAGTCGACATCATCGCGATCTGCGACAGCTGCGTCAGCGCCATCGGCGCGGCGAGGCGGACCGTCTCCCAGAGTTCGAGCGCGAGAGAAGGTGTCGGCGCCGCCGGCGGCGGCGCGTGGTCGGTTCCGGCTGTGGAGGTCATGATCGAGGCTATAGCAGTCCCCGCAGTATCGTGCACATCACGCCGTCGTCGTCATGGGCGGTGCGAGATGCGAGCGACGCGGCAACATCATCGTTAGAGCTTGGGTTCGCGACGTCGGCCATCGCGGACTGCTCTCGTGCCGAACCAGATCGGATCGGACGGCCACACACGTTCCCGCGGCACGGCATGCCCGGGTGATGCTCGATTTGCTCCCCTCGAACAGGAAGAGGGGCAGGGAAGGCCGGGTGCTTGACCACACCCATGGCCCGCCTGCAAAAGAAGTAGCAGGCGGCAGTCACCACAGGTGGGCCGCACATCCGGCCTTCCCTGCGCCATGGTTGGAACGGCTTATACGTACTCTCCCCGGGGACCGAGCTTGTTTGCCCCCGTCACCTTGCGGATCGCCCGCCGGCTTGACCTCAGCATCGGGAGGCCAGGACCATACGATTTCGCCGTACACGGCCGCTCCTTCGTCCACGCGCCAGCCTCGAGGAAACCTCAAGTGCGCGCTGTGAGCCGCCGCATCCATCGCATCCCACCCTCAACGTCCGTGACGATCGCGAAGCGCCCCTCTCATGAGGACGGGATGGCCGCAGTATTTCTGACTTTCGGAATAAAAGCAAGCGTAAAATTCGGAAAGGCGTGAATAGTGAAATCGCGGCTTGGCTGATAGCTCCGCAGTTCGATGTGTTCACCGTCATTGCGAGCGCAGCGAGGCCAGTCAGATTGCCTCCGCGGAGCTCCGGATTGCTTCGCTGTGCCCTCGCAATGGCGGCGGGAAGTGAGTGAAACGCTTGCGCGGAATCAGGCGGCCGTTGCGACCTGCCGGAGCATCGCTTTCACGACGAGGCGGTGAAACGGCTTGATGACGGTGAGATAGACGCGGCCGAGAACGTTGTGGGTCTGCACCAAAGTGGTCGCTGTCACCTGCGACGTTGCGCGATGAGAGGAGACGTCGACCAGGACGCGAAAGTCCAGATGCTTGTCGTCGAAGCCGAGCACGAGCCGTGCCGGCGTTTCGTCGACGACCGGAAACATCCCGATCAGAGGACGTGGGTTGTCTGGGTCCGCGCCCGAGGTCTTCAGACCGAAGGGCCTGACCAGCAGGTTGCGGAGCTTCAGGAGCGCCGCCATCCACCAGGGCGCGTGGCCGAGCATGCGCTCGGCCGCCGTGCGGGCATCGATGTCCGGCTCGTCAATCGTGATGCGAAAGGCATCGGCGAACTCCGCGCCCGCGAGCCATCTGGTACGGTCGATGTTGGGAGTGATCTCGCTGATGGCCATGTGCAGTGAGCCTCACATGTCACGGTTGTGCCCGCGCTGTGCGCGATGCGGAGCATCATCGCACGCTCATGTTCGCGAAGCCAGCGCGCGAATGGCATAGCGCTACGGCCGGTCATTCGTCATTGCTTCGCTTCGCGCCTCGCTCGCAACGACGTCGGAGAAATGCTGCGTGAATGGCGCTACCGCCCGCGTTCCGGCACGCGCGTGATCTTGGCGCCGAGCGCGTTCAGCCGCTCGTCGATGCGCTCGTAGCCGCGCTCGATCTGGTCGGCATTGTCGATATACGAGGTCCCCTCGGCGCACAGCGCGGCCAGCAGCATGGCCATGCCGGCGCGGATGTCGGGGGAGACGACGCGGGCGCCGCGCAGGCGGCTCGGGCCGGCGACGATGGCGCGGTGCGGGTCGCACAGCACGATGCGCGCGCCCATCGAGATCAGCTTGTCGACGAAGAACATCCGCGACTCGAACATCTTCTCGAACATCAGGATCACGCCCTCGCATTGCGTGGCGGTGACGAGTGCGATCGACATCAGGTCGGCGGGAAAGGCCGGCCAGGGCTGGTCCTCCAGCTTCGGTACGTGGCCGCCGAAATCGTCCTTGATCCGCAGCGTCTGCTCCGAGGGCACGATGAGATCGTCGCCGGCAACCTCGCAGACGATGCCGAGCCGCTCGAAACCCATGCGGATCGAGCGTAGATGCTCGGTGCCGGCGCGCACGATGCGTAAGGGAGAGCGCGTCACGGCGGCAAGGCCGATCAGCGAGCCGACCTCGATGTGATCGGGCTGGATCGAGTAGCTCGCCTGGCCGAGCGTGCTGGCGCCATGAATCACCATCGTGTTGGTGCCGATGCCCTCGATATTGGCCCCGAGCGCCACCAGGAAATGCGCAAGGTCCTGCACGTGCGGCTCGGAGGCGGCGTTGCGCAAGTAAGTCGTGCCGTGGGCGGCCACCGCGGCCACCAACGCGTTCTCGGTCGCGGTGACACTGGGCTCGTCTAGGAAGACGTCGGCGCCCTTCAGGCCGGAGGCGCGCAGCTCGATCTTGTCGGTCGCGGTGACGGTGGCGCCGAGCTGCTCGAAGGCGAGGAAATGGGTGTCGAGGCGGCGCCGGCCGATGACGTCGCCGCCTGGCGGCGGCAGCGCCACTTCGCCGCAGCGGGCGAGCAGGGGCCCTGCCAGCAGGATCGACGCGCGGATGCGCGCACAGAGGTCCGGATCGAGGTCCGCGGCGCGGATCTCCTTGGCATGGATCGTGAGCCTGTTCCGGCCGCGCCATTCGGCGGAGGCGCCGACCGAGCGCACCAGCTCGACCAGCGTCTCGGTGTCGCGGATGCGCGGCACGTTGTCGAGCGTGACCGGATGCTCGGTCAGCAGCGCGGCGGCGATGATCGGCAGGGCGGCGTTCTTGTTGCCGGACGGCTCGATCGCGCCCTTGAGCCGGTGACCCCCCTCGACGATGTATTGAATGGGCGCCATGCGCGAAAAGTCCGTTCTGAGATGGTGATTCGCCCGGGGACCGGCGAAAGCGGAACATCGATCTTCAACGGAATTAACACGGAAGGGACGGGCAGGCCACTGCTCCGCAGACTCAGGGTACGCCTGGTCGTCTATCGCGCCAGTGCGCGGTATCCTCGGGCTGGACGTCGCGACTACACGTCCACGTTCGCCGAAAGCGAGTTGTCCTGGATGAACTCGCGGCGCGGCTCGACCACGTCGCCCATCAGCTTGGTGAAGATGTCGTCGGCCTCGTCGACCTCCTTGACCTTCACCTGCAGCAGGGTGCGCGCGTCGGTGTCGAGCGTGGTCTCCCAGAGCTGTTGCGGGTTCATCTCGCCGAGGCCCTTGTAACGCTGCATGTTGATGCCCTTGCGGCCGGCATCGGTGACCGCCTCGAACAAATCGACCGGGCCATGGATCACGGTCTGGACGTCGCCACGGCGCAAGGCGCCGGGCTTCGCATAGGCCTCCTGCAGGCGGGCCGCATATTCGTCCAGCTTGCGGGCATCGACGGACGCGAGCAATGCGTCGTCGATGACTGCGACGTCCTTGACGCCCCGCACGGTGCGCTCGAAGGTGAAGCCCTGGCCCTCGACGAAGTGGCCGATCCAGCCGCGCTCGACCTCGTCGGCCAGCACGTCGAGCCGTTTTGCGATGTAGGCGGCCGCGGCGTCCGCCGTCGGGATATCGCGGGTGATGTCGGGGCGCAGGACGCCGGCGATCGCGGCCTGCTCGACGACCTTGCGGTCGTAGCGCGTGTGCAGGTTGCGCAGGATGTTGCGGACGAGACGCGCTTCCTCGACCAGCGCCAGGAGGTCGCGGCCCTTGCGCTCCTCGCCTTCCGCGGTCTTGAACACGCAATCGTCGAGGCCGGTGCCGATCAAATAGTCCTCGAGCGCACGCTCGTCCTTCAGGTACTGCTCGGACTTGCCGCGCGTCACTTTGTAGAGCGGCGGCTGGGCGATGTAGAGGTGGCCGCGATCGATGATCTCGCGCATCTGCCGGTAGAAGAAGGTCAGCAGCAGCGTGCGGATGTGGGCGCCGTCGACGTCGGCGTCCGTCATCACGATGATCTTGTGATAGCGCAGCTTGTCGATCGAGAACTCGTCGCTGATGCCGGTGCCGAGCGCGGTGATCAGGGTGCCGATCTGCTCGCTCGACAGCATCTTGTCGGGGCGCACGCGCTCGACATTGAGGATCTTGCCGCGCAGCGGCAGCACCGCCTGGAACTCGCGGTTGCGGCCCTGCTTGGCGCTGCCGCCGGCCGAGTCACCCTCGACGATGAAGAGCTCGGACTTGGCCGGATCCTTCTCCTGGCAGTCGGCGAGCTTGCCGGGCAGCGAGGAGACGCTGAGCGGGCTCTTGCGGGTCAGCTCGCGCGCCTTGCGCGCGGCCTCGCGTGCCGCCGCGGCCTGGATCACCTTGCCGACGATCGTCTTGGCCTCGCCCGGATGCTCCTCGAACCAGGCGGCGAGCGCCTCGTTCAACACGTTCTCGACCACGGGCCGCACCTCCGAGGACACCAGCTTGTCCTTGGTCTGCGACGAGAATTTCGGATCCGGCACCTTCACGGAAAGAACGGCGGTGAGACCCTCGCGACAGTCGTCGCCGGTCAGCGCGATCTTCTCCTTCTTCGCATTGGCCTCGGCGTAGCCGTTGACCTGGCGCGTCAGCGCGCCGCGAAAACCGGCGAGATGCGTGCCGCCGTCACGCTGCGGAATGTTGTTGGTGAAGCACAGCACGTTCTCATGATAGCTGTCGTTCCACCACAGCGCCGCTTCCACGGTGATGCCGTTGACCTCCGAGCGCACCATGATCGGTGCCGGGACGATCGCCTTCTTGTTGCGGTCGAGATATTTGACGAACTCCTCCACGCCGCCGTCGTAGCGCATCTCTTCGCGCTTCTCGACCGCGTGGCGCATGTCGGAGAGCACGATGTTGACGCCGGAATTCAGGAAGGCGAGCTCGCGCAGGCGATGCTCGAGCGTGGCGTAGTCGTATTCGACGTTCTTGAACGTCTCCGTCGAGGCGAGGAACGTCACCTCGGTGCCGCGCTTGCCCTTGGCCTCGCCAACCACCTTCAGCGGCGCAATCGCGTCGCCATGGGCGAACTCGATGAGATGCTCCTTGTTGTCGCGCCAGACCCGCAGCTGCAGCTTGCTCGACAGCGCGTTGACCACGGAGACGCCGACGCCGTGCAGACCGCCGGACACCTTGTAGGAGTTCTGGTCGAACTTTCCGCCGGCATGCAGCTGGGTCATGATGACCTCGGCGGCGGACACGCCTTCGCCCTTGTGGATGTCGACCGGAATGCCGCGGCCGTCGTCGCGTACGGTGACCGAATTGTCCGGATTGAGCACCACCTCGACCGCAGTGGCGTGACCGGCCAGCGCCTCGTCGATCGCGTTGTCGACGACCTCGTAGACCATGTGATGCAGGCCGGAGCCGTCATCGGTATCGCCGATATACATGCCCGGGCGCTTGCGCACGGCATCCAGGCCCTTCAACACCCGGATCGATTCTGCGCCGTATTCGTTCGCGGTTGCAGGCTCGTTGTCGGCGATGGTTTGCCGGGCGGGTTCGGTCATGTGGGGCCTTCGGAAGGGGTGGTCGAATCGGCATTGCAGATCGCATGCCGAGAGCGCTCTTTCTCTCACGAAAGAAGCCACGCGCCTAGCGCAAAGTGGCCCGTCGTAAGACATTGAAGAGATAGCGCTTTTTAACGGTTTTTCAAGGCCTGGCGAGGGTCGTTTTCGTCCCCTCCGAAAGCCGGATTCTGGCCCTTCTCGCGGCTGGTTTTGAGGCGTGCAGCGGGGCGCTTTCGCGTGCGATTCAAGGCACGAGTCACGCGTGACGCGGCAGGCGCCTCCTCAGTAGAGCGGTAGCGGCAGGGCGGTGCCACCCGGGCCAACCATCAGGCCCGAGGCACGCCGGCGGCGAGCTCCAGCGTGTCGCTCACGGCGGGCCGCCGGGCGATCTTCAGTCGCCGACCTTGCCGAGCACGGGCATCGCTCTGGCTCTCGGCAGGGATGTGGGGCTCGTCGCCGAGCGCTTGGGCGCCGGCAGGTGCCTGCCGTCCAACGACAGCTCCTTGAACCGGCGAACTGACAGGTTCAGCGGCGGAGCGAGTTACCGCCGCGCGCTGATCCGCCCCGCCTCGACGTCGAAGATCTCGCCGAGCTCGCGTAGTTCGGCGAACGCCGCGGGATCGGCGCCGGTCAGCCATACCTGGGCACCGAGCGTGCCCAGCTCGGCGAACAAAGCGGTGCGGCGGCCGGGATCGAGATGGGCGACGATCTCGTCGAGCAGCAGCATCGGCACGATGCCGGTGGTCTCGGCCACGAGCGTCGCATGCGCAAGGATGAGACCGATCAGCAGCGCCTTCTGCTCGCCGGTCGACGCGTCGCGCGCCGGCATGTTCTTCGGCGCATAGACGACATGGAGATCGGTGAGATGCGGGCCGTCGAGCGTGCGGCCGGCGGCGGCATCGCGCGCGCGATTGTCGCGCAGGACAGCGCGATAGCGGTCCTCCACCGCGAGCGCGGGTTCGGTCAGCAGCGCATTCTCCATCCAGCCGTCGAGCGCAATCTCGGCGGACGGGAACGCGGAGGCAGCACCGCGCTGACGCAGCATCGCAGCGAGCTTCACCGCGGTCTGGCCGCGGCTGGCAGCGACGGCGACCGCGAGCTCCGCAGTCTCGCGCTCGATGGCGTCACACCAATGGTCGTCGAAATTGCGAACCTCGAGCAGCCGGTTGCGCGAGCGCAACGAGCGCTCCAGCGCCGACACCCGGCTCGAATGCGCGCTGTCGATCGCCAGCACCAGGCGGTCGAAGAAGCGCCGTCGCTCCGATGCCGCGCCCATGAACAGGCCGTCCATCGAAGGCGTCAGCCACACCATGCGGATGTGGTCGCCGAAGGCGGCCGCCGAGCCGACCGGCTCGCGGTCGATGCGGCAGCGGCGCGTGGTGTTCGCATCGCTGCGCGGCGGCTCGATGCCGGTGCCGAAGGTCGTCAGCCCCAGCGCGCCCTCGACCTCCGCCGAGACCGCCCACGACCCGTCGCCCTGGTTGTCGGCGACGTCCTCCAGGGTGGCACGGCGCAGGCCGCGGCCCGGCGCGAAGAACGAGATCGCCTCCAGGAAATTGGTCTTGCCGGCGCCGTTGGCCCCGACCAGCGCGACCATGTCCGCCTGCACGCTGACGCTGGCAGCGCGATAGCTGCGAAAATGCGTCAGCGCGAGGCGGTTGATGCGGGAGGGGGTCATCGGGAGGAGCTGGGACCTTGATTCGTCATTGCCGGGCTTGACCCGGCAATCCATCGTCCGCGTCAGCGGACTATTTCATCATATAGATCGCGCCAGTCAGGATTGCTCGCGACGATCAGGTCGATCTTCCATTCACGCGACCAGTGCTTGATATTCTTCTCACGCTGCAGCGCCGCCGCGATTGTTTCATGCGTCTCGAAGTAGACGAGGCGCTTGATGCCATAGCGGCGCGTAAAGTTCTCGGCGAGACCTTCGCGGTGCTCATAGACGCGCCGGACGAGATCATTGGTCACGCCGACATACAGCGTGCCGCCCGGCTTGCTCGCGAGAGTGTAAACCCAGTAGGCCATTTGTAAGGATGGATGGCCGGGTCAAGCCCGGCCATGACGGGTTAAACTCGATCTCGCAGCAGTCTCGCCTCACACCCGCATCGGCATCAGCACATACAGCGCGTTGCGGTTGTCGCGGTCCTGGATCAGCGTCGGCGAGCCCGGATCGGCGAGGCGGAGCACGGCGACCTCGCCCTCGATCTGCGCGGCGATGTCGAGCAGATAGCGCGAGTTGAAGCCGATATCGAGCGCGTCCGAGGCGTACTCGACCTCGAGCTCCTCGGTGGCGCTGCCGGAATCCGGGTTGGTGACGGAGAGCACCAGCTTGCCGGGGGAGAGGGCGAGCTTCACGGCGCGGCCGCGCTCGGAGGAAATGGTGGAGACGCGGTCGACGGCGGCGGCGAAATCGGCCTTGTCGACGACAAGCTCCTTGTCGTTGTTCTGCGGAATGACGCGGCCGTAATCCGGGAAGGTGCCGTCGATCAGCTTCGAGGTCAGCACCACCTGTCCCAGCGTGAAGCGGATCTTGCCTTGCGACAGCTCGATCCTGATCTCGCTGTCATTGTCCTCGATCAGCCGCTGCACTTCGCCGACGGTCTTGCGCGGCACGATCACGCCCGGCATCTCGGCGGCGCCGGCAGGCTGGGGCAGGTCGACCTGGGCGAGGCGGTGGCCGTCGGTTGCAACCGCGCGCAGGGTCGGCTGCTTGGCGGTGCCGCCGGCGTGCAGATAGATGCCGTTCAGGTAATAGCGCGTCTCCTCGGTGGAGATCGCGAACTGCGTGCGGTCGATCAGGCTCTTGACGTCCTTGGCGGGAACCCCGAACGCATGCGTCATTTCGCCCGCGGCGAGATCCGGGAAGTCGCTCTCCGGCAGGGTCTGCAAGGTGAACTTGGAGCGGCCGGCGCGGATCGCGAGCACTGCGCGCTCGCCGTCGCTCTCCAGCACGATCTGCGAGCCGTCCGGCAGCTTGCGGACGATGTCGTAGAACATGTGCGCCGGAACGGTGGTTGAGCCCGCGGTGGCGGTCTCGGCGGCCAGGGTTTCCGTCACTTCGAGATCGAGATCGGTCGCGCGCAGCGACAGCCGGGCATTCTCGGCGCGGACCAGCACGTTACCCAGGATCGGGATGGTGTTGCGCCGCTCGACCACACGATGGACGTGGCCCAGCGACTTCAGGAGCTGTGCGCGTTCGACGGTCACCTTCATTGCACTATACCCGCCCGTTCCAACTGAGCTTGTCCTGGAATGCCGGCGGGCTGAGCAGCGCCGCGGCCGATGGCACCTCGCGCCCGAACGGCGCTTGGCCAGCGTCCAGGAGCGTGAGGGGGAGGCGTAAAGTGGCGCGGATGAGGCCCGAGCGCAAGGGATGGCGGGCCGATTTCCCACGTTTCGGCAGGTGCTTCCGCGATCCGCAGGCCGGGTCCGAGAACGACGTCCGAGGACAGCGTCGAAGGGCCGGGACAACGGCCCGGCTGGGGGCGAACCTTCTGTCCGCTCCCCTGGCCGTGCGTGCCGTCTAGTCCTGCAACTGGCGCTTGAGCGACTCGACCTCGTCGTTCAGCGCGATGTCCTTGCCGACCAGCGCTTCGATCTTGCGCACCGCATGCAGCACGGTGGTGTGATCGCGTCCGCCGAAGCGGCGGCCGATCTCGGGCAGCGAGCGCAGGGTCAGCGTCTTGGCGAGGTACATCGCGACCTGGCGCGGCCGCACCACGTTGGCGGTGCGGCGCGACGACAACAGGTCGGAGCGGCTGACGTTGTACTGCCGCGCCACGACGCGCTGGATGTCCTCGATCTTGATGCGCTTCGGTTCCTGCGGCCGCACCAGGTCGCGCACCTCGCGCTCGGCCATGTCGAGCGTGACCGGCTGGTTGTTGAGCTTGGAATGCGCCAGCAGGCGGTTGATCGCGCCTTCGAGATCGCGGCCGTTATGGGTGATGGAGCGGGCGAGATAGTCGAGCACCGGCTCCGGCACGTCGAAGCTCGCATGATGCGCGCGGGCCGCGGCGACGCGCGATTTGAGAATGCCGAGGCGCAGATCCTCGCCGAGCGAGCCCATCTCCACGACGAGGCCGCCGGCAAGCCGCGAGCGGACGCGATCATCGAGGCTTTCGAGGTCTGACGGCGGCCGATCGGCTGCGATGACGACCTGTCGTCCCGCATCGATCAGCGCGTTCAGCGTATGGCAGAACTCGGCCTGGGTCGATTTGCCCTGCAGGAACTGCAGGTCGTCGATCACGAGCACGTCGATGCCGCGCAGCGCTTCCTTGAAGGCCAGCGCGGTCTGCGATTTCAGCGCCGCGACGAAGCCGTACATGAATTTCTCGGCGGTGAGGTACAGCACCTTGCGCTCGCCGCCGGCATTGCCGGCCCAGGTGACGGCCTGCAGCAGATGCGTCTTGCCCAGCCCGACGCCGGCATGAATGTAGAGTGGGTTGAACATCACGGGGTCGCCGCGGCGGCCGTCCGCGACCTGGCGCGCTGCGGCATGGGCCAGCGTGTTGGCGCGGCCGACGACGAAGCTCGCGAAGGTCAGCCGCGGATCGAGCGGCGAGCCGCCGAGCGCGTCATGGCTCGTGGCGAGCGAAGCCGCAGCCGACGCAGTTCGCGTGTCGGCGCTCGTCGCCAGCCGGTTGTCGTTACGCTCGGCCCGGCGGGCTTCGACGGCGACGGGGGCTTCCTTGACCGGCGTCGCGCAGCGCATTGCGGTGCGAACGGACAGATCGATGCGGTGCACCTCCGGCATCTCGGCCTGCCAGCACGACAGCACGCGCTCGGCATAATGCGCCTGGATCCAGCTCTTCAGGAAACGCGTCGGCACCGACAGATGGACGCTTTCGTTCTGAACGGCCTCGAGGTCCATGCGGGCAAACCAGCTCGTATAGACGTCCTCGCCGACGGTCGAGCGCAGCCGCCCCTTCACGCGAGACCAGCGATCCTGTTCCGAATTTGTCATGGCAGTCGCAACTTTTCGAATTGAGTGGTGGTGTCGTGTGATCGCCGGGCAGACGTCCCGTGAAAGGACACGTGTGCCGCAGCGAGACCTCGAGCGGAGGCTCAACTCCAGACATGGCTCGCCGTTCGGCGCGGACGCCGTCGGGCCATCAATGCTGGTGGAAGAAGCTTCTCCGCGAGGTCAGCGCATACTCAGATGCGCGATGGACGCCGGAGGGCCGATCGCCGTGCTGGCAATGGCCGGGCTGGAGATGTCGATCACTTCAGTGTTGACCGCCAAGGGTGCGTTATCCGGAACCAGCCTATGGTGTGTGCCCGCAATGTGTCCGTAAAACATGCAACCTCCCCGCCCTGCCGTGATTGCTCACGGCAAGTTGTCATCCCAATGCCGCCGCGCCTGAACCCCAAGATTCAGCCGCACCGCCGTACATCCCGTCCAACTTGTCCACTCGGTGAGCGAAGCCGCCACGAGCTTCAGCCGGGTCGACCGATGTCGTATCTCTCTTGTTCAAAGCGGCGCAACGATGATGCTGCGCCCGAGAAATTTCGACAAAGTTCAGTCGTTCCCCATATTGCTATGGGTACAGATCCGGCCATCGCTTTGGAAAGCGTCGCCAACGCGCACACCGCCGCCGATTTGCACGTCCGCCCCGTTTCTAAAACCGCGCTGGTCTCAAGATCGTGGGCGCCGCGAGTGATTAAAGAAATACACGATGCGTCGGGACTCGCAATCCATAAGATCGGAGCACGCGTTACGAGTCTTCGCGGCGGTTGCGACGCGGTGTTGCGCGTTAAGAAAGCAACGTTTTGAATCATCGCGAGGAATCTCTGATGTGACAAACAACATCGTCTGCCCAAAATTTCTTCATAATTTTTTTATGTTTCGACCGGCCTCACCCGCTTTTCCAATCACTTGGTCGCGCTATGCACTTAAGTCATTTTCGAAACGATGTTTTTCGCGATTGCTCGAAGCGGGTAACTCCCGCGATGCGCGGTGCGCAAAGTGAGCGGCGCATCGCGCGCTCTTGACAGCGATGCGCAAGCGCGGCGCGCAGATTCGCAGCTGTTTCAGATGAGACAATATTGTC
This sequence comes from Bradyrhizobium sp. SZCCHNR2028, assembly GCF_032380995.1. Classification (NCBI taxonomy): domain Bacteria; kingdom Pseudomonadati; phylum Pseudomonadota; class Alphaproteobacteria; order Hyphomicrobiales; family Nitrobacteraceae; genus Bradyrhizobium; species Bradyrhizobium sp. SZCCHNR2028. The sequence continues at coordinate 279,739 of NZ_JAUHJF010000006.1, read as the reverse complement.
ACTGCGTAAAAATACGGAACTTCACGTAGTTCCGACGGAACCTGTGTCAGGCGCGCACGATATCGCGCGGGTTCCACCACGCGCGAAGATCGTATTCGCGATGCGATATCACCATCAAGATGTGACCATCAAATGGAGAAGGCGCGGCGAGCGATGGAGGGATGCGCGACAGCGGAACGCGCAATTGAAAATGGCACAAAAGAAAAGCCCGGCGCGAGCCGGGCTGTTTGCATCTTGATAGTTCGTCAGCCGCGCGATCGCGTCACTTCGCGAGCTTGGCGATCTGATGCGTGAGGCGCGACACTTTGCGGCTCGCGTTGTTCTTGTGAATGATGTTGCGCTGCGCGGCGCGCATCAGCTGCGGCTCGGCATTGGCCATCGCCTTCAGCGCGGCGTCGCGATCGCCCTTCTTGATCGCGTCCTCGACGGAGCGAACCGCGCCGCGCATCTGGGTGCGGCGCGACTTGTTGATGATGGTGCGGCGGGCAATCTTGCGCGTCGCTTTCTTCGCGGAAGTCGTGTTGGCCATGCTCTCAAATATCCTTCGGCGGCGAGCAGTCGCCGCTCTTGCGGGTACGCGCGCGGCCCGCTTGACGCGGCCCCATCGACGCGGTGGGTTGTTCGGACGCCTCTCTGAGAATGCCATGACCGGAGCAGTTGCTCGGCGGATCGGCGCTGCTCAAAGAACAGCGGCGGCGGGATTGCGCCCACCGCCATTGGCGACCTTATAGGGGCAGCCCTGGCGAGCGTCAACGGTCTCGGAGCGCCCCGCCGCGGCTGGAATCGGCCAAAACCCGGTTCTAAGCCCCTGACGAGGTTGAATTTCTGCGGGGCCCCCGCTATGGCCTTGCTGCCCGAGAGGGCGTGCGAGAGAGGGCAGGTGAGGCATGATCCGCGGTTTTTTCCGTCTGGTGGGGCTGTTGCTGCTGGCCGGAAGCTTCATCTTCCTGGTCTATGACGGCGCGCGCTGGGTGGCCGACCAGACCCTGCAGTTCACCCGGTTCGGCCAGCTCTGGAACGACGTCCACCAGGCGAGCCAAGCCGCCTTCAAGGCCTGGATCGAGGCCAAGGCCCCGTTCTTGTGGGAGTGGATCGTCAAGGTGTTTTTGGACCAGCCGGTGTTTGCGGTGCTTGGCCTGCTCGGAATCCTGCTGATGCTGCTGTTCCGGCCGCGCAAGCCGCTGATCGGCTATGGACGCGACTGAGCGCGGCGGTTCGTCTCGCCGCGCCGGCAGCAGTACTGGATTCCGCTCGGAGCGCGACGCGGGAACCGCTGGCGCGGCGTAACGGCGCTACTGCTCGTCCCGTAGAGCCCTATATATTCCCCTGACAAGAGGTCATCGCGCCGTGGGCCGTCCCGCGGGCGCTGGCCATGAGCGGAGACATCCCATGTTCTTCATGCGCAAAGCCCCTGCCATGCCGTCTGCCGCCGAGGCGCTGCCCGGCCGCGCTCTGCCGATCCCGACCGCCGCGACGCATTTCGTCAACGGTCGCCGCCTGTTGCCGCCCTATCCGGACGGCCTCGAGCAGGCCGTGTTCGGGCTCGGCTGTTTCTGGGGCGCGGAGCGCAAGTTCTGGCAGCTCGGTGACGGCATCCACGTCACCGCCGTCGGCTATGCCGGAGGCCATACGCCGAACCCGACCTACGAGGAGGTGTGCTCGGGGCAGACGGCGCATACGGAGGTCGTGCTGGTGGTGTTCGATCCCAAGATCATGTCCTACGAGCGCCTCTTGAAGACGTTCTGGGAGAGCCACGACCCGACCCAGGGCATGCGTCAGGGCAACGACGTCGGCACGCAATATCGCTCAGCGATCTACACGTTCAGCGATGCGCAGCGCGAGGCGGCCGAGGCGTCGAAGGCGGCCTACGAATCGGCGCTGCGCGCCAAGGGGCTCGGAGCGATTACGACCGAGATCGTCCCGGCGGGGCCGTTCTATTTCGCCGAGGATTATCATCAGCAGTACCTGGCCAAGAATCCGGCCGGATATTGCGGCCTCGGCGGCACTGGCGTCGCGTGCCCGATCGGTGTCGGCGTGAGCGCATAGGCCGGGCTGAGCGCGCCGGATCACGGTGACCATCGGATCCCTCTCCCACGCCGTGGGAGGGGGATTTTTTTCGGGCCGCTTTCACCGTGGCCGCTTGCGACGGGGGACTGCGCGCCAACGGTTTGTTAACCTTAACCGCGCATGACTAGCGCACATCCTCATTCAAGGATTGTTCGAGTGCGCGCGTTGTTTGTTCCGGTCATTACCGTCCTGTCCGCGATCCTGTTGTCGGGCTGCATGCAGACGATCTCCCCCGTCGCTGCCGTCCAGCCGCAGAGCGATCTCGACGCGATGGCCTATGGAACGCCTTCCACCGGCCCGGTTGCCGCCACCGGGCAGGGTGGAGCGATTCCTACGTTGCGCAACTCGTTCGCTGCCGCCACCCGCGCAGACGCCTATGTCGTTCCCGCCGGCTATGCGCCGGCGCGCCGCGACTCCGTCTATCATCTCGATGCCGGCGACAAGCTGCGCGTCGTCGTCTACGGCCAGGAGGGCCTGACCAACACCTATGCGATTGATGCGTCCGGATCGATCACGATGCCGCTGATCGGCAGCGTGCCGGCGCGCGGCCGCACCACCGCCGGCCTCGCCGCCGAGATCACCGCCAAGCTGCGCAACGGCTACATCCGCGAGCCCTCGGTGGCGGTCGAGATCGAAGCCTATCGCCCGTTCTTCATCCTCGGCGAGGTGCAGGCGCCCGGCCAATACCCCTACGTGCCCAACATGACGGTGGAGAGCGCGATCGCGATCGCCGGCGGCTTCTCGCCTCGGGCGCGGCGCGACGTCGTCACCCTGACCCACACCGATGCATCCGGCGCCGCGCGCTATGAGGTGCCGCTCGGCACCTCGCTCAAGCCGGGCGACACCATCCAGGTCGGCGAGCGCTGGTTCTGACCTCCATAGGAATCGCTGCACGCTCGCGATGACGCGTGGCGCAGAACGATGCGCCCCCCTCTTCTTTCATCGTTGCGAGCGAGGCGAAGCACTCCAGAGTCGCACGCGACGCTCTGGATTGCTTCGTCGCTTCGCTCCTCGCAATGACGGTGGTGCGGTGATCAGCGCAGGTGCTGGGCAAAGAACGCCAGGCTGCGCGTCCAGGCGAGGTCAGCGCTCGGCTGGTCGTAGCTGGCGCGCTCGTCGCAGCCAAAGCCGTGCTGGGCGCCGGGGTAGATGAAAATCTCGACGTCCGGCCGCTTGGCCTTGATGGTCTCGACGTCGCTCAAGGGAATGCCCGCGTCCTTCTCGCCGAAATGTAGCTGAGTCGGCACCGTCGGCTTGTCGTCGGCGAACCGCGCGACAGCGCCGCCATAATAGCCGACGGCGGCGCGGAGGCCCGACAGCTTGGTCGCAGCCGCATAGGCGATGCTGCCGCCGAGGCAGAAGCCGATGATGCCGACCGGCCCGACATTCTTCACGACGTCGATTGCGGCCTGGGTGTCGCGCAAAAAGGCCGCCCAATCCGGATTGGCGACGAACTTGCGCGCGACCGCGATCTCGTCGGGCGAATAGCCTGAGGTGAAGCCGGGCTCGACGCGGTCGAAGATCGCCGGCGCGATCGCAACGTAACCCTCGGCGGCGAGGCGGTCGCAGACGTTGCGGATGTGATGGTTGACACCGAAGATCTCCTGGATGACGACCAGCGCGCGCTTTGCAGTTCCGGTCGGATCGGCGCGGTAGGCGCCGAGCTGGAAGCCATCAGATGCCGTCAGCTTGATGTCTTGTCCCACGTTCTGTCCTCTTTGCGGTCGTCAGGCGCGTGTCAGCGCCACATCCAGTTGGTGCCGTAGTCCTCTTTCCAGCCGGTCAGCCGTCCCCTGCGGAACTTCAGGTAGAGGCGGTGATGGTGCGAGACCAGTCCGCTGCCGCCGAGATTACGCAGTGCCAGAAAGGTCTCGTTGCCGGGCGTGCCGTTCAGATAGATCAACGGCTGCTCCAGCACGCGCGATGTCTCACCGACATCCATGCCGAAGGCAAGCGGCGTGACGTTGGATGACGTCGCTGTGAAAGGCGCGTCGGCGACGCTCAGCGTCTGCCCTGCCGCGGCAGGGGGAACGGCCGACAGGCTCGGCAGCATGGCCGCAGCCAGGCACAGCGTCATACGTGCGGATGGTCTCATGGGCTGAAATCTCCTTTCGCTGTCGCGTTGGCTGCACCTCTTCCTAGCGTGCCCGGCGCCATCAGCCCAGCATCGTTCGCGCTGCACAACGTAAAATGCCAATTCAATTCGCAAGCCGGCGGTCAAATCCCGTTGCGTCGTCGTGGCAACGCGATCATTCTTATGATGGCTGGCATCTATCCGGTGGGTCCCAGCGAATCGATAAAACCGAACTTCGCCCTAAGCGAAGTCGCACGCCGGGCGGGGAAGAAACCAAATGCCCAATCTCACCATCAACGGGCGGACCATGTCCGTCGACGCGGCGCATGACACGCCGCTGCTATGGGTCATCCGCGAGCAGTTGCAGATGACCGGCACCAAGTTCGGCTGCGGCGCCGGGCTGTGCGGAGCCTGCACCGTTCATGTCAACGGCGAGGCCGTGCGCTCGTGCCAGACTATGGTCGGCGACGTCGCGAACAAGAAGATCACCACCATCGAGGGGCTGTCGCAGAAGGGCGATCATCCGTTGCAGAAGGCGTGGATCGCCGAGCAGGTGCCGCAATGCGGCTACTGCCAGTCCGGCCAGATCATGCAGGCGGCCTCGCTGCTCGCCAAGACCACGAGCCCGACCAAGGAGGAGATCGTCGCGCATATGGACGGCAATCTCTGCCGCTGCATGACCTATTCGCGGATTCAGAAGGCGATCCAGCGCGCCGCGTCCGAGATGCGCACCGCGTCCAACACGAGCGACCGGAGGGCGACATGAACCAGCATGTGAAAGCATCGCCGACGATGGCCACCGATCTCAGCCGCCGCTCCTTCCTGGTCGGCACCGCCGCCACCGGTCTCGTGCTCGGCTATGCCGGGCTGCCTGGTCACGCGCTCGCAGCAGCGGCACCTGCGAACTTCGAGCCCAGCGTGTGGTACGCGATTGCGCCGGATGGCATCGTGACCGTGACCTGCGGCAAGGCCGACATGGGCCAGCACATCGCATCTACCATGGCGCAGATCGTCTGCGAGGAGCTCGGCGCCGCCTGGAAGGACATGCGGGTCCAACTCTCCTCCAACGATCCGAAGTACAACGATCCCGTGCTCGGCGCCCAGATCACAGGCGGCAGCTGGAGCACGATGATGAACTTCGACGCCATGAGCCGCGCCGGCGCCGCCGGCCGCATCGCGCTCACCGAGGCGGCCGCGACCGCGATGGGCGTGCCGGCAAAGGAGCTCGTGGTGCGCGACAGCGTTGTCATGCATCCGAAATCGAAGAAGCAGATGACCTATGCCGAGATCGTCAAGAGCGGCAAGATCACCAAGAGCTTCTCAGCCGACGAGTTGAAGGCGCTGACGCTCAAGACGCCCGATCAGTACACCATGATCGGCGTCTCGGTGCCGCAGCTCGACATCCCCTCCAAGACCAACGGCACGGCGAAATATGGCATCGATACGATGCTGCCGGGCATGGTCTACGGCAAGGTCGTCACGCCGCCGGTGCGCTTCGGCGCGACGGTCACGGCGGTCGACGACTCCGAGGCCAAGAAGGTGCCGGGCTTCATCAAGGCAGTGACGCTCGACGACAAGACCGGCTCGACCTCGGGCTGGGTGGTCGCGGTCGCCAATACCTATGCCAACGCCAGAAAGGCGGCGGACGCGCTCAAGATCAGCTACGACAAGGGCCCGTATGCCAATGTCAGCACCGACACCATCATCACCGAGGCGATGCGGCTGCAGGCGCAGGACGACGCCGGGCAGTTCTTCGTCAAGGACGGCGATGCCACGGCGGCTTTGTCGGGCGCGGCCAAGGTGCTGGAGGCGGAGTACACCACCAGCATCAACATCCATGCGCCGCTGGAGCCGATGAACGCGACCGCCGAGTTCAAGGGCGACATCCTGCACATCTACTCCGGCAATCAGTTCGCGACCCGCTCCGGCGCGATCGCGGCAGGTGCCGCCGGGATCGATCCGAAATACGTCGTGATGCACCAGGCCTGGCTCGGCGGCGGCTTCGGCCGCAGGCTCGATGCCGACATGATGGTGCCGGCGGTGCAGGCGGCCAAGGCGGTCGGCAAGCCGGTCAAGGTGATCTACTCCCGCGAGAACGACATGACGATGGACTACTCGCGGCCGCTCACCTACCAGAAGGTCAAGGCGGGCCTCGACAGCAATGGCAAGCTCATCGCCCTGAGCCATGACGTCGTCTCGGCGTGGCCGACGGCGCGCTGGGGCATCCCCGACTTCCTGTCGCCCTCGGTCGACAAGAAGGGGCCGCTCGACTCCTTCACGGTCAACGGTGCCGACTTCTTCTACACGGTGCCCAACCACCATGTGCGCGCGATCAAGAACGAGCTCGCCCACAATGCGACGCCGTCCGGGCAATTGCGCTCGGTGGCGCCGGGTTGGACGTTCTGGGCGGTCGAGAGCATGATCGACGAGATCGCGGTGGCCTCGGGGCAGGACCCGGCGCAGTTCCGCATCGCGCTGCTCGACGGCAAGGGCAAGAACGACGGCGGCGCGCAGCGGCTGCGCAACACGCTGCTGGCGGCGATGGGCCTGTCCGGCTACGGCGCCAAGAAGCTGCCGCCGGGCGAAGGCATGGGCGTGTCCTGCGTGTCGTCGCAGGAGCGCGCCACCGCGAGCTGGACGGCGTGCGTCGCCCATGTCGCGGTTGCCCCTTCGGGGGCGGTCACGGTGAAGAAGCTCACGGTGGCGACCGACGTCGGCACGCAGGTCCATCCCGACAACATCCGCGCCCAGGTCGAGGGCGCGGCGCTGTGGGGCTTGTCGCTCGCGATGTACGAGAAGGCGACTTTGAAGGACGGCGGCATCGAGCAGACCAACTTCGACAGCTACACGCCGCTGAGGATGAGCCAGGTGCCGGAGGTCGCGATCGCCGTGATCGCCAATGGGGAGAAGGCGACCGGCGTCGGCGAGCCCGCGGTGACCGTGGTCGCGCCGGCGCTCGGCAACGCCATCTACAACGCCTGTGGCGCGCGGCTGCGCTCGCTGCCGATCACCGCCGCAGCGGTCAAGGCGGCGATGAAGGCGTAGCGTCGTCGCGAGACCATCGCTGTATCTGGGAACCGCCGGAGCCCGTCTCTGGCGGTTGCTTTTTGCGCCGCAGTCACATCCCCGCGCCGCACGATTTGAACGATTCCCTTAACGTCTCGCTCACCTGAAACGATACAGCTTGAATGATCGGCTTAAGCCGCGACGAACCCGTATGCCGGTAACTTGCATGGGCAGCAAACCGCAGGGGGCGAGCACGTATGAGCGCGACAGCCAAGCAGACCGTGACCCAGACCGCGACCAGGCGCCATCTCCTGCTCGCGTCGGATCGCGGTGACCAGAGCAGCGAGCTGGCGCGCATCCTGCGCTCGGTCGGCGATGTCGACATGATGCCGACCACCGAGATCCCCGAGAACCCCGGCAACCGCTTCTCCGGCGTCATCGTCGACATCAACCTGCGCTCGCCGGAGAGCGTGCAGCGGGTGCGCAAGAAGCTCTCGTCGCGCGCCTATAGCGAGGTGCCCCGCCTGTTCGTGCTCGCCGAGGCGCTGCACCATGCCACCATGCAGGCATGGGCGCTGGGCGCCACCGACACCATTGCGCGTCCGTTCAGCCCCGCCGACGTGCTGCAGCGCATTCGCTCGGCGCTTCCCGCCGACGACGGCTATGACGAGACCGATCGCGGCAAGCTGCTCAATCGCGGCGTCGAGGCGGCGCAGGCCGTCATGGTCAAGATCTTCGAGAAGCTGCCCGCCGGCGTCCAGTTGACGATGGAGGACATCGTCGCGGCCGAGAACAAGATCCTGAAGGCGATCAAGCACTCCTCGCTGCGCGAGTGGATGACCGTGGTCGGCTGCCATCACAACGACACCTATCGGCATTGCCTGTTCGTGACCGGCCTCGCGGTCGGCTTCTCGATTCATCTGGGCATGCGCGACGACGATCAGCGCCGGCTGGTCCGCGCGGCGCTGCTGCACGACGTCGGCAAGGCGTTCATTCCGGTCGCCGTCCTCGACAAGCAGGGCAAGCTGACGGCGGAGGAGATCGCGCTGCTGCGCCAGCATCCGCGCCGTGGCTACGAGGCGCTGTGGCGGCAGGGCGGCTTCCCGCCGGAGATGCTCGACGTGATCCTGCATCACCACGAGTTCCTCGACGGCTCCGGCTATCCCGACGCGCTGCACAACGAGCAGATCAGCGACATCGTCCGCCTCACCACGATCGTCGACATCTACGCCGCGCTGATCGAGCACCGCGCCTATCGACCGGCCTTCACGCATGCGCGCGCGTTTCAGATCATGGAGAACATGGGCCCGAAGCTCGACCAGCAGCTGCTGCAGGCGTTTCGCCCGGTCGCGATGGGCGCGCATTAGGACCGCGTGTCGTAACCTCGGTTCAATCCAGCAACTTGCGCAGCTCGGCCTTTGCGACCTTCTCCAGGGTCGAGCGCGGCATCTCGTCGACCAGCTTCACCTCGCGCGGCACCTTGAAGTCGGCGAGGCCGGCGCGGCAGGCGGCCAGCACCTTCTCGGGCAGCTCCTCGCGCGCGACCCCGACCTGCGGGATGACGAACGCAACCGGCACCTCGTCCAGCATCGGATGCTTCTTGGCGACGACGGCGGTCTCGCGCACGCCGGGCACGGTGATGATCACCTGCTCGATCTCGGACGCCGCGACGTTCTCGCCACCGACCTTGAGCATGTCCTTGGTGCGGTCGCCGAACTTGATGAAGCCGTTTTCCAGCCGCGTGACGCGGTCGCCGGTGAGGAAGAAGCCGTCGGCATCGTAGCTCGTCCGCGTCGCCTCCTCATTGTAGAGATACTCCGCAAACAGCGACAGGCCGGGCACGCCCTTGATGGCGAGATTGCCGGTGGCGCCGACCTCGGTCGGCCGGCCGTCATCGTCGGTGATGCGGATGGTGTATTCCGGCGCGGCGCGGCCGATCGACATCGGCGCGTTCGGCTGGTCGACCTCGCCGACGATGCCGTGGGTGATGGTCTCGGTCATGCCCCACCAGCCGATGATCTTGATGCCGAACTTGGCGAAGGCGGGCGGCTCGGACACCGCCGTGCCCCACAGCCGGAATTTGTGATGCTTCGGCACCTCCTGGTCGAGCAGCGCCTTCATGCAGAACGGGATGGTCGAGGTCCAGGTGCAGCCATGCTCGAGCGCCACGCTCCAGAAGCGGCTCGCCGAGAAGCGCGGCTGAATCACGCAGGTCGCGCCGACCCAGAGCGTTGCCAGCATCGAGTAGGCCAGCGCGTTGGTGTGGAACAGCGGCAAATAGGTCTGGTGCACGTCGCCCTGATGCAGGTCTTCATGAGCGGCGTTGACCTTGGCGCCCCATAGCGCGTTGGCATGCGTCCACAGCACCGCCTTCGGCCGAGACGTCGTGCCCGACGTGTACTGCACGCTGCACGGCGCGAGCGGATCGACCGCGCGCCGCGGCCGGTCGGCGCTGTCGGCAAACAGCGTCTCGAAGCGATCGCCCACCCCGACCGCTGCTGTGTCCAGCTGCCCCGGATCATGCGAGATGACCGCAAGCCAGCGGATGCCGCGGCAATGCGCCGAGATCATCTCGGCATAGGCCGGCTGGGTGATCGCGGCCACCGCACGGCAATGGCCGGCGAAATAGCTCATCTCGGCGGCCGCCGAGCGCGTGTTGGTCGTGACGGCGAGCGCGCCCAGCTCGACGCAGGCAAACCAGGCAAGCATCGCCTCGACGCAATTGTCGAGATGGATCAGCACGGCATCGCCAGGCTTGACGCCGCGCTTGACCAGACCGGCCGCCAAGGCGCCGACACGTTCGTGAAACGCGCCGTAGGTCCAGCGGCGCGCCGGTGCATCGAACGGCGCGGAGATCAGGAACGGATGGTCGCGCCGGGTCTCGCTGCGCAGCTTCAACAGCCAGGGCACGTCCATGCCGTCGAACGGCGTCACGGTGCCCGCTGCCATCGTCGTTCCCTTCATCTTCGCTCCCGTCGTTCTTGAGTACGGCCTGTCTCCGGCCGCTTCGTTCTCGTCGTCATCTTCTGCCACCTTGCGTCGCTGCGATCAAATCGGGATTGAACCCGTCTCCGTTCGCGGGCGACCAATGGCGCGGCAAGACACGCCCGGAGGTTTGCATGCTGGCCGAGCCACGACCATGGCGGCTGCCCGATGCCCGCTATTTCCAGATCGCGGCATTGGCGACGCTGCTCGCGATCAATTTCGCCATGATCGATCTCGGCGCGCGTCCCGCAGCGAGTGTGGTCGCGGTCGCCCTGGCGCTGCTCACGCAGGCGGTCTGCTGCCGCATCTCCGGCGCGCCGCTCGATCTCAAGTCACCGTTGATCACCGGCCCGTCGCTCAGCCTGCTGTTGCGCGCCGATGCGCTGTGGCTGCATGCGGCGGCAGCCGTGATCGCCATCGGCTCGAAATTCGTGCTGCGCATCGACGGCAAGCACGTGTTCAACCCGGCGGGGCTGGCGATCGTGGTGCTGCTGTTCAGCTCCAAGGGCGTGTGGATCTCGCCCGGCCAATGGGGGACGGAGATCTGGTTCGCGAGCCTCGCCGGCTTCTTCGCGATCCTGGTGCTCAGCGCCTCCCGGCGCGCCGACATCGCAGTCTATTTCTTCGCCAGCCATGCCGCACTGCTGCTGCTGCGCGCCGCCTGGCTCGGCGATCCCCTGGCGATCCCCGTGCATCAGCTGCAGAGCGGCTCGCTGCTGATCTTCACGTTCTTCATGATCTCCGACCCGCGCACCTCGCCGGACTCGCGCGTCGGCCGGCTGCTGTTCGCGCTGAGCGTTGCGGTCGCTGCGTACTACCTCACCTTCGTCCTGCAGATGCGGCCGGCGCTCTACGTGTCGCTGATCGCGCTGTCGCCGCTCACGCTGCTGCTCGACCGACTCGTCCCTGAGACCCGCTTTTCCTGGCGTTCGTCCGTTCCCGAAGGAGTGTCGACATGACCCTGCGTTACAGCAAGCTCTTCCGCACCGGCGTCGCGGCCACCGCGATCCTGGCGAACGCGGCGATGGCGCCGGCGAATGCGTTTTGCGGCTTCTATGTCGCCCAGGCCGACGCGAAGCTGTTCAACCAGTCATCGAAGGTCGTGCTCGCCCGCGATGGCGAGCAGACTGCGATCACGATGGCCAGCGACTTCGAGGGCGACGTGAAGGAGTTCGCGGTGGTCGTCCCCGTGCCGACCTTCATCGAGCGCAAGCAGATCGGCGTGGTCGAGCCGAAGACGATCGACCATCTCGACAAATACACCGCGCCGCGGCTGGTCGAATATCATGACGCCGATCCATGCGCGCCGGTCGTCGTTGCGGCGCGGGCGATGCCGGCGGCGCCGATGATGGCAGGCGCTGTCCATGAGATGGCCCGGCGGAACTATGGCGTCACCGTCGAGGCCAGCTACGACGTCGCCGAATACGACGTGCTGATCCTGTCGGCGCAGGAGAGCGACGGGCTGACGCGCTGGCTGACCGACAACAATTATCGCATTCCGCAGGGCGCGGACGCGGTGCTCGGCAGCTATATCAGGCAGGGCATGCGGTTCTTCGTGGCCAAGGTCAATGTCGAGCGGATGAAGAACATCGGCAACGGCACCCTGCGGCCGTTGCAGGTGCGGTACCAGAGTCTCAAGTTCATGGTGCCGCTGCGGCTCGGCACGGTCAACGCCAGGGGACCGCAGGACCTGATCATCTATGCACTCACCAGGAGTGGCCGCATCGAGGCGGCCAATTATCGCACGGTGAAGATCCCATCCGATATCGATGTCCCGCTCTATGTGAAGGACGAGTTCGGGCCGTTCTACAAGGCGCTGTTCGAGCGGGCCGTCGCGCGCGAGAACATGCAGGCGGTGTTCGTCGAATATGCCTGGGACATGGCGTGGTGCGATCCCTGCGCCGCCGATCCGATGAGCAACAAGGAGCTGGTCGAGCTCGGCGCGCGCTGGATCGGCAGCGACGATGACACCGCCTTCAGCCTCCGCCGGGGCACGGCCGGAGCCAACGCCTTCGTGACCCGGCTGCACGTACGCTACGATGCGAAGTCCTTCCCCGAGGACATCGTCTTCGCCGAGACCAAGGACCGCAGCAATTTCCAGGGCCGCTATGTCCAGCATCATCCCTGGCGCGGCGAGGCGTCCTGTGCCGCGGCGAAGACCTACCGGGACAGTCTCGCCGCACGTTTCGCCACGCAGGCGACGGATCTCGCGCAACTGACCGGATGGTCGCGCAGCGAGATCGTCGCGAAAATGGACAAGAGCGGCGAGACCGTGACGAAATGACCTCAGGGCGGCCTCGGCTCAATCCTGATACGAGGAGATCTCGATCAGGCTGCCGTCGGGGTCGCGGCAATATACCGAGCGCAGGGTGCCGCGTGCGCCCTGCTTGGCGACCGGACCTTCCTCGACAGCGATGCCGAGCGCCGTGAGATGCGCCACCACCTCGTCTGGGGTGCTGGCGGTGAGGAAACAGAGGTCGTCGCTGCCGGCCGCTACATGGTCAGCCGTGAACCAGTCGACCTTGTCCGCGTCCTTCGGTCGCACGTTGATCTTCTGGTTCCCGAACAGCAACGACGTGCGCCTCACCTTGCCTTGTCCGGGATCGAACACCTGGACCGTCATGCCCAGCACCTGTTGGTACCACGCCGTCGTGCGGTCGACGTCGGCGACATTGATGACCAGATGATCGAGCGCATCGACCTTGATCGGCATGGGCTCTTCCCTCCTGATTGGATATCGATCTCGCCGCCATCGCGGCACTCTGTTACATTCGATCCCGGCGGCTCGTTAGCCGCCGCTCAAAGATAATGCCTGAGGAAACGCATGATTTCACGTCGTACCGCGCTTGGTCTGATCGCCTCCGCCGTTCCGTCCATCGCTGCCGTTGGCAAAGCGTCCGCGGCCGACTATCCCACCCGTCCGGTCCGCTTCGTGGTGGGTTATCCTCCGGGTGGCGCGACCGACATCCTGGCGCGGCTGATCGGCCAGCGGCTGTCCGAGACGCTCGGTCAGCAGTTCATCGTCGAGAACAAGCCGGGCGCCGGCAATAATATCGGCACCGATGCCGTCGTGAACGCGGCGGCCGACGGCCACACCGTGCTGCTGGTCAATCCGGCCAACTACATCAATGCGAGCCTCTACACCAACCTGAAGTTTAATTTCGTTCGCGATATCGCGCCGGTGGCCTCGCTCAACCGCGTCCCCAACGTGATGACCGTCAACAAGGACATCGGGGCCAAGAACGTCGCCGAGTTCATCGCTTACCTGAAGGAGAACCCCGGCAAGGTGAACATGGCCTCGTCCGGCAACGGCACCTCGGTGCATCTGTCGGGCGAGATGTTCATGGCGATGACCGGCACCAAGATGCAGCACGTGCCCTATCGCGGCGCGGCGCCCGCAATCACCGACATGCTCGGCGGCCAGGTGCAGGTCATCTTCGACAACATGCCCTCCATCATCCAGCACATCCGCTCCGGCTCGTTGCGGGCGCTCGGCGTCACCACCCAGCAGCGTTCGCCGCAATTGCCGGACGTCCAGGCCGTCGCCGAGACCGTGCCCGGCTACGAGGCGAGCGCGCTGTTCGGCATCGGCGCGCCGAAGAACACGCCCAAGGAGATCATCGAGAAGCTCAACAAGCAGGTCAACGTCATCCTGGCCGAGCCAGAGATCAAGGCGCGTCTGGTCGACCTCGGCGGCGAGCCGCTGATCCAGTCGCCGGAGCAGTTTGGCGCCCAGATCGTCGCCGAGACCGAGAAGTGGAAGAAGGTCGTCGAGTTCGCCGGCCTGAAGGTCGAATAGGACGAAGCGACGCAATCGCTGGTCGGCCGCCGCAACATGTTCTCGATGCGGCGCCGGCCCGCCAGACGGGAGTCGAGGGCTGAAGGCGGCGCGCCGCGCATGCGACACGTCACTGCCTTGGTTGGTGATCCGTTCCGCCGATTTGTCGTTTTTTGACCATGCCGGTGTGGTGCAACCCTCCGGCCAGAAGAGGAACAGATCATGCGCAAGGTGATGATGATGGCAGCCGGCCTCGTCGGCGTTGCACTTGGTGGCGGTATCGCGCCGGCCTCCGCAGGCGGTTACGACTATCCCTGGTGTGTGCAGGGCCGGGGCGTCGGCTATCCCGGCGACTGCTCCTATCACACCTTCGAGCAGTGCCGGGCGAGCGCCTCCGGGCGCAATGCAGGCTGTGGCATCAATCCGCGCGTCGCGTTCGATCCTGCCCGCCGCGGCCCCTCGGTCTATGTCGACATGCCGCCGCCGCGCCGCGTGCACCGCTATTCGTATTACTGACACCCTCGACCGAGCTCGGCACGCGCGGCCGATCGGCTGACGCAGGCGCGCTCCGGGTTCGCGCGGGCTTGCATCGACTTTGCGTTCGTATATACTTTGTATTGCAAAGTTGAACGAGCCGGTCCCGGCTTCAGGTGAGACATGCGCGACCTCGACAAGGCGCTGGCGGACATCATTGCGATCCGTAGCCAGCTTGCGGCGGGCACGGCATTTCGCGGCTACGGGCCGGCGACGATGGCCGCGACCTCGGCCGTTGCGCTGGTCACGGCACTGCTTCAGCAGCTGTTTCTGCGCGACCCGACGGCGGACGCGTGGACGTTCCTGCTCGGATGGGCGGCGGCAGCCTGTGTCTCGCTGACGATGATCTGGTTCGAGATGCGGGCGCGGTCGCGCCGGCATCATTCCGGCCTTGCGGACGCGATGATCCACCAGGCGGTCGAGCAGTTCCTACCGGCGGGCATCGCTGGCGTGTTGCTCGCGGTGCTCTTGTGGAAGTTCGCGCCGGAGGCGCTGTGGATGCTGCCGGGCCTGTGGCAGATCCTGATGTCGCTCGGCGTGTTTGCGTCGGTGCGCTCGCTGCCGCGCACGGTGGCGCTGGCCGGGGCGTTCTATTTCCTGGCCGGCTTCGCGGTGCTGCTGGTGGGCAGCGCCACGCATGCGCTGTCGCCATGGACGATGGGGCTTCCGTTCGCGATCGGACAGGGGCTGATGGCGGGCATTCTGTATTTTGCGACCGGAGAGTCCGATGTCGAAGACTGACGGCAGCGCGCCGTTCTCCTATGACGGCCTCGATCGCGTCATCCACGAGAAGGCCCGGCTCGGCCTGCTCACCTCGCTGATGGCGCACCCGAAGGGTCTCGCTTTTGCCGACCTCAAGCAGCTCTGCGGACTGACCGACGGCAATCTGTCGCGGCACCTGCAGGTGCTGCAGGAGGCGGGCCTCGTCGAGGTCACCAAGGGCTATGAGGGCAATCGCCCTCACACCACTTGTCGGCTGACCAAGGCGGGACGCCGCCGCTTCCTCGATTATCTCGCCGTGCTCGAGCGCCTCGTCCGCGACGCCGCGGCCGCTGCCGGCAAGGAGCATACGCCATCGTCGGTCGGCCTGATCCCCGGCCGCGTCTGAATCGCGCATCGCATTTTTTTGACCTGGAGCTTTGCAATGCAAAGTAGTCTGCAACCGAAATCACCTGCTGTGTCGGATGGCCTGCATGTCGGCATCATCATGGACGGCAACGGCCGCTGGGCGACGCGCAAGGGCCTGTCGCGGCTGCGCGGGCACGAGGCGGGCGTCGACGCGATCCGTCGCGTCGTCGAAGCCGCGCCCGACCAGGGCATCGGGACGCTGACGCTGTATGCGTTCTCCAGCGACAATTGGCGACGCCCGCGTGCCGAGGTCGCCGCCTTGATGGCGCTGTTGCGGGTCTATCTCGCTAGCGAGGTGGAGTCGCTGGTGCGCAACGGCGTCCGCCTCACCGTGATCGGCCGCCGCGACCGGCTGCCCGGCGGCATCGCCGACGCCATCGGCCGGGCCGAAGCGGCAACCCGCAATGGCAGCACCCTGCACCTGCGCATCGCCGTCGACTACTCGGCGCGCGACGCGATCCTCGAGGCCGCAGCGAAAGTCCGCGAGATCGACGGCCTGACGCGTGCGGCGTTCTCCGACCTCGTGACGGGCGAAGCCGGCTTGCGCGACGTCGACCTGATCATCCGCACCTCGGGCGAGCAGCGCCTGTCCGATTTCCTGCTCTGGGAAGGCGCCTATGCCGAGCTGCATTTCACCCAGCGGATGTGGCCCGATTTCGATGCCGCAGATCTGGCGCAGGCGCTCGCCTCGTTCCGCGGCCGCGAGCGTCGCTTCGGCGGCCTCGAGGCGGTGCCGCTGGCGCCGGCACCGGTCTCCTGACGCCCACGCAATCTTTCCGCGCATCGGGGAATCATCTACCGCTTGCAGCACGAGCGCAGAGATCCCCTGATGAAGCACAAGCCGCGCCGGCCCGCCGGCAAGCCCCCGGTCAAATCCGGATCGATGGGCCACAGCGATACGCCTGATGCGCTGTGTGCCGCCGCCTTGCGGCTGCTGCGCGCCGGACAGCTCGAGCAGGCCGAGGATGCGTGCCGCCGCGCCCTGACGCTGGATGCGGCTTCCATCGACGCGCTACGTGCGATGGGCCGGGTCTGCCTGGCGCTCAGGCGCGCCGATGATGCGATCGAGTGGTTTGCCCGCGCCGTTCGGCAGGACGTTTCCGCAGCGGAGTCCTTCGTCGGCTTGGCGCAGGCGCTGCGGGACTCCGGCCGCGTCGATGAAGCGATCAAGGCCTATGATCGCGCGCTGCAGCTGCAGCCGGATGCGGTGGAGAGCTGGGATGCGCTTGGCGAACTGCTGCAACTGAGGGAGCGGCACGCCGAGGCGGCGCTGGCCTGCGATCGGCTGCTGCAGCTCGCGCCCGATCGTGCCGCGACGTGGTTTCGTCTCGGCGAGGTGCTCGAAGCCCAGGGCCGGCGTGACGAGGCGGCGCTGGCCTTCGATCAGGTGGCACAGCTCAAGCCAGATCATGTCGAGGCGGCCAACAAGGCCGGAGCGCTTCATTTCGATGCTGGCCACTACGAGCAGGCCATCTCGCGCTTCGGGCAGTCGCTGGCGGTGATGCCGGATCAGGCGGGCGTGCTGTACCTGAAGGGCATCGCGCTGCGGCGGCTGCGCCGCTACCAGGAAGCCGAGACTCTCGGCCATCGCGCGCAGGTGCTGGCGCCTGACAATCCCGACTTCGCCAATGGCTATGGATGCATCCTGCAGAACCTCGGCCGTCATGATGACGCCGTCGCCATGTTCGACAAGGCGATCGCGCTCCGGCCGCAGACCGCGGATTTCCACAATCATCGCGGCACGTCGCTGGCCGAGCTGCATCGCTTCGCAGAGGCGTTCGAAAGCTTCGATCGCGCCGTCGCGCTGCGGCCTGATCTGGCCGATGCGCATTGGAACGCGGCGCTGTTCCGGCTGTTGACCGGCGACTTCGCCCGTGGCTGGGCGGCGCGCGAATGGGGACGAAAATGTCGCGCCGTCGGCTTCGTCGAGCGCAGCTTCGAGGCGCCGCTGTGGCTTGCGGACGCGCCCCTCGCCGGCAAGACGATCCTGCTCCATAGCGACGAGGGGCTCGGCGACACGATCCAGTTTTCGCGCTACGCCACAATGGTGGCCGCGCAGGGTGCGCGCGTCGTGCTCGAGGTCGACGCGCCGCTGCAGCCGCTTCTGTCCGGCCTGGACGGCGTGGCGCAGTGTCTTGCCCGCGGCATCGATGCGCTGCCTGCCATCGACTATCACTGTCCGCTGTCGAGCCTGCCGCTCGCGTTTGACACCCGGCTCGATACGATCCCTGCCGCGCCCTGCTACCTGCCGCGCCCTCCCGAGGCGCGCCGCGCGATCTGGGAGCAGCGACTCGGTCCGCATGACCGCTTGCGGGTGGGCCTGGTCTGGTCGGGCAACCCCGCGCATCTCAACGATCACAACCGTTCGATGCCGTTGCCGACGCTCGCGCCGCTGTTCGAGATTGGCGCGCGGTTCGTCAGTCTGCAGAAGGAGCCTCGGTCGTCCGACAAGGCCGTGCTCGCCGCGCGCGACGACATTCTCGATCTCACCGCCGACATCGGTGACTTCGTCGATACCGCGGCGCTGATCGATAATCTCGACCTCGTCATCACCGTCGATACCAGCGTGGCGCATCTGGCCGGCGCGCTGGGCAAGCCGACCTGGATCATGCTGCCCTTCACGCCGGACTATCGCTGGCTGCTCGGCCGTGACGACAGTCCGTGGTATCCGAGCGTGCGGCTGTTCCGCCAGGATGCGCGACGTGACTATGCCGACGTCGTCCCGCGCGTTCGCGAGGCGCTCGCCGCACAGCTCGCGACGTTCAGCCCCTGATGAACGCTTGAGCATCAACCAACGCCATAACTGAAATGTGATTGGCTGGCTGAGCCGCCGGCGCGTGCCGCCTGATGGCGATTGAGCTGCGTCAACGGATTTCTGCGTGCGTATGGCAAACGGAACGCCTGCTTCAGCGACGAAGGCGTTTTTGGAATGAATCAGCAGGAATCCGAGCTCGTCAGCGACATCCGGCCCGTTCAGGACGTGCGTGCTGAGCCCGGCGCTGTCGTTCCCGCGTCGGCGGTGCCTGTTCCCGTGTCCCATCAGCCGCGGCGCAGGTGGGCGTTGTGGCCGCTTCTGCTGCTCGTGCTCGCCGGCGGAGTCGCCGGCGGTGGCGGTTATGTCTGGTGGCAGCGGCTGCATCCGCCGCTGCCGCTCGGCATCAGCGTCAGCAACGGTCGCATCGAGGCTGACCAGATCGACATCGCGACCAAATTTGCCGGGCGCGTCGCCGAGCTGCGCGCCGATATCGGTGATCGCGTCGAGGCCGGGCAGATCGTGGCGCGGATGGACACGAAGGAGCTGCAGCAGTCGCTGTCGAAGGCGCAGGCCCAGGCCGAGCAGGCGCAGCACGTCGTCGATCAGGCCCGCGCCAATCTCGCGCAATTGCAGGCGCACAAGACGCTCGCCGAGCAGGAGATGGAGCGCACGCGCAGCCTGCTGCAGAACGGCTGGACCACACGCGAGCTGGCCGATCAGCGTCAGCAGGCGCTCGACAATGCCACCGCCGGCCTCGCCGGCGCGCAGGCGCGAATTTTCGAAGCCGAACGCGGGCTCGAAGCGGTTCGTCACGACGTCGCGCTCTACACCGTCCAGATCGCCGACAACTCCCTGATCGTGCCGAAGCCCGGCCGCATTCAATATCGTCTCGCCAATGTCGGCGAAGTCCTCGCCGTCGGAGGCAAGATCTTCACCATGCTCGACATCGGTTATGTCTACATGGACGTGTTCCTGCCGACCGAGGAGGTCGGCAAGGTCAAGATCGGCACCGAGGCGCGCATCGTGCTCGACGCCTATCCGGATCGTCCGATCCCGGCGAAAGTGTCGTTCGTGGCGAGCCAGGCGCAGTTCACGCCGAAGACGGTCGAGACCCGGAGCGAGCGCGACAAGCTGATGTTTCGCATCCGTGTGCGCGTCGATCAGGACAGATTGGCCGCGCACGCCGATGCCGTGAGGAGCGGGTTGCCGGGCGTGGCGTATGTCCGGTGGAATCCGGACGTCGCATGGCCGGCGCGTCTGCACGTGTCGCCATGACGGCTGACACGATCGGCGATGCGCCTCCGGTCGCGATCGTCAGGAACGTCTCGCAGCGCTATCGAGACGTCGTCGCGCTCGACGATGTCTCGATCGATATTCCCACCGGCCGCGTTGTCGGGCTCATCGGTCCCGATGGCGTCGGCAAGTCGTCGCTGCTGTCGATCCTGGCCGGCGCGCGCGCGATCCAGGACGGCCAAGCGCGCGTGCTCGGCGTCGACATGGCGGACCGGCGCGCCCGCACCCAGGTGTGTCCGCGGATCGCCTACATGCCGCAGGGCCTCGGCAAGAATCTCTATCCCGATCTCAGCGTGCGCGAGAACATCGCGTTCTTTGCCCGGCTGTTCGGCCAGTCGAGGTCCGAGCGCGAGTGGCGCATCGCCGAGCTGATGGAAGCGACGGCGCTGTCCGATTTCGCCGACCGGCCGGCGAAAAAGCTGTCCGGCGGCATGAAGCAGAAGCTCGGCCTGTGCTGCTCGCTGATCCATGATCCCGATCTTCTCATCCTTGACGAGCCAACCACCGGCGTCGATCCGCTGTCGCGCCGGCAATTCTGGGACCTGATCGACCGCTTGCGCGCGCGCAGCGCGGCGGACATGAGCGTCATCGTCGCGACCGCCTATATGGAGGAGGCCGAGCGTTTCGACTGGCTGATCGCGATGAACGACGGGCGCATCCTCGCGACCGGCACACCGGCGGAGCTCAAGGCGCAGACCAAGGCGGCGTCGATCGAGGACGCATTCGTCGCGCTGCTGCCCGACCGCCCGGCGCGCGACCGGGCCGAGATGCCGGCGAAGTCCGAGCTCGACGGCAGCCAAGAGACCGTGATCGTCGCGCGCGACCTGACCTGCCGCTTCGGCGATTTCACCGCGGTCGACCGCGTGAATTTCCAGATCCGCAAGGGCGAGATCTTCGGCTTCGTCGGCTCGAACGGCTGCGGCAAGACCACGACGATGAAGATGCTGACGGGGCTGCTGCCGCCCACCGAAGGCGAGGCGCTGATCTTCGGCCGCTCGATGGAGGCCGGCAATCATGAATCGCGCAGCCGCGTCGGCTACATGTCACAGGCCTTTTCGCTCTATGGCGAGCTCACGGTGCGGCAGAACCTGGTGCTGCATGCGCGGCTGTTCCATCTGCCGCTGGCCGCTGCCGGGAAGCGGATTGCCGAACTGGTCGAGCGCTGCGACCTCACCGACCATATCGACAGCCTCGCGGCCGATCTTCCGCTCGGCATCCGCCAGCGCCTGTCGCTCGCGGTGGCGATCGTCCACGGACCCGATCTGCTGATCCTGGACGAGCCGACGTCGGGCGTCGATCCGGTCGCGCGCAATCAGTTCTGGCGCCTGCTGATCGAACTTTCGCGTCAGGATGAGATGACGATCTTCGTCTCCACGCATTTCATGAACGAGGCGGCGCGCTGCGACCGGCTGTCGCTGATGCATGAGGGGCGGGTGCTGGCGACCGATACGCCGGACGGGCTGATCCGCGCCAAGGGCGCGCAGACGCTGGAGCAGGCGTTCATCGCCTTCCTCGAGCAGGATGCCGGCGTCGCCGATCCGCCGGTCACGCTGACCCAGGCGAAGCCCGATCCGCGTCCCGTCGATCGGCCGCAGGACGACCGGGGGCAGGCCGCCCTCAGTCTGCGGCGGCTGCTCGCCTATACGATCCGCGAAGGTCTCGAGCTGATCCGAGACCCGATCCGGCTGATGTTCGCGCTGTTCGGAACGGCGTTCCTGATGATCGTGATCGGCTTCGGCATCTCCACGGACGTCAACAACCTGACCTTCGCCGCGCTCGATCGCGATCAGTCGCCGGAGAGCCGTGCCTATCTGTCGGAGCTCAGAGGCTCGCGCTATTTCGTCGAAAGGCCACCGCTCGCGGACTATGCCGAGCTCGAACGGCGGATGAAGATCGGCGACATCAAGGCCTCGATCGAAATCCCGCCGAACTTCGGTGTCGACATCAAGCGCGGCCGGCCGGCCTTCGTGTCGGCCTGGATCGACGGCGCGATGCCGTTCCGCGCCGAAACCATTCGCGGATATCTCGAGGGCACGCATCAGCTCTATCTCTCCGATCCCGCCGTCAAGACGACGCAGCCGTTGCCGGCCTCGTCGGTCAATGTCGAGATCAGGTTCAAATACAACCAATCCTTCGACAGCATCTACGCGATGGCCCCAAGCACGATCGCGCTGCTGCTCGCGCTGTTTCCGGCCATCCTGATGGCGCTCGCGGTCGTGCGCGAAAAGGAGCTGGGGTCGATCACCAATCTCTATGTCACGCCGGTGACGCGGCTCGAATTCCTGCTCGGCAAGCAGCTGCCTTACATCGCCGTCGCGCTGGTGAACTTCGTGCTGATGTATGTGATGGCGACGGTCCTGTTCCGCGTGCCCCTCAAGGGGGCCCTTCTGCCGCTGATGGTCGGTACGTTCGTCTATGTCGTCACCACCACCGGCTTCGGCATGCTGATCTCGACCTTCTGCCGCACCCAGATTGCGGCTCTGTTCGGGACCGCCATCCTCACCGTGCTGCCCGCCACGCAGTTCTCGGGCATGCTGGTCCCGGTGTCGTCGCTGTCCGGTGTGGCCAAGCTGATCGGCATGGTCTTCCCGATGACGTACTACCGCCCGATCGCGGTCGGCACCTTCACCAAGGGGCTGGGCTTTGCCGATGTCGGCGCCGACATCCTGATCCTTTTGATCTTCATTCCCGTCCTGACGGGGTTCAGCCTGGCGATGCTGCCGAAGCAGGAGGCGTGAGCCATGATGCGCTCGCTCTCCAACGTGTTCTGGCTCGGAACCAAGGAGCTGCGCAGCCTGTTCGGCGACGTCGTGCTGATCGGGCTCGTGATCTATTCGTTCACGGTGGCGGTGATCAGCCAGGCGCAGAGCAGCTCGCAGGAGCTGCATCGCGCCTCGATCGCCGTCGTCGATGAGGACAGCTCCGAGCTGTCGCGTCGGATCGCCAGCGTATTCCAGCTGCCTTACTTCCAGCCGCCCGTCTACATCAGCCAGGGCGAGGTGGAGCGGCTCATGAACAGCGGCCGCTTCACGTTCGTGCTCGACATCCCGCCGAACTTCCAGCGCGACGTCCTTGCCGGGCGGAGGCCGTCGGTGCAGCTGAACGTCGATGCGACCGCGATGATCCAGGCGGGAATCGGATCCGGCTATGCGCTGCAGATCATCAACACCGAGGTCGCCTGGTTCGTGGCCCGCTCCGAGACATCCTCGCCCTCCCCGGTCAATCTGGTGACGCGGATCGCGTTCAATCCCAATGTCACGACCGCCTGGTTCGAAGGCGTGATGGGCATCATCAACAGCGTCACCATGCTTGCGATCATCCTGGCCGGCGCGGCGCTGGTGCGCGAGCGCGAGCATGGCACCATGGATCATCTGCTGGTCATGCCGCTGTCGCCATTCGAGATCGCGATGTCGAAGATCTGGGCCAACGCGCTGGTGATCGCGGTCGCCGTCGCCATCGCGCTCTATGCCGTCGTGCGGTGGTATCTGCACGTGCCCATCATGGGCTCGATCCCGCTGTTCATGGTGGGCACCGTGCTCTATCTGTTCTTCGCGACCGCCGTCGGGTTGTTTCTCGGCACCATCGCGCGATCGATGCCCCAGCTGGGCCTGCTCTATATCCTCGTCGCCGTGCCGATGAACCTGCTGTCTGGCGGGATGACGCCAGTGGAAAGCCAGCCGGTGTGGCTCGCCACGATCATGAAGGCGTCGCCGTCGACGCATTTCGTGTCGTTCGCCCAGTCGATCCTCTATCGCGGCGCCGGCATCGATGTGGTGTGGCCGCAATTCGCTGCGGTCGCCGCCATCGGCGCCGTGGTCCTGGCGCTGACCTTGCGGCGCTTCCGGGCGGCGATCGCGGCGGCCTGACCCGCCCTAGACCCCAACAAAAAAGCCTCGGCACTGGGCCGAGGCTTTTCCTTGAATGGCGTCGCTATGGATGACGGCGATCAGTAGCGCGCGGCCACCGGGCCACCAAACTTGTAGTTCACGCCGACCCGGACCGTGTGGAATGAGAAGTCCTGGGACAGGCGCTCGACGTAGTTCGAGCCGGGCGGGGCGAAGGTGCTGCCCGGGACGTAGGCCGAAGTGTAGTTGATGCTGCCGAGGTCGGTGTAGAGATACTCTGCCTTGACGGTCCAGTTCGGCGCAAACGCATGCTCGACACCGGCGCCGACCGTCCAGCCGACCCGCGTCTCGTTGGCCGAGGCGGTCTTGGTGTAGCCGTTTGCCGAGGTCAGATCCCAGCTGCCCTTGACATTGCCGACCGCGAGACCGCCGGTGACGTAGAACAGCGTCGTATCGACCGCGTAGCCGGCGCGGCCGCGCAGGGTCATGAACCAGTCGTTCCGGATGCTCTCGTTGAAGGTGCGGGTCGTGGGCGGGTTGGCCGCCGTGTAGACTGTCCGCTTGTTGAGGTCCGATCCGTTGATGTCGGCCTCGATGCCGAAGACGCCGGCGCCGCTCTGCCAGTTGTAGCCGGCCTGCAGACCGCCGAGCACGCCGGCTGGATTGAGCCGGTTGTTGCTGATGTTGACGAACTGATTCTGGAAGGCGGCGCCTTCGACCGCCCAGCTGCTGGTCTGGTCCAGCGTCGTGTTCAAGTTCGACCGGCCCCAGCCGTAGCCTACGCTGCCGCCGAAGTAGAAGCCGGTCCAATTGTAGATCACGGCCGGGGGAGGAGCCTTGGTGTAGCTGGCCGGCAGATCCGCGGCGAATGCGCCGAGCGAGCTGGCGAGGAGCAAAGAGACGGCTGAGGCAAGGGTCTTCATCGGTCACAATCCTCAATTAAAATGTGCAACATTGAGACAAGTTTTTCTCACAATTTGGCCTGTTAGGCTGTAGTCCAACTACAACACTCGTGATCGTAGGTGTCTGTGACGGCGTCACTTTCTGCGCGTATGGTCTTAACCTTAAGTCATTGTAAATCCGGATGGGCGGTCAACTGATACCGACCTCTTTCCACGAACCGGACAATCCGCCGCAGTGCGTTAGGCAACGATTCGCCAACCATCCGGACACGCTGTCCCGCCCGCTAACGATTTCGCAAAGCGCGCACGTGCACCTTCGGCGCGTCCTGGAGGACGGAGAGGGGAGTGCATCATGAACGGGGAAGCGGTTCTCGAGAACGTAAGGCGCTATCGGACCATCGCCTCCTTGTACCGCCAGACCGCGGCATTTCGCCCGCATCAGCGCGACTCGCTGCTGATGCAGGCCGCCGAATGGGAAAGCCGTGCGGTCGCCGAGCTCGAGGATTATTTCGTCGCTCGCCAGGCGCCGTCGCAACCGCCGGCGAACATCAACTACAATATGAGCCATCACGGAGCCTCCTCCCGGCCGTCGCAGCTGCAGATGGCGGCCGCGTAGTTCTTCGGACACAGCGCGTCATTCCCGCGGCGCGATCGGCGCCCGAGCTACAGCGAGGGAGTCGTCACAGCGCGCCTCCATTTCATCTGCAGGCCGGGGTCTGGCGCAGGACTTGCTGGGTCTGATTTCAGCCTCCGCCAAGGATGGACCTGAATGAGATCGCTCGGGCGCGACCGCGGCATGTGTGCCTGGGACGATTTCGCCCGGTCGTCGACCGATGCCCGGCTGTCGCTGGCGCAGGCGAGATCGGGGCAGATTCCGCCATTCCTGCTGCTCTCGGTGCCCGGCATGAGCGCCGGCGAGCATCGCCTTTGCTCCGAGCTGTGGACCCGCGACCGGATCGCCGCCAGCAGCGCCGAGCGGGCGCGGCTGGATTTTCGCTTCGATCTGACATTCCGCGACAAGCTTCGTGTCGGATACCTTTCAAACGACTTCCACGACCACGCCACGGCGCATCTGCTGATCGAAGCGCTCGAGGCGCATGACCGCGATCGCTGCGAGCTGCACGCCTTCTCATTCGGCGCCGACGATCGCGGCGCCATGCGGGGCCGGCTGCACGCCGTCTTCGACGGCTTCCATGATGTGACCGCGCTGAGCGACAGCGCCGCCGCGGCCGCGGTGCATGCCGCGCAGATCGATATTCTGGTCGACCTCAAGGGCTATACGCGCGGTGCCCGGACCGGAATCCTGATGCTGCATCCGGCGCCGGTCCAGGTGAACTTCCTCGGCTATCCCGGGACGCTGGGCGGCGACCTCTGCGACTACATCATCACCGATCCGTTCATGACGCCGCTGGCGTTTGCGGCCGATTATTCGGAGAGTTTTGCCTACATGCCGCATTCGTACCAGCCGCACGGCCGGGCAGCGCTGGGCTCGGCGCCGACCCGTGCGGAGGTCGGTCTGCCGGACGCCGGCATCGTGTTCTGCTGCTTCAACCAGGCCTACAAGTTCACGCCCGCGGTGTTCGACCTGTGGTGCCGCCTGCTCGACGCGACGCCGGACAGCGTGCTGTGGCTGCTGGCGTCCGATCGGGCCGAGGGCAATCTGCGCGGCGAGGCGCTGCGGCGCGGCGTGGCGCCCGGTCGCCTGGTGTTCGCGCCGGAAACGACGCAAGGTGAGCATCTGCGCCGGCTCCAGCTCGCCGATCTCGTGCTCGACACCGCACCCTATGGCGCCCACACCACGGCGAGCGACGCGCTGTGGGCTGGCGTGCCGATCGTGAGCTGCGCCGGGGACACGTTTGCCTCGCGGGTCGCCGGCAGCCTGTTACATGCGGTCGGATGTCCCGAGCTCATTGCATCGGACGAGGCCGACTATCTGGCGGTGGCGCTGACGCTCGCCGCCGAGCCGGATATGCTGCAAGCGGCTAAGGCCAGGCTCTGGCGCAACCGGCTGGCCGCGCCGCTGTTCGACGCTGCCGCCTATGCCCGGTCGCTGCAGGATCTCTACGACCAGATGTGGCACCGCCGTCGCAGCGGCGGCGCGCCAGGGCCGATCTGGGCGTCGAAGTCTTGAGCAGGGACGAGGCGGGCTTGCTGCGCCGCCATGCGTGCGGCAGCGAGGATCCCGATCAGGGCCGTCAGCGCGCCGACGCTGGTCGCGTTGATCGCGACGAGCGACGCGAAATTGGAGTCGGCGACCTTCATCAGCGGCTCGCCAAGGCAGGGATCGATCAGCAGATAGGACACGAATGGCAGTCCCAACAAAGGCAACGACATCAGGCGCTCCGCTGGCCGAAACAGCACCGCGCCGAGCAGGGCGCAAGGCAGCAAGAACAGCTCGACGCCGCTCTGCGCGCCGAGCAGCTTGACGGAGAACACCGTGTTGACCGTGCCGGTCAGGACCATCAGGGCGCGGCCGGCGAACGGATTGCGCCGCGCGAGCATAGGCGCGCTGGCGAACAATGGCGCCGTGAGCAGCGTCAGCCAGGCCGGCCACGCCGCCGTACCCACGATGGCATGGAGATAGAGCGGATAGAACGGCTGGTTGGAGACGATGACCAGCGCGACCTTGGCGGCGATGTCGGACTGCGGGTCATCGGCCGACGCATAGGCCTGCACGGCGGCCAGCCAGCGTGAAAACATCTCGGCCATTCAAGTCCCTCAGCTCCGCAAGAAGGTGCGCATCACCGCCCGGAAACGCGCGTGCCCGCAAGCCGGATCATGCGTCGCGCATCGCACGGTCAAGAGTTCAGTGCGGTCCGCAGCATGCGTGCGAGATCGGCGCTCTGATACGGCTTGGTGAGCAGCAGCAGGCCGGCATCGAGGCGGCCGTGGTGAACGATCGCGTTCTCCGTATAGCCGGACGTGTACAGCACCTTGAGGCTGGGACGCCGCTTCAGCGCCTCGATCGCGAGCTGGCGGCCGTTCATGCCGCCGGGCATGATGATGTCGGTGAACAAAAGGTCGATGCGGACCGGACTATCGATCAGGGCGAGCGCCTCGTCGGCCTTGCTGGCCGCGAGCGTGGTGTAGCCGAGCCGCTTGATCTGGGCGATGACATATTCGCGCACCAGCGAATCGTCCTCGACGATCAGGATCGTCTCGTCGCCGCGCTCCATGCCCTCGGCGCTGATGGTCGATAGTGCCGCGTCCGCATCGGTATTGGCTTGCGGCAGGTACAGCTTGACCGAGGTGCCGTGCCCCGGCTCGCTGTAGATCTTGATGTGTCCGTTGGACTGCTTGACGAAGCCGTAGACCATGCTCAGCCCGAGGCCGACGCCCTTGCCGACATCCTTGGTGGTGAAGAACGGCTCGAACACCTTGTCGAGCAGGTTGGCGGGGATGCCCTCCCCGGTGTCGCTGACCGCGATCATCACGTAGTTGCCGGGGATCACCTCCGGGTTCATGCGCGCATAGGCGGCGTCGAGCAGGACGTTCTTGGTTTCCAGGGTCAGCTTGCCGCCGTCCGGCATGGCATCGCGCGCGTTCAGCGCGAGGTTCAGGATCGCGGTCGACAGCTGGCTGGGGTCGATCATGGCCGGCGCCGAATCGTGCGCCAGCATGGATTCGATCTCGATCTGCTCGCCGAGCGTCCGGCGCAGCAGGCGGGCGGTGTCGACCACCATGCCGTTGATGTCGACGCTGCGCGGCTGCAGCGGCTGGCGCCGGGCGAAGGCCAGGAGGTGCTTCGTCAGATCGGCGCCGCGCGCCGCCGCCGAGTTGATCAGGCTGGTGATCTGCACCAGTTGCGGACGGTCCTTCACCGCGTCGGCCAGGATCTCGATGGTGCCGGTGATCACGGTCAGGATGTTGTTGAAGTCGTGGGCGACGCCGCCGGTGAGCTGGCCGATCGCTTCCATCTTCTGTGCCTGCCGCACCTGCGCCTCGGTGGCCTCGATCTCCTGGAAGCGCTTGACCATGGCTTCGGCGGTGCGCCGCTGCCGCGTCTCCTCCTCGAGCTGCGCATAGGCGTTCCGCAGCTCGGCGCGGGACGGCATCGTCAGCACCCGCGGCAGCATCAGCAGCAGCGCCGAGGCGATGCCGACCGACATGAAGGCCAGGAAGCCCTTGGTGGCCGCCTCCAGGCTGTAGGCCGGAACCCAGATCGTGAGCACCTCGATGAGGCGTGTCATCCCGCACACGGACACCCACAGCGCGAAGGCCCAGAAGATGTAGCTGAACTGAAAGTCGCGGCGGCGATAGACGATGAAGGCGAGCACGAACGCGATGGTGAAGAAGGCGAACGAGATGAGGATGTCGGACACCGTGTTCACCCAGATCAGCTCAGGTGTCCACAGCAGGCACTCGCCGTGCGGCGTGAGCATCGACATGTCCGATATCCTCAAAAGTGTAGCCGGCGGACCGTGTCGCCCCCGCGGCGCGGTCGGTTCCCTTAGCAGAACATCGAATTTCCGCTGAGCACACAAGGGTTCTGACTGTCGCGGCGCGCGCATTCGGTAGAGGGGCACCGCAGGCATAGGCTTCGCGCGTTGACGCGGATTGCGTACGGCCGAGCTTGTGTCGGGCGCTCCGTTCGATATAAGCGGCTTGACGATCTGTACCAATCGGTACAGAGTATGCGAGTTGGTACACAAGGAGATGTCCCGTGAGCACTCTCGCCCCGCCGTTTACGCTGCAGACCGCGACCCAGAAGGTGCGCATGGCCGAGGATGGCTGGAACAGCCGCGACCCCGAGCGCGTGTCGCTGGTCTACACGCCCGACAGCCGGTGGCGGAATCGCGCCGAGTTCATCACCGGCCGTGCCGAGATCGTCGCCTTCCTCACCCGCAAATGGGCCAAGGAGCTCGACTACCGCCTGATCAAGGAGATCTGGGCCCACAGCGACGACCGGATCGCGGTGCGCTTCGCCTATGAGTGGCACGACGACAGCGGCAACTGGTTTCGCTCCTATGGCAATGAGAACTGGGAGTTCGATGCGCAGGGGCTGATGCAGCGCCGCTACGCCTGCATCAATGACCTGCCGATCAAGGCGGACGATCGCAAATTCCACTGGCCTCTCGGGCGCCGGCCGGACGATCATCCCGGCCTGACCGAATTGGGACTTTGAAGCAGGCAGAGCCATGCGGACGCTCAACGAGCGCGCCGACGTCATCCCGCTGATCGCCGAGGTGTTCCGCGAGTTCGGCTTCGAGGGCACCTCGCTCAGCCGGATCACCGAGACGACGGGACTGGGCAAAGGCAGCCTCTATCACTTCTTTCCAGGCGGGAAGGACGAGATGGGGCGCGCGGTGCTGGCGCATGTCGACGCCTGGTTCGAGCGCGAGATCTATGCGCCGCTGCGCAATGATCCGCCGGAGCAGTCGATCCCGCGGATGTGGCGCGGCGTCGACGACTACTTCCGCTCCGGCCGCCGCGTCTGCCTCGTCGGGGCGTTTGCGCTCGACGAGACGCGGGATCGTTTCGCGGCCGCCATCGCCAGCTACTTCACGCGCTGGATCGAGGCCTTGCGCGAGGCGCTGGTCCGCGGCGGCTGGCCGGCGGCGCGGGCCGCCGATAGCGCCGAGGAGGTGGTGCTCGGCATCCAGGGCGCACTGGTGCTGGCGCGCGCGACCGGTGATGCGGCCGTTTTCGGCCGCGCGCTGACGCGGTTCCAAGCGCGCCTGCAACGATCATCTGTCATCTGACTCCCGAAACGCCGGCGGCGTCTGCCTCCGCAAGCGGCAAATGGCGGGCTGAAATATCGGCGCGCGACTCTCGTGAAATCGTGGTTGTCTTGGGCAACGTCTCGCGCAGCGGCGACATTCTGGGAGGTCCGGCATGAACGGCTTAGGCGGTCTCAACAAATCCGACAACGGCGTGGTCATCGGGCTGGTGCAGCTTCAGCTTCCCGTGGTCGTGACCAAAGAGGACCTCGCGCGGCAGACCGAGAAGATCGTCTGGATGGTCGGCAAGGCCCGGCGCAATCTCGGCACCATGGATCTCGTCGTCTTCCCCGAGTACTCGCTGCACGGCCTGTCGATGGACACCAATCCGGAGATCATGTGCCGGCGCGACGGGCCGGAGGTCGCGGCCTTCAGGCAGGCCTGCATCGACAACAGGATCTGGGGCTGCTTCTCCATCATGGAGCACAACCCCGACGGCAACCCCTACAATTCGGGTCTGATCATCGACGACCACGGCGACATCAAGCTGTATTACCGCAAGCTCCATCCGTGGATTCCGGTCGAGCCGTGGGAGCCCGGCGATCTCGGCATCCCCGTGATCGAGGGACCGCGTGGCGCCAAGATCGCACTCATCATCTGCCATGACGGCATGTTCCCGGAGATGGCGCGGGAATGCGCCTACAAGGGCGCCGAGATCATGATCCGCACCGCCGGCTACACCGCGCCGATCCGCGACAGCTGGCGCTTCACCAACCAGGCCAACGCGTTCCAGAACCTGATGGTCACCGCCAATGTCTGCATGTGCGGCTCCGATGGCTCGTTCGATTCCATGGGCGAGGGCATGATCGTCAATTTCGACGGCAGCATTCTCGCGCACGGCACGACGGGGCGGCCCGACGAGATCATCACCGCCGAGGTGCGCCCCGATCTCGTGCGCGAGGCCCGCATCAATTGGGGCGTCGAGAACAACATCTATCAGCTCTGGCACCGCGGCTATGTCGCGGTGAAAGGCGGCGCGATGGACTGCCCTTACACCTTCATGCACGACATGGTCGCCGGCACCTATCGATTGCCGTGGGAGGATCAGGTCAAGATCACCGACGGCACGTCCTGCGGCTTCCCGGCGCCGACGCGCGTGTTCGGCAAGCTCGGCAAGGCGGCGGAGTGAAGCGCACCGGACGCGGCGGGTCGCGGATGACGCTGCCGGAACCTTGACAAGCCGATCGATTGCCAATTATTTTATACTTAAAATAATCTGGCGGACAGGTCCATCATGAGTGCATCGGCCAAGGTGATCCCGCGCGATTGGCTCGACTGGCCGTTCTTCGAGCCGCGGCATCATCGGCTGTGCGAGGCGCTCGATCGCTTCGTCGGCTCGGGCAGCCTCGACGATGTCGATCACAGTGACGTCGATTCCGCCTGCCGCAAGATCGTGCATGCGCTCGGCCTAGCCGGGCTGCTCGACAGCGCGGTCGTCGCGCCGGACGCGGACGCGGACGCTACCGCGATCGACTCGCGCGCAATCTGCTTGTCGCGCGAAACCCTCGCTTATGCCGACGGCCTCGCCGATTTCGCCTTCGCCATGCAGGGCCTCGGCTCCGGCGCGATCGCGCTCGGCGGCTCGCCGGAGCTGCGTGCCAGCGTGCTGCCCAAGGTGCGCTCCGGCGAATGGCTGGCGGCCTTCGCGCTGTCCGAGAAGGAGGCGGGCTCCGACGTCGCCGCGATGGCCTGCGCGGCGCGGCTGGACGGCGATACTTACGTGCTCGATGGCGAGAAAACCTGGATCTCCAATGGCGGCATCGCCGACGTCTACACGCTGTTCGCCCGCACCGCCGAGGCGCCCGGCGCACGCGGCATCTCCGCCTTCGTCGTTTTCCCGGACGACCCCGGCTTCTCCGTCGCCGAGCGCATCGAGGTGATCGCACCGCATCCCCTGGCGACGCTCCGCCTGCAGAATTGCCGCATCCCGGCCAGCCGCCGGCTCGGCGCGCCCGGCGGCGGCTTCAAGCTGGCGATGCAGACGCTCGACATCTTCCGTGCCTCGGTGGCGGCTGCGGCCCTCGGCTTCGGTCGCCGCGCCCTCGACGAGGCGCAGGCGCATGCCTCGAGCCGGCAGATCTTCGGCGGCGCGCTGGCCGACCTGCAGATGACGCAGGCCGCATTCGGCGACATGGCGACCGAGACCGATGCCGCGGCGCTGCTGACCTACCGCGCGGCCTGGCGCCGCGACGTGCAGAAGCTGCCGACCACGCGCGAGGCGGCGATGGCCAAGCTCGCCGCCACTGAGACCGCCCAGCGCGTCATCGACCGCGCCTTGCAGATGTTCGGCGGCCGCGGCGTCCGCAAGGGCGAGATCGTGGAGAGCCTCTACCGCGAGATCCGCGCGCTGCGCATCTACGAAGGCGCGACCGAAGTGCAGAAGCTGATCGTCGCGCGCGAGTTTCTGAAGGCGCGGGCCGGCGTGGTGCGTGGCTGAGGCGCGCTGCGCGTCAGGCCCGCAGACGCAAGGGCGCCTGCCAGCCGGGATCCCTGTCGCACGCAGCCTCGCCCATGGTCACGCGGCGGCCTCGGTCGTCACGCAGCCGTTGGATTTCGATCTCGTCGAAGGCGAACCGAGCGATCACCTGCAATGGGTCGACCACCCGTTTTCCGAACGTCCACGGATCGGAGTTTCTGCGCGGCATGGGAAACGCGAAAGGACGCGAGGGGATGCGGAAGAGAAGGCGGCCATCCCAGGACTCGCGATCGCGCAGCTCAGGTTGCAGCATCAAGCCGACATGACTCAGATAGGCTTGGTAGGCCTGCTCTCGTAGCGAGATGGTCACCCTGAAGCCCGTGAAGTCGATGTCGCCTCGCATGTACTGATCGTAGACCAGTGCCTCCTTCACCTCGACGCTGCCCAGTGAGCTGCCGCTCTCGTCCGGCCGAAAAAAGAAGGAGCGGTCCGAACACATGTGATCGTAAGGGACGATGTCGTGGCGCGGCGGTCGCTGCGTCAAAGCCCGATCCAGGCCGCTGCAAAAGCCGATGTCATCTATGTAGCCGGCTCGAAAAAGAGTCCTTTGGGGGGAGCGACGTTCCATCGAGACGACCGACCACGACCAGGAGCCAGCGTCCCTCGGCAGCGTCCGGCAGGATCAAGGGCGAGGTCGTCATCGTGTCGCTTTCTTGCAGGACTGCGGCGCGCCGATCAACCTCTCGCCGCGCGCACTGAAGTCTGCGCTATGGTTCTGAGCGCAGCGTTGCGCCATCGCCGCTGCTCCAGGCCGTGAAGATCGAGATGGTTCGACGCGGCACATCTTCATGCCGCCCTAGGGCTGCTGCGATGGTGGCACGCGACGATCAGAATGCTCGCGCCAGCGAAAAGATACTTCATGCACATACGTGTTCCCGGGGCAAGGCGATGACAATGCGTTCGGCAGCTTCCCAATCAATGGAAGCCCATCTTTGAACACTCCCCGCTATGGGACATCACCCTGCACGTTCTACGTCATAGCTTCGCGAATATCGCCAACGACCTCGGCTTTACCGAGGTAGCCATTGCTGCGCTCGTGGGCATGCCAAAGGTTCGGTGACCAGCAAGTACATCCATACGCTTGATACGGCGCTCACCATGGCGGCAGACACAATCTCTGGCTACATTCAAGGCGTCCTTGGCGGAACGGAGTTTAACCAAACGGCGCATGCTTTGGACCGAAGTTCTCGAAAAGCCGCTCTCGTCCGCTTCCTACAGAGGCTTCTTCGGGCAGTGAACTCGAAGAGACCGAGGGAGAGAGCGACTTAGCCGCATAATCCAACACGTACAACTTGGCAGCTGAGCCAGCGCGCCGTGACGCTGCGACGTCGAGATCCGCTGTCTCGAACCCGACCGCGTCTTCACGTGGAAGTCGGAGGCGTACCTCCTCTGGATACTTCGCCCCCGACCTCTTTCGCAGGAAAATATTTGAGCTCTCCGAGGGCTTGCGATCAAGAAATCTGCGGATCAACGGCACCATCGCCTCCGCTTTATCCTTAAGCAACGTGCGACGCTGAGGTCTCTCCAGGTCGGAATGGCGACGGCTGAGCTCTCCGGTTTGAACAATCATTGCGCGGGATGAGCCGTGGTCTGCGGGTGGTCCTCGCCGGTTGGTTCGGCACGGGTTGGTTGCTCCCCGCGCAAATTCGCGACCGCGCGGGTGGCCGGTTCCCCTTCCGCGCGGCTGCGTCCTTTTCCGGCTTGAAGATCCTCCGGATCCGCAACCATGCCGCCAAGGGCCGCAGCCGTGCTGCAGCCGAGGGCCGGATCGGCAGTATTGTCGGCGAAGATGCCGCGATTGAAGCCATCCGACAGATGGCAGCGAACGGAGCTGATGAGCAGGCGATCGATGTGAACACGCGTCGCGTGGTGCATTGCCGAGGCAACGTCATGCCTGACGTGGGAGCGATCCACGCCGGCTCGGATGATGGAATGCTCGATCGCCGCCGTGCATGGCCCCGGCGGTCCTTCGATCCAGGCACGGACGCTTTCAGGGCGGCCATTCGCCGTCGCGGCCACGAAGTGTTCGACGCCGGAACTCGCCGTAGAACAGCGTCCTGCAGGTACATCGTAGACGTAATGAACGGTCTCACCTGCGAGCTGCGGTGGCG
The DNA here is from genome assembly GCF_032380995.1 of Bradyrhizobium sp. SZCCHNR2028. Taxonomy (NCBI): domain Bacteria; kingdom Pseudomonadati; phylum Pseudomonadota; class Alphaproteobacteria; order Hyphomicrobiales; family Nitrobacteraceae; genus Bradyrhizobium; species Bradyrhizobium sp. SZCCHNR2028. Next base: position 245,065 of record NZ_JAUHJF010000006.1, on the reverse strand, counting down.
GTGCCGTCCGGTCCACAGCGCAGCCTGCAGCCAGCACCGCGAGGGCGATGGCGAGGCCGCTTCTGATCGGTGCCATGTTTATCGCTCCTTGGAGGACCGTCATTCGATCAGGAAGCCGGCATCGCCACGCAATCTCCGGCCTGGCACCGGCACCTCGATCGGGCCTGCCCCGGGGCGGGTCGTTCCGAGACGGCCGAATATGATGCGCTCCAGCTCGGAAGGTGGCCCGACGAAGTCGGTTGGGACAGGTATGCGTGCCGATTCGCTGATCGGGCGAACGATTGTGGGCGTGACGATGATGATTAGTTCGGATTCGTTCTTCCGGAACTGTGTCGACCTGAACAGAGCCCCCAGTACCGGCAGGTCGCCCAGCCCCGGCAACATGTCCAGGCCGGTGTTGAACTTGTTCTGCAGTAGTCCGGCGATTACGAAGCTCTCCCCGCTGCCGAGCTCGACTGTGGTCTCCGCCCGCCGGGTAATCAGGCTCGGGACGCGGGCGCCGTTCATGATCAGGGCGCCTTCGTTCGAGAGCTCGCTGACCTCGGGCTTGACCTGCAGGTTGACCAGACGATCGGAGAGCACCGTCGGTGTGAACTCCAGTCCCACGCCGTAGCGACGAAAGTCGATCGAGATGCGGTCCAGCCCTTGGGCGACGGGGATCGGAAATTCGCCGCCTGCCAGGAAGTTCGCCTTCTGACCCGAAACAGCGGTGAGCGTCGGTTCTGCCAGGATTGAAACCAGTCCCTCCTGAGCGAGCGCATCCACGATGGCAGTCACGCTGTAGCTGCCGTTCGCTGGCGTATTGATCCTGCCTGAGGCCGCCGACGAGAGCCCAAAGCTGAAGCCACCGGCCGAGCCTGCGGCCTCCCAGTTGACGCCGAGTTGCTTCACCGCGTTGCGCGAGACTTCGGCAATACGGACCCGCAGGTTCACCTGCGTGCTACCGCCGATCTTCAACTGATTGAGCAGCACCTCGTCCTCGCCGAGGAACTGCGCGCAGGTGGAGCGGACCTTCTCGGCGATGTCGGCGTTGGGCACCAGCCCGCTCAGCACCGCGCCGCGCGGCGTCCGCGACAGCCTGACGTCGAGGTCTGCGAATTGAGCTCGCAGCAGCTGCCGTAGATCACTCTCGTCATAGGCAATCGCAATCCGGAACGTCGCGACGGTCGCGCCGGAATCGTCGAGCGCGAAGAGCGTCGTACGGCCGGGCTTTTTGCCGAAAACGAAGACGCGGTTGGCGGCCGCGACCTGGACGTCCGCAACAGCCGGCTCGGCGACGAAGACCTTGGAAGCCGGACGGGGCAAGGTCAGCATCTCGCCCTGAGACGCGTAGATCCGCACCTGTTGCCGCGCGTTGGATGACGCCGGCGCGCAATGAACCAGCATGATAAGGATCACCACGATCGAGGTCAGCCAGGCGGATGGCGAAATTCGAAACGGTCCCATCGTCAGCGCCGCATCGCCGAGAGCATCTCGAGATTGAGCCTCACGTCCTCTTCCCGAAGGTCGACCCGCGCAAGCCTGGCGGCGCCATCGCGATCTCCGCTCAGCGCCATAGCGATCACGAGGTTCTGGCGTGCACGAGGCGAGGCGCTCTCACCGAGCGCGATCGGCCGCAGAACCGTCATCGCGTCGGCGTACCGGCCCGTCAAGGTAAGCGACAGGCCCAGATTGTTGCTTGCGATCATGTCGGCGGGAGCGATTGCGAGCACCTGACGATAGGCTGTCTGAGCTTCGTCATGGCGGCCGAGCATGTCGAGAGCCACTCCGAGGCCGTTGAGCGCCGGAATGTTCTCGGGGTCCGAGGCGAGCACGCTGGTAAAGATTGCCAGGGCGGGCTCGGCTTGATGTCTGGCGAGCTCGCTTCGCGCTTTTCTGATTCGATTGTCCTTGTCTTCCATCCCGGCGACTTGGTTGGCGGGAGCTTCTGCGGCTGCCGTGGAGGCCGGGAGATTGCGACCCTCGACCGAGGCGCGTGCGGTCGCGGGCGTCGGCACCGGTCCGCCAATGTCTGGGCTCAGCACGAACAGGCGCAGAGCAGACCGGCGATGCTGCCAGCCAGCGCCATTCGCCTGCAAACACCGGCACTTGGTTTCAGATGGTTGTTGAACGCGGTTTCCCGGCCTTCAGAGCTACGCATGTACTTCCTACGGATATTGCACTGTCTTATAGTTCAGGTCTCGAAACCTCGCAGGTGTCGTCGCGGGTTGACTGGTTCATTGCATCGCCGGGATCGGGGAAGGTTCAGCCTGCTCGCGTGATTCATCCAATCCAAGGACGGCGATGGGCTCGACCCGAAAGTCCTTTGAGATTTCCTGATAGGAGAGCACGACCACATTGAGACCGGACGGCGCAAGCAGCGTCCAGACCACCCGGCGCAGGTCGGCGGAGGCCAGTACAATACTCGGCGATGCGGCAAGATGATCGACGTCGGCAAGCTGCCGGGTCAACGCATCAAGCAGGCGCGTGCTGACGGCAGGATCGAGAGACGTCTGAGCGTTTTCATCGAGGGCGTGCACGGCCGTTCGGATCGCTTCCTCTGTCCGTCGATCAAGCACGAAGCAGCGCAAGGTCCGATCAAAGCCTGAGCTTTCGAAGCAGATCTGCCGGCGCAGCGCCAGCCGCACGTGCTCGACCAGCATGACGCTGCTCTGCTCCCGCATTCCCCACTCGGCCAGCGTCTCAAGAATCAGCCGCAGATTGCGGATGGAGACCCGCTCGTCGAGCAGCCGGCGAAGGACATCGGTGATGCGCTGTGTAGGGACCACACGCAAGGCCTCGCGCACCAAGTCGGCGTAGTCAGCCTCTAACTGGTTGAGCAGGCGCTTGGTCTCCTGTATGCCGAGGAACTCCGGCGCATAGCGGACAAGAACGCGCCGCAGCTCGGCATCGACTGCGGAGATGGCCGGTCCCCCCGCCGTTCGGGCTGCCGGCTGATCCAGTTCACCGGACGAGAGCAGAAGAGGCACGCCATGCAGCTCGATCCTGAAATGACCGGGCGCCAGGTCGCTGCTTTCGTCGACTGCCGCCCCTGGACAGGCGCATCCGAGCCAGTCTGCCACGTCCTGTCGTGTCCGCCTGATCCGATCATGAATACCGGCTCCCCGCAGTTCATCGCACAAGGCGGCTTCCGCGAGGATCATGATCGGTGCAGACTTGGCCGCCGGGATAGCGATCCGCGAACTTCTCGCGGGCTCTGACGGGTCGGACCGTTGCGCCGTGCCGGAGGTTCGTTGTGCGCGCCGCCGAGCCAAGAGCATCGCAACGCCGGAGCCGCCGAACACGGTGGCCATAAAAAGGAAAATCGGCGCCGGAAAACCCGGTACGAACGCCAGCCCGAGCATCATGAGACCGGCCAGTTGCAGGGATTGCGGCTGCGACGTGATCTGCTCCATGATCTCGGAACCAAGATTGCTCGGCGCTTCTGTCGCAACCCGGGTCACGACCGTTCCCGCCGCCATCGACACGAACAGCGCCGGGACTTGGGAGACCAGGCCGTCGCCGATCGTCAACAACGAGTAGAGCTGGATCGCTTCGCTGATACGCAGCCTGTGCTGCACGGTGCCGACAACGATGCCGCCAACGAGGTTGACGGCGATGATGATGAGACCGGCGATCGCATCACCTTTGACGAACTTCATGGCGCCGTCCATCGCTCCGTAGAGCTGGCTCTCGCGCTCCAGCCGGCGTCGGCGGCGCCGGGCCTCGGCCTGGTTGATGTCGCCGTTGCGAAGGTCGGCATCGATGCTCATCTGCTTGCCCGGCAGCGCATCGAGCGTGAATCGGGCAGCAACTTCGGCGACCCGTTCAGATCCTTTGGTGATGACGACGAACTGGACGATCGTGATGATCAGGAACACCACGAGCCCAACCACGACGTTGCTGGAAACGACGAACTCGCCAAAGGTCTGAACGATGGATCCGGCATCGGCCTGGCTGAGCACTAGGCGCGTAATGGTGATGGAAATCGAGAGCCGGAACACCGTGGATATGAGAATGATTGCCGGAAGTGCGGAGAATTCGACCGCGGCGTTCAAGTAGAACGCCACCATCAGCAACAGAATCGACGCGCCGATGTTGACGGACACCATGACGTCGACGAGCGCCGTCGGAATCGGCAGGATCATCGCCATGATCGTGGTGACGATCAGGAGGACGACGAGAAGCTCGCGCTTGTCGTTCGACCAGCGGGTCAAGCTCTCGACAATGGCCGTCATAGTCTGCGGTTCCATCCGAGCGGGATCGAAACCTTCGTCACATTGATCGAAACGCAGAGCGGCATGGTCTTACAAGCTCACGGCGAGCAGGTCTGCGCCGCGACGCAATACGACCCGGTCTTGTTCGATTCGATCGACGATCCACCCTTCGCTGATAACGGCGCCTGCGAACAGTTTCTGACCGCGTCCATCAATGACATACGGCCCATTTCCGGCCCAAATCGCCTGAACGGTCAAAGGGGCGCTACGCTTTACAGATTTCGCCTCAACCTGGCTCGTCAACACGATGGCAATGCCGAACGTGCCGTCGAACCATCGCTCAATGTCGCGCCACTTGCCTAACGCCGCGGGTTCAATGTTTCCTCTCGCCGTGATGGCGTTTGAGTCGCTGACAATCTCGACGGTCGTGAGGCCTGCAGTCAGCAATCGCTGGCGCAGCGCGTCCGCCGCGCCGTTCAAATCCGCCACCGGCGCGCCGGGCTCCGCGCCGGCCCGTCCCGTTCTGTCTTGGCCGGGCAGTAATGCGGGGGTAAGGGTGGGGGCGGGCGAATTGGGCGCGTGCCTGCTCGGATATTTCGTCGAACAGTCGGAGTCGCAGCGCGGGGATCTCAGCCGCTCAGCTGTGGCATAGCCGCCATCGCCGGGCACCTTGTCCGCACCAGCGGGAAATCCCTGCAGAAGCAGGGCTAGACAGACCAGGATCGCGGCGGTGCCGAGTCCATACCTCAAGAAGGTATAGCGGGTCGTTCTGCGCTTGCGGGTGCAGCGGAGCTGAATTCCATTCAGAACGACATCGGCCGGATAACGACTGATCCGTGCTTCTCCGGCACCGAGCAGGGTGCCGTTCAGCAGAACATTATCTGCGGTGCCTTCGATTTCGCAACAGTCCGCCTCTAGCGCGAACCGCGCATGCAAAGGAGCCAGACAGTCATCCATGAGAACGACATCGGCGTCCATCGAGTGACCCACCAGATAGGTCCCGGCGTCGAGTTCTTGCCGGACGCCGGCATGAAGGCCCGATCGGATCGTGAGTTCGAATGGGGACGGTGATGCCGGCATTCTCTGCCTCTCCATCAGGACCTAGCAGCCATGTTGGCAGCGGAGCGCTCGGTACGACGAACGCCCCGTGCCGTAAGCGGTTGGTAGCTGTCCGAGGGCGATCGCTGGATCAGCCGACGTTCGGGCGCTGCTGCGCGACCGTCTCGATCGATCCCCAGTGCGTCTTCTTGGTCGTGATCTCGGCATTCGTCTTGATCGCTTCGTCGAAGGCACTCTTCATCTTCGCGATCGCGCTATCGATGCTCGAGTTCGATGACGTCGTCGAAGAAACGGAGCCTGTTGAATGGGACATCGCTTTATCTCTCTATGTTTGTGTTGCGTTGAGGATTGGGCTGTCGGGGAATGCCCTCCAGCCGGGAAGTGATCGTTAGCGTTGTCTACGCTGATCACCTCTCGGCTGAAGCGGCGGCTTGGATCCCGTCCCGAGGCGCACCTTGCGAGGTGCGCCTCTCGCGCTTCCTTCAACGTCCTGGTCTCATCGCCCTCGTCGCGTTGCGAGAATGAGGCCGCGTTGCTTTACTCAGCTCTGTCGGTGATATGGTTGTCGGCCGAGAGGTGTCCCGCGGAGCGGTCGCATGGCGATCCCGAGCTTGAATCCGCGAGTTGCAGAATGATCGAGGAAAGCTTGTCGAGGATGTTGTTCTTCGTCGCCTGGTCAAGGCCCTTTGCCTCGGAGACTTGGCTGACGAGCTGATTCAGCGTCTTGAGTATCGAGCTGTTCGCGCCGGGTTGATGGGATGGGCCGGACACGAGTTGCTTCAGGATCTTCGCGATCCCGTCGAGCAGCTGACCTTTGGCGGGATCGCTGGGCCCAGTGGAATTCGTGATCTGATGGGTCAGGTCACCAAGGATCTTGGCAACGCGGCCGTTGTTCCGCGCGTCGCACTGGCCCGGTCCGCCCCTCAGGATGCTGATGGCCGCCGAGATCAGAGCCGCCTTGTCTGCAGGTGTCTTTGCGTCCGCGACCAATCCAAGAACGTCCGATGCTATGGAAGACGTCCGCGGATCTTGCTGCTGCGAGGCGGGCGGCATCGACGACGGCCACCAATCCCCCGCATCACAGCGATGAGCCGGATGAGCTGACGACCCGCCGGACGTGGGCTGAAATCCTGCAAAGCCGGGCCAGGACGACGCGTGTCCGTGCGGACCCATCATGTGACCGGTGTGAGCTTCACGTGAGGATGATGCGTGGGAGCTGACCCTAGACATGCAACTCTCTCCTTGTTTGCGATCCGATGTCTTATCTGTCTTGTTCTGAGCAAAGGGCATAACGAGGCGTCGGTCGGCATGCTCCGTCACGGATCCGGGGTTGCACTATTCTCGTCGCCGACGGATGCCATCTCCTGAATGCCGTCCTGAGCAACAGTCATGAGCATGAACGCGGCCGCCTGCGGCATTGCGCTGAGAAACGCCTCCTCGAACTTTGCTTGATCCTCAGCCGAGACTGCCTCGCTGCTGCTCGGGGCGCTTGCCGTCGCGGTCGTCATGCTCGATGCTTCTACGGCCATTCTGACACTCCTTTGATCCGTCCGGTCGATCTGGCAGGACTTGCGAACCCGTTGATTTGCGTCATGGCACGTCGCCTGGGGCGTTGAGCTTGACCACTTGGACGTGCTCCCCGCGATAGACGGTGACTGACGATGGCTGGTCAGCTCGAGGCTGCAGTGCTGCGAGCGTACGCTCCACCGCTTGGATGTATTGCGGGGGACCCGAGACCAGGGCCATGTCGGCCTGCTTGCTGGATCTGAGTGAGAATCGCGCGTCGGAGAGCGCGAGATCGCGAAGTGCGGCTTCGAGACGCTGGAGCGGCACGGCACCGAGTTGAACGAGCCTGCTCGAAGCTTCCTTGTTGCTGGTGACATAAATCCGGAAGCCGTCGAAATACCAGTCGAGTCCGTAGTTCCGGGATAGATGCTCGATGAATTCTCTGGCCTTGAGTTCAGGCAGAGGCCCGCGCACACGTCCCCGTACGTCCGGGCTCACCTCTAACCGCAGGCCGGTATTCCGTCCGAATTCCTGAAGAACGTTGCCAAGGTCTTGGTCGACGATGGTGTACCTGTAGGACTCGGTCGGCCAAGCAGGTTCACCCGCGTCTGCGGACGTGGTGTGGATTGCAGTCGCCGAGAGCGTCAGGCAGACGGTCGCGATCGCAGCCACGCTGCGCAATGGGACCAGAACCCGAGATGCCAAATGGTCGCATGGAAAAACGTGGCCTTCGTGCGACCTTGTCGCGGAACAATCGTGGCAATCGTGTAGTTGATCGCGCGTACCCACGAGCAGACTCACATGTACTTGTTGCTATCAGCTCGTCTCATTCAATCACAGCGGTCGCGGGTGCGTCGGAGAATATATTAGGAAAATATTATGCTCTGCCCCGCCGGGTGCTGTGCAAAGCTCTGTCTGATCTGTTGTGCAAGCCATGGCCCGGCTGTCCTTGTGAGTCATTATTTGTTTGGAGTGAGCAATGGCGAAAGCACGGGGAGTCCTGAGACGGCATGGAGCGGCGACATGACGACGGTTGCGCCGTTGGGTGGCGTCACAGCTTCCGGAACAGTTGGTGTCAGTTTCGGAGCCGTTGAGCCCGGAGCGGCCGCCCAGCAGTCGTTTCAGGACGCTCTGCATAGATCGGTCACTAAACTGCCTATGGAGCCTGAGCACGCCGTCGACCAACTCGGCGGCAAGGTGATGGAGTGGATGGAGAGCTCGTACGAGCGGGTCCAGCGCAATGCCGCGCCCGAGCTCAATCTCATGCCGGAGCCGGCAGCATCCGGTCCAGCATCTTCCAACATTGGCGGAGCGGCCCTGGGAGTGGACAAGCCAGACGCGGGCCGTCAGGCCCTGCAAATGCTGGAGCACGCATTCTCGTTTGCCATTGAGGCGACGCTGATGTCGAAAATCTCGACCGAGTCGACCCGAATCTTCAACACGTTCTTGAAGGGACAATGAGAATGGTCGGTTGCGGCAAACAATGGCTGGCCGCTCGAGGGCACGGATTGAATTTGGCGCTGGTGCTGGGCTTGGCGTTCATGCTGAGCGGTTGCAAGGGCGAGCTCTATAGCCGCTTGAGCGAGAAGGAGGCTAATCTGATGATGGCCCTTCTGCTGCGCAACGGAATCGCCGCCGACCGACTCCAGGCAAAGGACGGTAGCAATACTGTCAGGGTCGAGCAGGAGCGATTTGCCGACGCTGTGACGCTGCTGAATGCGTCCGGGTTGCCGCGTGCGAAGTTCGAAGACATGGGCAGCATATTCTCAAGCAATGGTCTGGTGTCGTCACCCACAGAGGAGCGAGTCAGGTTGATCCACGCGCTCAATCAAGAGTTGGCAAGGACGATCATGGAGATCGACGGGGTCATCTCTGCCCGAGTCCACGTGGTGCTGCCTAAGATAGACCCGTTGCGTCACGATCAGGTTCCGTCGTCGGCGGCATCGGTGTTCATCAAGCATGACGCGCGCGCCGAAATCGCCGTGCTCCTACCGCAGATCAAGACCCTCATTGCCAACAGTGTCGAAGGACTGACGTACGACAGGGTGGCCGTGGTTTTCGTGCGTGGCAGTTCGGATCCCGTCGAGGTCAGCCCTTCCACGTCGATCGAGACGACGGCATCCGTTCTATCTCACGACGGATCTGCCCTGCGTGACGGTCCGCTCATCCTGCAGGTGTCAGCCGCGGTAGGGGTGGGGCTGCTGGGATCGATCGGAATCTTCCAGCTCTGGCGCCGGGCACGCGTGGGATATGCGCAACGCAACGCGCCGCGTCGGGAGGCGCGAAGGCCGGCGCGCGATCCGCTGCGTGTCGTATCCTAGTGCGATTGAAGTGGGCGTGGCCGGCAAATGAGTAGGCTTGTGCAACCTGGAGCATCCCTTGGTTTGCGTGATCCGAAGGTCGGCGGCGGCTGCGAACCCGGCGCGCCGGTGGGGCATCGGCCGGTGATCGATATGGACACGTTTTGCCGATTGCCGGCACGCTACATCCACGTTGAACGATTTCTCGCGTGCGTACCGGGCGTTTCGCCCGGGCTTGCCGCACGGATACTCGCCTGCGACCGACTCCACCGAGATATCTCAGAGCGGATCGTTGTGCAGCATGAGCTTGATTGCTGCACGGCAGCCGACGTCGCCGACACGCGCAGTCGCATTGCGCTTCTCGACTGCGAGCAGCTATGCCGCGTCGGTGAGCTGGCCGGCGGTGTTTGGCATGCCCACGCAATTCGTTCCACGGTCCTCAAGACTACGCTCCGGGAGCATCTCGGAGAATTCGATTCCCGACTCCACAAGGTCGCGCTCGCCAATATCGATCTGTCGCCTAAACCCGATCGCCCCCCGAATCCATCTGCGCTTGCGGACGTCATCCGAGGTGATGGGATGCAATGTCTCAATGCCGCAATCTGGCGACTCCCCGCCACCCTGCGCAGCCGCATCCTTCTTCGATTTCCGATTAACTCGCCGCTGGGCTCCTCGGTCTCGCGGCGACACCAACAGCTTGGTCCGGAGATCGTTGATCGCGTTCTAGCCGATGGGATGGTGCCGTGAAAGCCCCCGAGAGTGACAAGCCTGCCGGCACGTTCCATCCGCTCGGACCCGTGGTTCGAGCCGAAGAGGCGGAGACTTGGTTTTCCGCGGCTGCCTCTCTTGCCGACGCCCGGCGGCAATGCGAGCAGATCGCCGCGCAGGCCCGGCTCGCGTTCGAAGAGCAGCGCATGAGAGGCTTCGAGGATGGTCGTCTCGCGGGAGTTGAGGAGGCGGCCCGCCTGATTGCGGAAACGAAGGTCACGGTTGATGATTTCGTCGCCGAACTGCAAGACGAACTTATCACGCTCGTCGTCGAGATCATCAGGGAGATCCTCGGAAGTTTTGAGCCGGACGATCTCGCCGCGCGCGCCATCACCAGAGCACTCGAAGAGATGCGTTCCGGTACGGCCCTCGTGCTGATGACTGCGCCGCAGGAGATGGAGTCCATCCGTGTACGAGTGGCCACGCTGCTGGAGGATGGGGCCGACCAGCTCACCATCGTGTCGGACCCGCAGTTTGCGCCGGGGCGCTGTATGCTTTGGAGCGAGTTCGGGCAGATCGATGTTTCCGTTGACGCTCAACTGGAGCAGCTCGCCTTGGCGCTGCGTGCCGGTTTTGAGGGGGTGGAGCCATGATGCCGGCAGGCTCTGCCACGTACCGACTCGCGCGAATCCTGCCGCAGTTGCGTGAAGCTGCAGGCCGTTCGCAACTGCGCCCGATCCGCGGGCGCGTGATTCAGGTGTCGGGGACCCTCATCAGGGCGATCGTTCCCGATGCGCGTGTTGGCGATATCTGTTTGCTCCGTTCTGCCCACGCCTCGGCTGATCTGCAGGCCGAGATCGTGGGCATCGAAGGCGGTGTCGCGTTGCTGACGCCTCTCGGAGACGTGGCGGGTCTCTCAACAAGAACGGAAGTCGTCTCGACAAGGCAGGCCCTCGGCATCATGGTTGGGCCAGCGCTGCTCGGCCGCGTCGTCGACGGGCTCGGGCGCCCTCTCGACGTTCAGGAACGAGGATGGCCCGAGTTCGACCAGATTCGACGAGTCCGCGGAGCTGCGCCGGCGCCCTTGGCACGGCGGCTCGTTGACGGCCCTTTGTCACTTGGCATCCGGGCGATCGATGGTCTGCTCAGCTGCGGCGACGGGCAGCGGATCGGCATCTATGGCGAACCCGGCGCGGGCAAATCGTCGCTTGTCGCCCAGATCGTCCAGAACGCGGACGTCGACGTCTGCGTTGTCGCACTGATTGGCGAGCGTGGGCGCGAAGTTCGAGAAATGGTCGAGCGCTGCCTGGCCGGAGCGGCTCGGGCGCGATCAGTCGTGATTGTCGCAACCTCCGACCGGCCGCCGACGGAGCGCGTCACGGCTGCCTATGTCGCCGTGACGATCGCGGAGTACTTCCGGGATTGCAACGCACGCGTGCTCCTGGTGCAGGACAGTGTCACTCGCTTTGCGAGGGCATTGCGTGAGATCGGACTGGCCGCGGGCGAGCCGCCGACGCGCCGGGGCTTTCCGCCGTCGGTGTTTGCGGCATTGCCCGAGTTGCTCGAGCGGTCCGGTCCCGGAGTCGCCGGCTCAATCACTGCATTTTACACCGTGCTGGTTGAGGGGGATGGTACCGCGGATCCGATCGCGGAGGAGACGCGCAGCATTCTGGACGGGCACATCGCGTTGTCACCTAAGCTCGCACAGTCGGCGCATTTCCCTGCGATTGACATCGTGTCCAGCCTCAGCCGCGTCATGGATCAGGTCGTGACGAGCCGTCATCGCTCTGCAGCCAGGAGGGTGCGTGAACTCATAGCTCGCTATGCAGAGCTTGAGTTCCTGCTGCAGGTTGGGGAGTACAAGGCCGGAACCGATCCGATCGCCGATGAGGCGATCGCCAAGCAGGATGCTATCAAGTCCTTTCTGCGGCAGGGCCTCGGCGAGGCCGTTCCGTGGGATCGCACGATCCATCAACTCGAGCAACTCGCGTCATGAGGTACGATCCACTGCTCACGCGCATACGCAGGATGCGGATCGTTCTCGGAGAGAGGGAGCGGCGGGCGAATTCCGCGCTTCAGCGCGGCGTGGAGGCACAGGTCGAAGCGGCTGCAGAATTGACGCAGATCAATCATGCGGTTGCGTTGCAAGCAGCGGCGCGTGGCGCACGCGAACGTCAGATCTACCAACAGATGGTAGGGCGTCCAATTTCCGCGCGGGAGATCACCCAACTTGACGCGCAACTCAGGCGCCTCGAGTCGCTGGCAATGGCGCTTGCCGAGCAGCGCCTTGCGAGCATCCGTACGCTCGACCAGGCGCGTAACGAAGTTCAGGGTCTACGCCTCGAATTCGTGAAGGCTCATCGGAGGCGTCGCAAGTGGGATGAGTTATCGCAGCAATCACGTCGCCGTCACGAGAGCCGTGAGACGTTGCTAGAGGAGATGGCTAATTCGGACGGCAGGGCGGCGGGGCGGCAAGCATGAACGCGCCATTCCCCGCTCGCAGGCGCGGAGCGCCTGACGGCGAGATCACCGAATTTCATCCGGACGTGCTATCCATTGCTGATGCTCTACGTGCCCGTCGTTGGTGTCGGCGACTGGCTGAACTCACCTGCGAGTTGGCGGGTCTGCCGCTGCGGATTTCCTTCTCGGGCGCCTCCTCGGGCGTTTCGAGCCGGCCGACGTGTCGTCTGCATTTTACGATCGGCGGTGATCCATGCGCCGTAAGTCTGCCTGTCGAGGTGATCGATGCAACGCTGCAGGCGATTGATGGTCCGCCTCGAACGACGCTCGCCGAGCCCGATCTGCTGCTTCTGATCGAGTTCGCCTGCGCCGCCATACTTGATGCAATCGAGGAGACGCTCGGCCTCCCCGTCATCCTCACGCATGCTTCCTTCGATGGCAACGTTCCGGACTCGATTGGAATCCCGTGTCGCGGCAGGTTTGGCGAACGATCGTTCAGTGCTTACCTGTCTTTACCAGAGCCATACGAATCCCGTTTGGCAAATCAAGTCCAAGCATTGGGTCCGGCTGCTGTCGCCGGAGTTCCGATCTGCGCGGCCTTCCGGCTTGGTGCTACGCGCGTCAACGCCCGCTTGCTTGCGAGCTTACGGCCGGGAGACGTCGTGATCATCGAACACGCGATGCCGGATGGACGCGTCGCCGCCGTCTTCGGCGAGCGTCGTCTCACCTCATGCCGCTTCGAGGGAAGCGACGCGACAGTGGTGGACACGTTGCACCAGATCAGAGGCGATCTTCATCATCATTGGACGGCTGTGGACATGACGGCACATGAAAGCGTCGATGCAGGCGCAGACGATGCGAGCCTGGACGACCTCCAGATCAAGCTCCTATTTGAGATCGGCCAGCTCGAGATACCTCTCGGCGAGTTGCGCATGATCGCGCCGGGCTATGTCTTCAATCTCGGTCGGGATCCGCGACATGCCATTGAGATTCACGCGGGGAATCGGCGGATCGGGCAGGGCGAGATCGTCAGGATCGGCGAGGCAATCGGCGTGCGGATCAACAGATTGTTCAATCACGAATGAGCTGAAGCCGTGACCCAGTTCAATTTGTTCGCTGTTCTCGCGGTCATCGCCGGACTTGGCCTTGTCATCTTTGTCGTCGTGACGATGACATCGTTCGTCAAGATCGCCGTGGTCCTGTTCCTGATCCGGAACGCGCTGGGAGTGCAGCAGACGCCTCCAAACCTCGTGCTCTATGCCATTGCGCTGGTTCTGACGGCCTATGTCAGCGCGCCGCTAGTGCAGACCGTGTATGAGCGTGTCAATGATCGTCCCAGCGAGTTTCAAACCTTTACCGACTGGAAAGATGCCGCTGAGCGGGCAGGCCAGCCAATTCGCGAACATCTGAGCCGGTTCACGACGGTCGCGGAGCGAGAGTTTTTCGTCACTGCCACCGGCAGCTTATGGCCCGATAGCAGCAGGGCCAAGCTATCGAGCGAAGATCTCGTTATTCTCGTTCCCTCCTTCATGAGCTCGGAGCTCAAGCGCGCCTTCGAGATCGGCTTCCTGCTCTATCTGCCCTTCATCGCGATTGATCTCGTGGTGTCCGCGGTTTTGATGTCCCTTGGCATGTCGATGGTGCCGCCATCGACGATCTCCGTCCCATTCAAGTTGTTCTTGTTCGTGATGGTCGAGGGCTGGTCCAAGCTGATGCATGGCCTGGTGTTGAGTTACGGATAGCCTGCGAGATGGGTAGGGGAAGCAATGGGCCAAGCGACAATTGTCGATCATCTGGTCAGGGGCCTGACGGTCGTTCTCATATTTGCCATGCCTCCCCTGGGTGTGGCGATGGTTGTTGGCCTCTTCGTCTCCATTCTTCAGGCCGCAACCCAGATCCAGGATCAGGTGCTGCCGCAGACGATCAAACTGATTGCCGTCGTGGCCACGCTGGCGGTGTTCGGCGCAGTGTTGGCGGCACCGCTGATCCAATATGCCGATCAGATCCTTGCGGATTTTCCTGCACTGACGCGTTGACGGGCCTTCCCTTCATCGTGCTCGGAGGGACATGGGCGACGCGGAGTGGCGATGAGGCTTGACCTCATGCCGTTGGACAGCATCGAGGCGGGGGCCGATCTCGTCTTCCGTCATCTTCTTTCGTTGGCGCTCGCCATCGCGCGTCCCAGCGCCTTCGTCATGACCTTTCCCGTGTTTGTTCGCCTCGGGCTGACCGGCTTGATTCGTGGTGCCTTCGTGGTCGCGATCTCGCTACCGGTCATGACCGGACTTGTTGAGGTGCTTCCTCCGATCGGCACGCAAACATTGCGATTGGTCGCGGTCGGGTTCAAGGAAGCGATCATCGGAGGGCTCCTTGGTCTGCTGCTTGGGATCCCGTTCTGGGCCGCCGAGGTCGCGGGCGACCTGCTCGACTACGAACGTCAGGCGCCCGATGCCCAGCTTCAGGATCCCAACGCCATGACCGAGTCCACCGCCTCTGGTACGCTTTTTATGCTCGCTGCGGTGGTTCTGTTCGTCGCAGCCGACGGCTTTCATCGCGTCGTCGAAGCCCTTTATGGCAGCTACAGGCTCTGGCCGGTCATTGAGCTCGCGCCGTTGCTGCGCGCGGAGAGCGGCCTATTGGCGCTGGAAATGCTCGTCCGCGTGCTGCAGTTGGCATTGATCCTGGCATTCCCAGTGCTGGCGGCCATGTTCGTTGCGATGTTCGCGCTGATGGTGATTGCCCGTTTCGCACCGCAGTTGAATGTGTTCGATCTTTCGATGGCGGCGCGCAACTTGGTCTATTTCCTGGTTCTGCCGCTCTATGCGGCCTTTCTGCTCGATCACTTCGGTACTCAGCTTGGAGAGTTGACCGGAATCTTGGACCAACTAGGGCAGTTCCTGCGATGAGTGAGGATGGCGGCACTGAGGAGCGGACGCTGCCTCCGAGCGAGCGGAAGTTACGTAAGGCGCGCGAAAAGGGACAGGTCTTTCGCAGCACCGATATGGTCGCCGGTGCATGCCTGTCGTCCATGCTGCTCTATCTCTGGCTGATCTTGCCGGAGCTTTTCGCGCGGTTACGGGGAGCCATGATGCTCGTGGGCGATGCGGGCGGGCAACCGTTTCGGGAAGCTGCGGGCACGATCGGAACGATGATGTACGAGGCCGCCGTGCCATACCTTGCAAAGGGGGCGGCCATCGTCGTCCTAATGTCCCTCGTCGTCAACGTCGCCGTCACCAAGGGGATCGTCTTCAGCCTTGACCCTATCAAGCCCCGCGCGGAGCGCTTGCATCCCGCAAAGGGTTTGAAGCGGATTTTCGCGCTCAAGAGCCTGATCGAGCTGGTGAAGAGTCTGGTCAAGACGACCCTCCTCGTCACGATCTCGGTTTTCGTCCTCGAGATGTCGCTCAACTCCCTGGTTCACACGCCAGGATGCGGTCTTTCGTGCCTCGTGCCAGTGACCGGGGCGATCATGGCACCGCTCCTCGTCGCGGCAATAGTCATGCTGATGGTGGGCGGCCTTATCGACGTTCTGGTGCAGCGCGGACTGTTCATGCGCGAGATGCGGATGACACGAAGCGAGGCGAAGCGCGAGCGGAGAGACCAGGAAGGCCTGCCGGAGGTGCGCTCTGCGCAACGCCGTCAGCGGCAATCGCTGGCGCACGGTGGAGGGCGGGGAGGAATCGAAAGCGCAACAGTGGTCATCGAGGGCGACGATGTGATGGTTGGGCTGCGTTATGTTCCGGGCGAGACGCAGGTCCCAAGGCTGGTGTGCAAAGGACGTTCCGTCCGTGCGCACAATCTCACCGAAGCTGCGGCCGAGCTTGGCATTCCTCGTTTCCGCAATCCAGACCTCGCAGAGGAACTCGATCGCCGTATCGCTCAGGACCACTACATCACCGAGGAGTTTTTCCAGCCGGTGGTGTCGGCCTTGCGCGCGTGCGGCATGTCCTGAGTGTAGCCGTGCTGCCCCACAGTATTTTCACAATATATTTCGGATCGGCCGCCGGCTGATACCCTAAACTGTCGTTCGGACATGATCGCCGAGCGGGCTGCATGGCTGACGAACTGCGTCTGCCAGAGCAGAGCCGCCGCCGCTAACGGGGAGACGCACGAATGCGGATAGATGACGCAGGTGGCTCGGTTGTCGCCAGTCCGCCTCCTCCTCCTCCGCCGCCGCCCCCACCCCCACCCCCGCCTCCTCCCCCGCCACCGCCGCGGCCGAAGTCCGCGGCATCGTCGTCGGGCATGCTCGATCGCAATTCGGCGCGCAGCGTTGGATCATCATCGACCGCACCTTCGCCGCTCTTTCAGCCCCTTCGACCTTTCATAGGTCCGGTTCTGCAGCCGACGCCTGTGTTGCTTGGCCCGCCTGCTCCGCCGAAGGCGGCGGCAACATGTCCGGGAGTTCCCGCCCCGGCGCCGGCGGCGCCGGTCCCGGACGCCGTTTCGCAGGCAAAATCTGTTCAGACAAAAGCGCAGACCACTCTCGACGGTGATGCCGGAAAGCTGCATAAACTGCAGACCGAACTGAATGATGCACAGGGAACGAAGGCTCCGATCGGGTACGGTCGCGGCGCGGGCGCCGCGGTGGCTGCGCATCAAGCCCATATCAGCGATCTGAAGAAGCAGGTTGCGGCCGCTCAGCAGCAAGTCACCGCCGACCAGGCGGTGTTGAGTTCGGCCAAGAGCAATCTGAGTGCCGCACAACGCATCGACGCCGCCGCAGCGAACTACAAGCCGGCACCGCCGCCGGTCACCGTGAAAGATCCGGTCGCGCGGAAAGTTGTCCCGCTCGTCGACGCGGCCTCGGCCCAGGTTTCCGCGGGAAAGGCCAAGGTCACCGCCGATACGGCTGCTCTCGAACAGACCAAATCGCAGCTCGGCCGTCTGGACACCGAGATGGACCGGGGGATCAGCGCCGGAACATTGCACCGTCTGTCGTTGCTGAATCAGCAGCAGGATGCGCAGCGACACAAGCTGGCGACGGACCAGCGCAAGCTTGACGCCGCGAGCGCCGACCTTGCGGCAGGGAAAAGCGTCGTCTACGGGCAGCAGGCCGCGGCGGACAAGAAAGAGCTCGAGAGCGCTTCCACAGCGCTGAAGAAAGCCGGTGTCACGGTCGACCAGAACGACAATCCGACCCAGGCGAATTTGACGCCATCGCAGCTGCGCGCCTATGACGACTTCACCGTCGCGCGGAGCAAGCTCAACGCCGATGTCGGCATGGTCGCGCAGGGCAAGGCCCAGCTCCAGTATTATGCTTCGAACTCCGAGAAATACGGGACGGTTGCGAAGGATGCCCAGGATCGGGTGAACGACGCTCTGCATCCATTGGGGTACACCATACGTGCAACGCGCGGCAGCGATCCGCAGCAGGCATCGCTCGATCTCAAGCTCGCGAACGGGAACGCTGATTACCAGAATGCAGGCTGGGCCGCAGCTCAGCACCGGGTGGCATTTGCGGCGGCAGCGCAGACCGATCTTGAGGCAGCGCAGGACTCCGATCTTGTCAAATTGTCCCCGCAAGCCCGGCAGACCGCTACCACGGCGAAGATCGACTACGATCAGGCAAGCGCCTATCAGAACAAAGTCGGGACCGACCTCGCCCTGATCAAGGGCCGCCAGGCCGTCTCGGATGCGCAGGCCGCCTATATCAAGAATCCGACGGCCGCCACGGAGCTCAAGCTGAACCAAGCGCAGCATCAGTTGCGCGAGCTCTCGACAATGTCCGCCATTGCGACGGCGGGCTTCAAGTCGGCAACCGGGCTTGCCTACGCCGACCAGCGCAATACGACATTGGCTAATCTGGAGCAGACCTATAGCCATGTTCCCTTGCCCTCAAACTCGCCGGTGTTGCAGCAGATAGCGCAGGCAAGAACTGACGCGGCATCGGCCGGCCTGATCACGAAAGAGCTGGCTGCAACGACCAACAGGCTGGTTCAGGATTATCGTGTCACACAGAGCGAGGCGGCGGTCGCAACCGCGCGGCAGTCCGCCAACACTGATTCGGTACAAGCTGGCAATGTACAGGCTGTGGGTTTCACCAAAGCGAGCAGCGCCCTGACGACGGCTCAGCAATCGCTTCAATATGCAAAGCTTCAACAGAAGCTGGCTCAATATCAGCTGCTGGACTCCCAGTTTCGGCTGACATTGCCGCAAAATCTACTTGATCCGCAAACGGTCTCTGACCAGAGCGCGCTCTCGCATGCGTACAATACATTCTTTGCGCAGCATCCGGGTGCCTTGAGCGATGGCGCGGTCGCTGAGCAGCTTGCGAGCCTCAAAGACGCGAACGCGCGAGTTGATATCGGTCAAGGGCTACATGAGCTGCAGGATGCCATCGACAGGGAAGACAAAGCACTTGGCAACCGCAGCCTTCTGCAGAAGGGCGGCGATTGGGTCGGGGGACTGTTCGGTGCCAACCGGTCTGAGCTCGAGTCGGATCTGCAGGACAAGAAAGAGGCGCTCACGGCCCTGCAGAAAAATCAGGGAGGGATGACTGCCCAGGAGGTCAACGGCGAGTATCTGAACATCATGGGTAATCTGGCCACCCAGAATGACCGGATGTTCGAGAACGAGCGCAAGACCGACGCCAATTGGTCGAGTGCACAGGAAGTCGTGCGCGACGTCGCGATCGCCGCGGCTGCGACCGCGGTTACGATGGCCACGGCCGGAGCCGGCGCGCCGGTATTGGCCGCCCTTGCGGCGGGCACATTGGTGGGAACGGGAACGGCCGAAGCCATCGACACGGCCCAGAATGCAGCAACTGTGTTCGGTGGCGGCGACATTCACAGCGATCCTCACATCTCACTCGACGCAGCGCTGACCAACAACTTCTTCAAGGGCGGCGGCAGCTGGGATGAGGTGAAGCAGGCGGGCGTTGATGCGACCGTATCGGGCGTGCAATCCCTCGGCGCAGCAGGGGGGGCGTTGACGGGCGGAGCCACGGAGGCCTTCCTTACGCGCGGCCTCGACCAGGCTGCAAGCTCGGTCGTCTCGAAGCTGGCAACCGGATCAACGGTCATGGTTGCCAATCAGGGGGTGATGGGTCTCGGCAACGTGGCGGGGACGTATGTCGAGTCCCAATATCAGCTCTCGGAGGGGCGGCTCACGCAGGACGAAGCCCAGGCGCAGATGAAGGATGCGTTCTCCGGATACTTCAAGAATCTCGCGGTGGCCGGCGTGACGGGAGGTCTGACGAAGTTCGTCGACGGCAAGGTGGCCGTGCGGACCGCAAGCGCGGCACGGCCGAATGGACTCGTGTCGAACCCGCTTTATCAGACAGCCTCCCAGCTGGGTGCGAACACCATGCTGACTGCGGGCCCCGGCCTCCTTTCCGGCAAGGCGCCGACCGCCCAAGACTATCTGTCCATCGGTCTCAATACGGTTTCCGGTGTGGCTTCTCATCACTATCAGCAGAGCAGATCCCGCACCGTGGCCGAAACGGGCCTTGCCGGTCAGCCCGCCGCGTTCGACGCGGGAAGGAAGGTGTTTGACGCCTATCAGGGTCAGGCGAGCGGGACATCGCCGAATGGCATCCGGCTGCAGGCCATGGATCCCGCCGCTTTCGCCCGTGCATATCAAAAAGCCGGCGGCCAGCACGATCCGGCGTCCGTCGATGCCTTCAGCATCTTATCGGATCAGGGGCATCGCGTCTATGTACGGACCGATAGATTGAGCCCGGACGTGGTCGCACACGAGGCCGTGCATGCACTGACCTCGGAATCGTTCAAGAAGCTCGCAAGCACGTTGGTCATTGATTCAAGCCGGCCGCATTCGAACTTGAATGAAGGTGTGACCGAGCTTCTCGCCTCGCAGGTCGTGCCGCGCCGTGGCACATCGCCCTATGCGACGGAGGCGCAGATCGCGGAGGCCATTCGCGACCGGATGGGGGAGACCGACTTCCATAAGGCGGTTTTCGGAGGCGATCCAGCGGCACTCGCATCGTTCCGGCAGACCGCTTTGGCGTTGCACGAAAGACCTGTCAGCGAAGACTCGGCTGCAAATTGGGCCCTAGCCGCCTCGACGGCAGCCCAGCCCGCGGGTGGTGGCGGCGGCAAGCCGCCCGCGAGCGGCGGTGGTGCGGTCTCTCCGGCCTCGCCCCCGCCGGCCTCGAGCGGCTTGACTCTTGTGCTCAGCCCGAAGGCATTCGAACGATTTCAGGACCGGGTCGCTCTCCAACCCTCCAAATACGGCAGTAGCGCCGACAGGTATATCTACGTTGTGGAGACACGAGGAAACAAGCCAAGCCGACCGTTCGCCATGAACGACGCAAACATCACACGGCGAGGAGTGATCGGAGCAACAGACCGCTTTGTTGACTGGGGCGGAAGTCCGCCGCAATCAGCCAAGACATACAGCCGACGCTACGATCTGCCGAAAAAGGATTTTCGTGTCGTGGTCACGGATCAGCCCTACACGGGAGTGGGCGATCGACAAGTGGCACCGCGCAGGTCAGGCCTCCGACAGGCTCTGCCCGTTGCTGCAGGAGTGGCCTCCGATGCGGTTGCCCTTGCAGCAGCCGCGCGGTTCGGATCTCTAGGCATGCTGGCGGCCTGGAACGCCACAGTTCGTGGACCGCTGAACATCGTTCAGCTCAAGCCGAAATTGGCTGCCAAGTTGAGAATACCCGAAAAAGCAGCCCCGTATTTGCGAACCGCAACAGGTGTGAGCTTCATCGCCAACGGCATGGCAAACGACATCGTCAGTGTGACGAGCGGCCACCTGCTGAGCTTCCAATATGGTGGAGCAGCTGTCATCGGCTCCGCGCAAATCGTCTTGGGAGCGCGGAGCTATTTCAGTGGCTATGGCGCGCTTAGATCGCGTGGAGCTACCGATACGGTCCGGTCAACCGACACCAGTCTGAGCGAAATCGCGGACAGGAATAACGTACCGGACGAGGTGATCGGACGCGTCAATGCGAGAGATCCCGCGCATCCGCTTAAACTAATTAATCCAGATAAGTCGATCTCCATCAAGAGCAACGATGAGCAGCTCACTTTCCGCCAGATCGCCAGAAAGGAAAATAAGTCCGTCAGGAAGGTGCTCGAGGATGTCGGGCGTCGCGAGAAACTGGCAATTCCCGGGCGATTCACGTCTAAGGGGAGGCAGATCACCGCTCGGATCAAATCAGGCGAGGACCTGGATGCCTTTGCAGCGAGAAATGGCTCCTCCGCGCGGGCGATCATCAAGGCGCACCGGGATCGGATTCCAAGCACGTATACAAGCAATCCCGATTCGCATGCAGTTTGGACCGGCGCGGGGTTGAGGATTCCCGGGTCGTTTGACAACTCGCGAGGCCTATCTTGGACAGGAATCGCCTGGCGAACCGGCCGTTCTGCGCAGCAGTTGAAATCCCTTAATGGGGCGGCCAGCGGAACCAAGAGCAGAGAGACGGCTCCCGAAATCGTACATATCCCTCCAGCATCGTCCTGGGACACGACTCGACTGTCTCGCCGCATGCAGATAACCGGAAGTGCCGGTTTGATTGCTGGCAATGTTGCTGAGCTCGTCTACGATATTCACGGTAATATCGGGGCTATCCCTGGCGCGGTCGGCGTCGCGGTTGGATCCGGCTTATCGATCTACGCGATGCTGCGCCGCAGGGCTCCGGCGAACTATCAAGTAGTAACGTCTGTTTCGTTCTCGCTGAAGGGGCTCAATCGCGCTTGGCCCGCTTTCGGGCACGTCAGCGATGTCGTTGTGACCTTCGTCAGAGATAAGGGGCTGGAAGGACTGAGTTGGTTACAGAGGTGACGAATCCCATGCGTCTCCTCTCTGCAGGGGCGCCGAGTGGCGGGACGTCGTGGCGACAACGCGCCCTCGGCAACATTGACATACGTCGAGCACCCTCGGCCTAAGTAACCTCAAGCCGGCGACCCCGACGTCGGTGCAGACGCACGAGCAATTCGTCTGGCGCGCTCGAAGCGCGGCGATTCGCGTATATGGTTCTGTAATGGGAGAGATGCGCAGTCCGCCCGGAGCGCCCAGCCCCGGCGGCTGGCAGGTTTCGATCGACCACACCTTGCCGGCGACCGCAGTACGTCGACGTATGCCGCGCAGGGGAGCGACACCCTCGTAAGATTGCTTTAGCCGACTCTCACCAAGCGTGGCAGTCGTATCCTCCCGGCAACCTTTCGGAACTTCACTTTGACAACAACAGCCATGATCGCATCTGCAGGCGAGGGCGCTAAATCTCGCCACAAACGCGAGACGCGAAGCAGGCATCGTCGAGAAGCGACTCAATGATGGTTCGAACCTCAGTTGAGTCGATTTATTGAAAATCGTATGGGTTGTGGACCTTCGGAGCAGGCAATCATTGGCTGAAGTTGACATGGAGATCGTCATCGATCTGGGTCCTTCGACTCTCGCTGGTCGCCATTGCGCGACAGTCTTCGCGAGATGAGCCCAGTGTGCGCAGCGCAACATTGATTTGCTGCTTGGTATTATCGTGCCGAGCTGATATTTTCTCAACGCAATCTTAAGTTTCGTGGGCGGTTGAATCGCACAGGCGGCAGTGCGTCTTGCCGCAGCCATGAAAGAGTATCGTGTAGGTTGGCTATTGGTTAGCGCATGAGGGATAGCGGTGTTCCGCTTATAGGAAGGGACCAGGAGTCGAACCGGCTTCGCGGGCTTCTCCCGGACAAGAATGGACGCGCTGTTGGTGCGGTCCTGGTAGGAGAGGCTGGAATTGGCAAGAGCCGTCTGGTCGAGGCACTGGCCCAAACTGCGAAGCAGCGCGGCTTCTGTGTGGCGAGGGGGGCCGCCTACGAGATGGCCGAACCTCTGCCATATGGATTGTTTGCCGACACGTTCTCCCAATGGGCTCGCGAGCAGCCGATACTCCTCAACCATGCTCGCAATGACATGATTCGGCCGCTGTCTCGCGTGGTGCCGGCGTTCGCGGCCGCTGCGGATCTTCCTGCTCTCAAAGGACTCTCCGGACCGGACGAGCGGTTTCGACTGTTCGAATCCGCGGTTCATCTGCTTCATGCGGTTGCAGTCGAGTCTCCACTACTGCTCGTGCTCGAGGACCTGCACTGGGCCGATCGCGAATCCTGGTCGATGTTGCTGCATTGCTTACGCTCGACGCGATCTCTCCCGCTGCTGACCGTCATCACTCTCCGTCCCGACGAGACCGGCGGCGAGCCTCTGGAACTCAATGCGCTGATGCGCGAGAGCGAGCTTCATCGGATCGCGGTTCGCTCGCTCGAGCCGGCGGACACGATGCGCATGCTGGAGTCATTGGCAGACGAGCGGCTGCCTGCATCGCTTGCCACGGCAATTCACCGTGAGACTGGCGGCAATCCGTTCTATGTGCGCCAGCTCTTCAACCACCTTGTCGAAGAGGGAAAGCTTGCTGGGCGCCAGGGCCAATGGCCCGCCGATCTCGTGAACAACGGTATCGGCATCCCGGCCGGACTGCGTCCGTTGCTGTCGCGACGGTTCGCGCGGCTCTCGGGGCCGACCTTGGGAATGCTGCGGATCGCTGCGATATTTCCCGAAGGGTTCGATCTCGGCCGATTGCAGCTTCTGATATCGGATTCCGAAGAGACGATTCTGGACCATATCGACGAGGCGATGAGGGCTGGGGTACTCGTCGTTCGCGGTGATGGCTACGTCTTTGCGCATGCGTTGTTGCGGCGCGCCTTGTACGACCAGCTGAACCCCGATCGGAGAGCGATTTTGCATCGACGCGCGGCGACGCGTCTCGCTGAGCTCGATGCCGATCCTGGAGAGATTGCGCATCAGTATCACGCTTCGCAGCGCATCCCGGGTGCTGAAATCGGCGAGGTCTTCGCACTGAACGCAGCCGAGCGCGCGCGAGCGAACTATATCAGCGAGCACGAAGCTGTATTCCTTCGGATCGCTTGCGATCTCGCAGGCGATGCTGCCTCGGACGAGATGCTCCGTGATCTCGCGCTTGCGCAGGCTGCATCACTCGACGTCGAAGCCGCCGATGCGACGACGCGCTTTCTGTTCAGCCGATGCTGGGAGCGGCGGCCATCATGGACCATGAGTTTCCTGGTGGCGATTGTCCGCAGGCTGCGGGACGCCGGCGCTCCCGCTGAGATGTGGCAGCCTCTGGTGGAGCGCGGACTGGAAGCCTGCGATGATCGCCGAGATTTGCACTGGGCCCGATTGGAGGTGCTCCGACAGGACTGGCGGTGCCGATGGAATGACGGGACGTTTGAGGCGATCTACCACGCGCCGGATCCGCGTGCGCTCGATCTCGTTCGTCAGCTTGGAGATGAAGAGGATCGTGCCTCGGCGCTCGACCTGTATGCTCCGCGATCCATCGAACAGACAGAGCAGGTGCAACGTTGGGCCGCCGAATGGCAGAATCCGGCGGCCATCATCCGGGCTCGAGAGGTCGTGACCCATGATTGGATCTATCGGCATGGGCAACTCGCCCTGGGGGTCGAAACAGCGCACGACCTGTTGCGGGATGCCAAGTGTTTCGGGTCGCTTCCTGGTCGGATCGAGGCTTTAACCTCTCTCGCGATTGCCGAGGCGAGCCTGGGTCATTTGGCAAGCTCAGACGCGGCGCTGCGCGACGCGCGTGCGCTGGCCGTCCGATTGGGACCATGGCACCGGTTGCATATTGCCCTGGAGCTTTCCGCGGTCGCATGGCGTGCCTATTTGTATGGTGGCGACTGGCCGGCGATTGGCCGAGTCGCTTCGCGTGCGCTACAGATCGTCAAGGATCATCCGGTGCGCCTTGGGCAAATCGTGCTTGGCTTCGCCGCTCTCACCGAAGCATTCCTGCCTGGCGAAAACGAATACGACGTTCGCATTGAGGCGTTGCTCCGATCCCTGGAGAACACAAATTCCGACAGACAGCTGTCGGATGATGCGCTTGGGCTCGGTGTCTGTGCCGCCTGGCAGCGTGAGGACGTCAAACGTGCCCGCCGGTTCGAAGCGTTGGTCCGCGCTCCAAAGCACGGGAGCACGATCGGTGCAGCCGGTGAATGCCGTGAATTCATCCTCGGACGCCTCGCGGCCCTTCAGGATCACACGGTTGCGGCACGCACACACTTCGCAAAGGCCCGCGGCGACCTTGAACGGGCAGGCCAAGTCTGCCTCCGAGCGCTCGTCGATCTTGATGAGGCGACCGTTGCGGGAACCTCAGGGGACAAGCCGTCATCGCGTGCGCTGCTGCAGCGGGGACGCGAGCAGTTCGTAGCACTCGGCATGCGAAGCTGGCAGGAGCGCGTTGATCGAGCACGGATAGAGGGAGTCGAGGCGGAGTCACGCAACTTATACGCGCGAGGTCCGGATGATCTTTCACCACGAGAAATGGAGATCCTCAGCAAGCTCGCTGCCGGCAGCCGCTCCAAGGCCATTGCTGCGGAACTACGCCTCAGTGTGCCGACCGTCAATCGGCACATTGCGAACATATATATGAAGATCGGCGTGAGCTCGCGCGCCGCAGCAACCGCTTACGCGATGAGACACCGTCTCAGCATGCTCCAGTGAAGCGGTACACATCGATTGCATAGTTTTTATGATGGTGACGGCTGCAATGAGTGCGTAAGCTTACGGTGTGTAAAAAAAATGAAAGTCATGGGCGGACAACGAGTAGCAGGGCAAGGAGTCGACGTCGGGCGTCGTCGAATCCCTTCGTGCGTGCTCGTCGGCGCTGTCGGAGCATTCCGGGAACAAGTTATACGCCTCTCGGGAGCTACGTCTGCGGCCGGCAAGTTGCGTCCGCCGAGGGCGGTTCAAGGGGACGTGGCATGCGTGATACAGACGGGGATATCAGCAAGGTAGACACCGCTTACACTAAGCTCAAGGACCTCGTCATCCACTATGATCTGGTACCTGACGGCAAGGTCCGGGTGCTTCCAGGAGAGCATCTGCATATTGACGATCTGGCGGATCGCGTCAATGCGAGCGCCACGCCTGTGCGCCAAGCGCTGGAGCGCCTACAAGGCGAGGGGCTGATCGACAGCATCGCGAAGCGAGGCTTCTTCTCCAAGGTTCCGAACGCGTCCGAGCTGCAGGATCTGTATGAATTTGCCCGGCTGGTTCTTGAGCACAATATTACGAGGCCACTCGATCCGTCCTCGGTTGCGCGTCTCGGCCGGGGTTTGATGAAAGTGGAAGCCGTTGCAGTGGGCCACTCGGCAACGAAGTGCGTCAAGCATCATGCGATGACCATCGAGAGCGTCTTCGAGCAGATCACGCAGCTGTCGCGAAACGGGCAGATGCTGAGAATGATGCGGAACTTCAATGATCGCAGCCGGTATGTCCGATGCCTCTCGATCTTGCAAAGCCCGGATCACGGCGCGCAGGTACGAGAATGTCTCGAGCTGATCGAATTGCTCCGCGA
The DNA here is from genome assembly GCF_032380995.1 of Bradyrhizobium sp. SZCCHNR2028. Lineage (NCBI taxonomy): Bacteria > Pseudomonadati > Pseudomonadota > Alphaproteobacteria > Hyphomicrobiales > Nitrobacteraceae > Bradyrhizobium > Bradyrhizobium sp. SZCCHNR2028. The sequence continues at coordinate 218,501 of NZ_JAUHJF010000006.1, read as the reverse complement.
TCAAGATCCGAAAGGTGCAAGCGCTAAATTGGAAACGCACATGTGTCGGATGATCGTCGATCTGCCCGAGCTCATCAGGGACGCTAGGTCACGCTGGACGATGGCCGCGGCCATATAGATCTCGTTTGACGTTTGATTGTAATGCCCATGGGTACATCGACCTTCGACCTGTGAGAGGGTCCAAGACCCCGGTTGCGAGTGAAGCTCTGGATCCGGCATGCGCGGGGAGAATTCGCGGGGCGACCGAAGCCAAAATCAGGTCCATCATTTGAGCCCTGGCGTGAGCGAGAGGGTGGCGATGTCGGCGTGGTTTTCGAGCCGACTAGGCTTGCCGGGTGGGCTCTCAAGGGCTTGGCCGGCTATCGCCGCAATTGCTGTCCTGGCGATCGTGGGAGTCGCGCTGCTGTCCTACCGATTGGCCCTGAGCGCTGGCCTCGCGCAGATGAGCCGCGACTCCGACGATCGGCTTACGTTGATCGCCAGTACGTTCGATGCAACCGTTGCCCGCTTCCGATATCTGCCCACGGTTCTTTCACTCGCCGATCCGGTGCGCCGGCTGTTCCGGACACCGGGCAATGGGGCAGTTGTCGAAGCTGCCAACCGTTATCTTAAGTCGCTAAATCAGGCCGCGGGATCGGCCGAGCTATACGTGCTGGACACGGCCGGGGTGACGCTGGCAGCAAGCAATTATGATGGAGCAAAGAGCTTCGTCGGGCATGCGTACGACTTTCGCCCCTATTTCCAGAGCGCAATCCGTGACGGGGAAGGGCAGCTCTATGCCGTTGGGGTGACGACCGGCTTGCCTGGTTACTTCTTGTCGCAACGGATCACCGAAGGCGAGCTTACGATCGGGGTTGCCGTCGTGAAGATCGATTTGACGCCGCTGGAAGCCGATTGGGTCAGGGCCGGTGATCTGGTGGCCATGGAAGATGAAGAAGGCGTGCTCATCCTGGCCAGCCGCGCGCAGTGGAAATATCATCCGTTGCGAAGGCTACCCTCGACCGCGGTCGCGCGTCTGAACGCGTCCCGGCAGTTCGGCGACACGATAGAGAATGCTCCGATCCTCGGTTCGTCGGCCGAATCGGGCGAGGTATCGGTCGAACTGGGCGACGACGATGGCGTCCACGAATATGCGCTGCGCGCGCGGCCTCTGCCGGCGCATGGATGGCAGCTGCTCATTTTTTCGGACATCGGGGAGGCTCGTCGGCATGCAATGACCATCGCGGTCACGGCCGGTTTTGCCGTTCTCACGGTACAGCTGCTTGGGCTTGTCGCTCATCAATGGCGGCAATCGATGAAAGCCAAGGGCGAAGCTAACGAGCTGCTCGAACGAAGTGTTGCGGAGCGCACGATGGAGCTGCGCGAAGCCAATCGTCAACTGACAAGTGAAGTCCTGGAACGGACGCGCACCGAGCAGGAATTGCGACAAACCCACGAGAGCCTGGTGCAGAGTGCGAAGCTTGCCAGTCTTGGACAAGCCCTGGCAGGGGTGGCGCATGAAATCAACCAGCCACTCGCGGCGCTCACCACTTACATCGCAAGCAGCCGAGTCTTGTTGCAACGCAACGAGATCGAACGAACGGCCTTGAACCTCGACCTGATGTCATCCATAGCCGAGCGAATGATGGCATTGATCGGTCACTTGCGCATGTTTGCACGCAAGGAGACCGGTGCAACCAGCAGAGTCGATGTCGGTGTAACACTCGGCAATGCGATGCGGCTCCTGCAGTACCGGATCAGAAATGAAGGTATCGAGGTTGTCTTGGACTTGCCCGCGGAGCCGGCTCACGTTGAGGCGAATCCGATCCGTCTCGAGCAGGTCTTCGTCAACCTGCTCTCCAACGCGGTCCAGTCGATGCGCGACCGCCCGCGCCGAGTTCTCAGCGGTTGCATCCGGCGTGCGGAGAGCACGGTTACGATCGAGGTCGCAGACACCGGGAGCGGAATCTCCGCGGATCACATGAAATCACTGTTCGATCCGTTCTTCACCACCAAGGAAATCGGTGAAGGGCTCGGCCTCGGCCTTTCAATCAGCTATGGGATCGTGAGGGAGCTCGGAGGCACGATTTCGGTTGAGAGTGAACTGCAAATCGGAAGCCGGTTTCGGGTGACCTTGCCGACGCCGCCCGAGCCGGCCTAGACCTATCGGGGTGTGTGGATGAGCAAATCGATTCTTGTCGTTGACGACGAGGAGATCGTTCGCAGCTCGATCAGACAATGGCTGGAGCTGGGCGGCTTCGAAGCGCGCACAGCCCGAAATGCTGACGAGGCGCTGTCGATGCTTCAGGCCGAGCTGCCTGACGTGGTACTGACCGACTTCCGGATGCCGCATCGATCCGGCATCGAACTCATGCGCGACGTGCAGCGAATCGATCCCGACATTCCGGTCGTCCTGCTCACTGCTCACGGCGACGTTGCACTCGCGGTAGCGGCCATGCGCGAGGGTGTCTACGACTTTTTGCAGAAACCTGCCAACCCGGATCATATGTCTGCCGTGCTGGCACGGGCGGCAGAACAATCAGGATTGAAGCGTCAACTCAGGCATCTCACGAGCCGGCTCGGCGCCGAAGGTGAGCTGGAGCGACGTCTCCTCGGGACATCGCCCGCGATGGCCACGCTGCGAAAGTCCGTTGGCGAGCTCGCCGAGCACGACAGGGATGTGATCCTCTTCGGCGAGAGCGGCACGGGAAAGGAGGTCGTCGCTCGCGCACTGCATGACCTCGGTCCGCGGGCACGAGCTCCATTCGTTGCGGTGAATTGCGCGGCTATACCCGCCGAGCTGTTCGAGAGCGAGTTGCTGGGTCACGAGGCGGGCGCGTTCACTGGTGCACGCGGGGCTCGCATCGGGAAGTTCGAACATGCCAGCGGCGGAACTCTCCTGCTCGATGAAATTGAAAGCATGCCACACGCGTTCCAGGTCAAGATCCTACGCGTTCTGCAGGAGCGCGTGGTCGAGCGGGTGGGATCGAACCGGCTGATCCCGGTCGACGTCCGTGTGATCGCGGCCGCGAAAGCCGATCTCGCCGCGGACAGCCGCAGCGGCCGCTTTCGGGCCGATCTCTACTTCCGCCTGGCAGCGGCTGAGATCCGTCTCCCGCCGTTGCGCGAACGGGGCAACGACGTGCTGCTGCTATTCCAGCATTTTGCCGGGGAAGCTGCCCGGCGCAGCGGCCGTGACCTGACGCCACTCGGAGCCGAGGATTTCGATGCACTGCTGACCCATGACTGGCCTGGCAATGTTCGAGAACTGAAGAACGTGGCTGAACGCTACGCGCTCGGCTTGGCCGCAACGGGTCGCCGCGTCGCGGAAATTCTGCGGCGAGCCCAGGGAGCGGGCGCAAGGCGCTCGCTCTCTGAGCGTGTCGCAGCTTATGAGCGCATGCTGATCGAGGCGTCTTTGCTGGAGCACAACTGGTCGGTTGTAGCGGTTATGGAAAGTCTCGGCGTGCCACGGCGGACGCTCAACGAAAAAATGGCAAGATACGGCTTGCTGCGACCCAGCCGAACCTCCTGCTAGGCACGAGGCGGATTCCCGCTCACGCTCCGACGCGGATCGGCGGAATTCCGCTTAGCGCGGCGAGCCCGTTTCACGCGAGGCGCATGCAACCATCTGAAATGGCTTTGTTTGGCGTCGCGATCGGCGGCCGCCGCCGGCTGGCACGCGGGTTGCTCAGGCATGAGCACGATTGGCCTTAGAGCCTAAGAAAACGTGCACTCGGAGGACGCCATGAAGTTTGAGCGAGCTATCATCCCCACCCTCGTTGCGGCCGCCGATGAAGCACGCCGTGACGGCCTTGGGATGGGTAGCCGCTTGCGCGCGATCTTCGTCGGCTCGGTCGGAAATCTGGTGGAATGGTATGACTTCTACGCCTATGCCGCGTTTGCGTTGTATTTCGCCAAATCGTTTTTTCCTGAGGGCGACGAGGTCGTGCAGCAGCTGAACGCCGCGCTGCTGTTTGCCGCCGGCTTTCTTGTCCGCCCACTCGGAGGCTGGCTATTCGGCCATTTTGCAGATCATCATGGCCGCCGTAATGCCTTGACCTTGTCGGTCTTGATGATGTGCTTCGGCTCGCTGATCATCGCCGTGACGCCCACCTATGCGTCGATCGGCTTTGCGGCGCCGGTCCTGCTTGGTTTCGCGCGAATCGTGCAGGGAATTAGCCTAGGCGGTGAATATGGCGCCAGCGCAACTTACCTGAGCGAGGTCGCGGACGAAAAGAACCGCGGATTCTATTCCAGCTTCCAATATGTGACGTTGATTGGCGGCCAGCTCTGCGCGATCGTCGTTCTCTTGGTCCTGCAGAAGGTGCTTCTGACGGAGGAGCAGCTTCGTGGATGGGGCTGGCGTATTCCGTTCGTCATCGGCGCGCTGCTGGCCGTCGTGGCCGCCGTCATGCGCCGCAACCTGCACGAAACGGATGTATTCACCCGCGCGAAGTCGGCAAGACAGGGGAGTTCGCTGCGCGCGCTGGGTCAGTTCCGACGCGAAGTCTTGCTTGTTGTTGGACTAACAATGGGGGGGACTGCGGCCTTCTACACCTATACCACCTACATGCAGAAATACCTGAAGCTCTCCGTCAAGCTGACCGATGATCAAACGACCATGGTCACGGCCTGTAGCCTGATCTTCGCAATGGTGCTGCAGCCGCTCTATGGCGCCCTTTCCGATCGCATCGGACGCAAATGGCTGTTGATCGGGTTCGGACTGGGCGGAACTCTGTTCACGATTCCGCTTCTGAACACGCTGCAGGGAGTCCACGACCCGTTCACCGCATTCCTCCTGATCGCGGCGGCGTGGTTGATCGTATCCGGCTATACCTCGATCAATGCGGTGGTCAAGGCCGAACTGTTCCCAACTGCAATTCGAGCAACGGGCGTAGCGCTGCCATATGCATTGACCGTTTCGATCTTCGGCGGCACGGCAGAGTCGATCGCGCTTTGGTTCAAGTCGATCGGTCACGAAAGCTGGTTCTATTTCTACCTCACCGGCTGCATTGCGACCTCTCTCGTCGTCTATCTCACCATGCGCGACACCCGGCGGCACTCGGCGATCGATCGTGAGCAGAAAGCGCAATGAGCGACGCGTCGCATGAGCGCGCGACGCGCCGCGCAGCCTTCGGCTCAAGCCCGCCGGATCAGCAATCCTAGCGCAGCAGGTATCGATATGGACAGCGAATTCAATCGAGTCGATGTTGCCTACGCCCGAATCAAGGAATTGGTCACACACTACGAGTTGACGTCGGAGTCGAAGATCATTTTGCCAGGCGAGCACCTGCGCATCGACGAGCTTGCTGACTATGTCAGGGCGAGTGCGACACCGGTGAGACAAGCTCTCGAGCGTCTTCATGGCGAGGGGCTGATTGATATCGTTCCGAAGCGAGGCTTCTTCTCGAGGGTCCCGGACGCAGCGGAGCTGCAGGACCTCTATGAGTTTGCTCGGCTGGTGCTCGCGTATAATCTCAGGAAGGCTTTGGAGCCATCGTCGGCCGTACGCTTTGGCCGAAGCGCGATGAGAATGGCGGCGCTTCCGCCCGCGAATTCGGCAAGGAATCGCGCCAAGCATTATGCTGCCGCCATCGAGGGTGTGTTCGAGCAGATCGCGCAGATATCGAGGAACGAGGAGATGCTGCGAATGATAAAAAACTTCAACGACCGCAGCCGGTATATTCGATGCCTCGTCATCTCCCAAGACGCCGATCCGGACTCCGAGCTCCGTGACTGTCTTGATATCGCGGACGGCGTCCGCAGCCAGAACGCCGCGCGCGCGTGCGCACGCCTGGAAGCCCACATGCACCGAACGATTGCAAATCTGCCAGAATTGATACGGGAGGCCAGATCGCGCTGGGCCATTGCCGCCGCTGCAGGCTGAAGCATCCCACCTGGTGGTCTCGCACTCACGGCGCCCGCGAAGTTCGACGGTCGATCGTTGCCATCGATCGAGCTGGTGGGTCGTTTGCGTTCGTGTGGACTGGCAAACTAGTCTTTAGCTGCAGTCTCGTGCCGACCTAACTCGACGTTTGAGGATGTGTGCAGCCGACCGCAAGGAGCCACTCCTGATAGTTGCGCTCGAACCGTTCACGGTCGGCGAGCAGCGGCCGCGGTTTTCCGCGAGCAAGGTAAGCCCCCGGCGACGGCCGCCTTGCGTCGGAGCTGACGCTTGTTGAAGCCATAGGACTAGTCCTGGAGCCAATCCTATGGCTAAAGCGGAAGTGGAAGTGGAAGTGATCACGTCGGAGCGGCGACGGCGGCATTGGTCGCGGGCCGATAAGAAGCGTGTCGTTGCTGCAGCGTTAGAACCGGGAGCGACGATCCTGGGGGGGCGCGAGCGTTCGGGGTGCATTCCAGCCAGGTGTTTCGCTGGCGCCAGCAGCTATGCGGCAAGGAGGCTGCCGCGCCGGGTTTCGCTGCCTTGACGATCGCAGCCGATCCTCACGCGGCGGCAGCTCCAACGCAGGGGCTGATCGAAGTAGAGCTCGGGGCGGAGGCCAAGATCCGGATCAGCGGCGCGGCGGATGTCGCGACGGTGACCGCGGTGATCGCGGCGCTCCAGGCGGGTTCGCGATGACGATCCCGATCCCCTCCGGCACCCGGGTCTGGCTTGCGACAGGCCATACCGACATGCGCAAGGGCTTCGACGGTCTGGCGCTCAGTGGAAGGTGATCCAGCATGTACGGGAGAAGTTCTCCTGCCGCGCCTGCGAGGCGATCACGCAGCCGCCGGCGCCGTTCCATCCGATCTCGCGCGGACGAGCGGGACCGCGCCTGTTGGCGCACATCCTGTTCGCCAAATACGGGCTGCACGGCTGCGCGCAAGCCGGGCCCGATCATCGAGGTCGGCTGCTGGGCGCATGCACGGCGCAAGTTCTTTGAGATCGCACGGCTGAAGAAGGCGCCGATCGCGAAGATCGACGCGCTGTTTGCGATCGAACGCGAGATCAACGGTCTACCGGCTCACGAACGCAAAGCCGTGCGCGACGCACGCAGCCGCCCACTCGTCGACGAGCTCCACGGCTTCCTGCGCGAACGCCGTACCAAGCTGTCCGGCAAGAGCGAGACCGCAAAAGCAATCGACTACAGCCTCAAGCGCTGGGAGGTGTTCACAATACGGCCGAGCGCGAGCTGCGCGCCGTGGCCCTCGGCCGCAAGAATTGGACCTTCGCCGGCTCCGACGAAGGCGGCCGCCGCGCTGCCGCCATCTACACGCTGATCCAGACCGCCAAGCTCAACAACGTCGACCCGCAGGCTTGGCTCGCCGACGTCCTCGCCAAGCTACCCGACCATCCGGCCAGCAAGCTCGCCGATCTGCTTCCCTGGGCTGGCAGGCCGCCCAGACATCGGCCGCCGCCTGATCGAGCCGCTCCAGACCGTCCAGAGCAGTCGCTCGGCCCGTGGCCTTCACCGGACGCCTACGCAATTCAAGCACATCACTTGGCTTCTGACGACCAAATCCAATCGGGGCGAAGGCGCCTTTGGCGCTGAACGCAAAATACGGTCAGTAGCTGCGGGGGATGTGTCGCGGGCTCTTCCCGACTTCCGAGAGAGCTATTGATTGAGTGGCGCACCCGACACGATTCGAACGTGTGACCTTTGCCTTCGGAGGGCAACGCTCTATCCAGCTGAGCTACGGGTGCGTACGGCAAATCGTTTAGCCGATTGCCCCGGCGACGGCAACGGCCTTGGATGCTCCCGGACCGGGCGGACGGCCGCTCGCGCCGCGAGGCACGCGGGCAGTTCGGCGGGGGGCGCGGCCGGCCCGCTCCCGCCGACCGCCTTACGCCGGCACGATGGTCTTGCCGATCGGCCACAAGGCGAGCCCGGCGAGCTTCAGATGGGCCCAGGCGAAGGGCAGGCCGATGATGCTCACCGCGAGCACGATTGCGGTCAGGAGGTGGCCGAGCGCCAGCCACCAGCCGGCCAGCACGAACCAGATGATGTTGCCGAGCAGGCCGAGAACGCCGGTTCCGACGTCCTCCATGCCGGTGAGCTCGTCGCGGCGGACCGCGCGCGAGCCGAACGGCAGCAGCGTATAGGCGGCGATGTTGAAGGCGGCGCGGGACCAGGGCAGGCCGACGATCGTGATCGCCATCACGACCGCGGCGACCAGCCAGCCAAACGCCATGTAGGCGCCGCCGCACAGGATCCAGAGGATGTTCAGAAGCAAGGAAACCGGCTGCATGACGACCTGCCAACTCCGTTGTTGCCGCTCCGGATATAGGAACGCCGCGCCGAGGCCGGTAGCGGGCCGGTCGTCGAAATCTGCGTGGCCTCGCGCCGCAGCCACGGCCGGGGCGGCCGGGCGTGGACCGTGCCGTCGAGCCGGCTCAGCCGGCGACCTGCAGGCCCCCTGCCGCCGCCTCCAGGGCAAACAGCTTGCGCAACTCGGCCGCCGGCTTCGGGGCGCTGAACAGATAGCCCTGCATTTCGGTGCAGCCGAGCTGGCGCAGCGCCGTCTGCTGCGCCCCGGTCTCGACGCCTTCGGCCGTGGTCGTCATGTTGCTGGCGGCGGCGATGCTCACCACCGCCTGGACGATCGCCGACGAGCTGCCGGCGCCGATGTCGCTGACGAAGCAGCGGTCGATCTTGATCTTGTCGAACGGGAACCGCTTTAGATAGCTCAGCGACGAATAGCCGGTGCCGAAATCGTCGAGCGCGATGCGCACGCCCATGTCGTGCAACTGGTGCAGGATGCCGAGCGCGGCGTCGTCGTCGCTGATCAGCACCGCCTCGGTGATCTCGACCTCGAGCCGTTCGGGCGCAAGGCCGGCCGCCGACAGCGCGCCTGCGATTCGCAGCGCCAGGGTCGGCGATTTGAGCTGCACGGGCGAGACGTTCACGGCGATGCGGATGTCGGCGGGCCAATGCGCGGCCTCGGCGCAGGCGGTGCGTAACACCCAGTCGCCGATCTCGTTGATGAGCCCGGTGTCCTCGGCGAGCGGAATGAAGTCGAGCGGCGGCACCATCCCTCGCTCCGGATGACGCCAGCGCAACAGCGCCTCGCAGCCGGTCATGACGTTCTCGCTGAAGCCGAGCAGCGGCTGGTAGTGCAGCTCGAACTGGCCTTCCGTGATCGCCCGGCGCAGGTCCTGCTGCAACTGCAGCCGCGCGCGCGCGTTTTCATCCATCGCCGGCTCGAAGAAACGGAAAGTGCGGCGGCCGCCGGCCTTGGCGGCATACATTGCGAGGTCGGCATTCTTGGTCAGCTGGTCGCGCTCGACGCCGTCCTGGGGCGCCAGCGCGATGCCGATGCTGGCGTCGGTCGACAATTGGTGGCCCAGGCATTTATAGGGCTCGCGGATCGCGTCGAGGATCTCCTTCACGGCCACGATGACCTCGTCCCGGTCCGCAACGGTGGTCAGCAGCACGGCGAATTCATCGCCGCCGAGCCGGGCCACCATATCCTCCGGCGCGAGGCAGCTTTCGATGCGGCGCGCGATCGTCTTCAACAGCTCGTCGCCGACATGATGGCCGAGCGAATCGTTGATGCCCTTGAACTCGTCGACATCGATGTAGAGCAGCGCGAAGAAGGTGCCGTGGCGCACGCGTTCCAGTTCATCGTCGATGCGCTCCTGGAACAGCACGCGGTTCGGCAGCTCGGTCAACGCATCGAAATGTGCGAGATGGGCGATCTTCTCGTCGGCCAGCCGCCGCTCCGTGGTGTCCTCGATCACGTTGATCAGATAGCGCGGCCGCTGTGCATCATCCGCGACGGCGATGCGCCGCGATGTGATGTAGCGCAAGCCCAGCCCCGGACTCTGCCAGGGATGTTCGGCGAGAAACAGCCCGTCCGACTGCTCCAGAGCCCGGTCGTCGTCCGCCGTCACCTTTTCCGCGACCGGTCGCGGCAGCAGGTCGAACGCCGTCTTGCCGACGATCTCGTCGCGTGGCACGCCGAAGCGCTGCTCGGTCGACTGGTTGACCAGCACGTAGCGGCGGTCGCGGACGTCCTTGACCATGATGTGTGACGGGATGTGGTCGATGATCTCGCGCAGGAATGCGTAGTTGCGGTCGCGCTCCTGCTCGATCCTGCGATGCTCGCTGATGTCCTCGATCGTCGTGACCCATCCGCCCGACGCCAGCGGCTTGTCGATGATGTTGAAGAAGCGTCCGGCTCCGCCCTCCGCGATCATCTGCGAGGTGCCGCCTGCTGCGGCTCTGTCGATGATGTCGGCGCAGAAGTCGGTCACGTCGCCGTTGAAGGATCCGCGCGCCTTGCAGTGCGCGATGACCTCGCTGAGGTGGGCACCGGGCCTGATCGCGTCTCTGGACAGGCCGAGCAGGTCGATGAAGCGCTGATTGAACATCACGACGCATGCGTTCGCGTCGAACGAGATCAGCCCCTGCGTCATGTTGTCCAGCGCAGTCTCGACCCGTTGCTTCTCGGTCTCCAGTTGACGCGTTGCCGCACGCCCCTGTCGCACGATCTGCCGGATCATCAGGCTGAACGTCAGGGCGATGACCGCGATCGCAAGCATCGCCGCACCTACGAGCAGCACCATCTGCGATCGCCAGTCCGCGAGCGCATCGTCGACCAGCCTATTGGCCGAGATGACGAGCGGGAAGCGCCCGATCCTGGAGGCGGACGCGATCTTCTCCAGGTTGTCGACGGAGCTCGTGAGCAGGGTCGTGCGCAGGCCACTCTCCGCGACCCCCTTCAGCAGCTCGTCGTTCCCGATCCTGGCGCCCATCAGGGATTCGGCGTGCGGGTAGCGCGCCAGCACGGCGCCGTCGGAATGGACCAGCATGATCGACGAGCCCTTCCCGAGAGCCATCGATTCCAGGAACGTCTCGTAGGTGTGCGGATCCACCCGGCGGGTCAGGAGGCCGAGGAATTCCCCGTTCGGGCCGTTCAGGCGATGCGCGACGATGGTCGCCCAGCCGCCGGTGACGCGGCTCATGACCGGCAGGATCACGAAGCTGTCCGGCCGCGATGCCGATTGCAGGTCCTTGAAGTAGGAGCGGTCCGCGACGTTGATGGCCGGCAGCGGGTCGTTGGACGACCAGTTCACGAAATTGCCGTCGACGTCGATGATCGTGAGGTCTCCCATATAGGACAGGCCACTGACCTGAGACCGCAGCATCTCGCTGATCTCGGGTTTTGCCATCTCGGTCCGGAACGCCTCCGGCGAACCGATCGACCCGAGCTGCATGCGGTGGATCGCATGCGACACCGCGGTCTCGGCATCTTCGAACTGCTGCGCGAAATGCCGGCTCAACAGCAGCACGGTATTTTCGAGCTCGCGCTCGTTGTTGGCGATCGCACGTGTCCGAAAGCCGCTGGCCATGACGATCGTCCCGATGACGATCGCTGCGGTCAGAAGCGCGCCGCACGCGATCAGCCATGGCACCGGACCGCGCCAGAGGGACGTGCCAATCCGTTCCGGCTCGCTACCGCCGGTCCCTGACGTGTCTGCTGCGCCCTGCATGCCTTGATCGACCCGGGGAGGAAATGACTTGTTGCAAGCAAGCTTGATAACAAGGCACTGGTGCCGGACCGGTTAGGAAATGCGGTTAGCCGTCGCTTAAGGGCGCGTCGAAACTTCGCGGCAAACGATAATTTCCGCATGCGAATACCGTGCGGCCAAAGCTGCGGCGGCGCCGCAGCGCGGAATTTTAAGGGTACTTGCAGCTCAGCGTGTCGCGCCCGGCTTGTTGCGGAGGCGCCCGACGACGCCGGTCGGAAAGAAATAGACGCTGGCGATGAACAGGAGGCCGAGCCACAGCAGCCAGCGGTCGGGATGCAGGAGGCCCGGCAGCAGCGGCAGGCCGGCGTCCGCCGCCGCGGTCGAGGCGATGCCCATCAGGGCCTGGAGATAGTTCTGCGCCAGGATGAAGATCGCCGCGCCGATGATTGCGCCATAGATCGTGCCCATGCCGCCGATCACCACCATCAGCAGGATGTCGAGCATGATCGAGAAGGCGAGCGAGGTGTCGGGGCCGGCATAGCGCAGCCACAGCGCGTTCAGCATGCCCGCGCACGCCGCGATGACAGCGGCGATGCAGTTGGCATAGGTGAGATGGAAGACGGTGCGGTAGCCGAGCGCCTCGGCCCGAAAGCGGTTCTCGCGGATCGCCTGCAGCACGCGGCCGAACGGCGAGTTGACGACGCGCAGCAGCGCCAGGATCATCAGTGCGCAGACCGACAGCACCAGGTAATAGGTCAGGATGCGTCCGTTGATCGGGAAGCCGAACCAGTCCTTGCTGATGAACACGGTGCCCGGGCGCAGGAGCTCCGGCAGTTGGAAGCTGCGGCCGTCCTCGCCGCCCGTCAGCCACGACAATTGCGACGCCAGCACCAGGAAGGCCGAGGCGACCGCGAGCGTGATCATGGCAAAGAAGATCGCCTCGACCCGCAGGGAGAACAGGCCGATCGCGAGCGCCAGCAGCAATGCGAGCGGCAGCCCGGCCGCGACGGCGACCGCGACCGCGGTCCAATTGGGGCCGAGGCCATAGAGCGCGATCGCGATCGTATAGGAGCCGATGCCGTAGAACATCGTGTGCGCGAACGACACCGAGCCGGTGTAGCCCAGCAGCAGGTCGTAGGACGCGACCAGCGCGGCGAAGATGCAGATCTTGGCGGCGACGTTGAGCGCCTTGGCGCCAGGAAAGATGAAGGGTGTCGCCAGCAGTGCCAGGATGATGACGGTGAGCAGGATGGACAGCGCGCGGCTGCGCGGTGGGTCGCCGGACAGGATCATCATCGGCTGGTCACCGCATAGAGGCCGCGCGGCCGCCACATCAGCACGGCGACCATCAGCAGGATGTTGGAGACGAGGGCGAGCTTCGGCACCAGGAAGCCGCCATAGTTGGCAACCATCGCGACCAGCATCGCGCCGATGAAGCAGCCGGTGATCGAGCCGAGCCCGCCAATGATCACGACGATGAATACCAGCACGGTGAGCTCGTCGCCGATCGAGGCATGCACCTGCTCGCGATACAGCCCCCACATCACGCCGCCGACGCCGGCCAGCGCCGAGCCGGTCATGAACACGCCGAGGAACAGGCGGCGGATGCGATAGCCGAGCGCCTCGACCATCTCGCGGTTCTCGACGCCGGCGCGGATCAACAGGCCGATCTTGGTCCGGTTCAGCACCAGCTCGATGGCGACGAAGATCGCGAAGCCGACGAGCATGGCCAGCAACCGGTATTTCGAGATCGCGACGTCACCGATGATGAAGGATCCACGCAACGCCGTGGGCAGCGGCATGGGAATGATCTGCGGGCCGAACAACGCATACAGGGTCTGCTCGGCAACGATGAGGCCGCCGGTGGTCATCAGGATCTGCTTGAGGTGCTGGCCGTAGACCGGCAGCACCAGCACGCGCTCGACGACCAGGCCGAGCGCGCCGGTCACGCCCATCGACAGCAGCGCAGCCGGGACGAGGACGGCGAGATTGGTCAGCAGCGAGTCGGACTGGGCCCAGCCCGCCAGCGGCAGCAGCACCAGGGTCGCAACGTAGGCGCCGACGGCGATGAAGGCACCGTGGCCGAAATTGAGCACGTCCATCAGGCCGAATACGAGCGTCAGGCCCGAGGCCATGATGAAGATCATCATGCCCATCGCGAGGCTCGCAACCGTCAGGGTAACCCAGGAGCTCGCTGACCCGACCAGCGGGATCATCAGGAGCGCCAGCACGACCGGCAGCAGCAGCGGCGCGATGTCGCGCTTCGGCTTGGGCAGCGCATCGGTTGCCGCGATCTCGCTCATTGATGCGCCTCCAGGCTGAGGCCGAGCAGGCGCTCCTGCAGCGGCACGTCGGCCGCGAGCGCGGCCATCTCGCCGCGATGGACGATGGTGCCGTTGTCCATCACCAGCACCTGGTCGCCGAGCTCGCGCGCGGCGTGAAAATTCTGCTCGACCAGCAGGATCGTGGCGCCACGGCGCTTGATCTCCTTGAGGCATTCGATCAGCGATACCACGATCGCCGGCGCCAGGCCCTTGGTCGGCTCGTCGATCAGCAGCAGCTTGCGCGGCTCGACGATCGCGCGCGCGATCGACAGCATCTGCTTCTGGCCGCCGGACAGGCTGCCGGCGCGCGACAGCCAGAACTTCTTCAGGGCTGGAAAGAAGCCGAAGATCCAGGCGAGCTGGGCATCGTCGAGCGGACCGTTGCGCGCCGCCAGCACCAGGTTCTCCTTGACCGTCAGGTCGGAGAACACCGCCATGCTCTCGGGCACGTAGCCGACGCCGCGCCGCGCGATGTCGGGCGTCGCGAGCTTTTCGATCGCTTCGCCCGCGAGCGTGATGGTGCCGGTCTTCGCCTGCCACAGCCCCATGATGGTGCGCAAGGTCGTGGTCTTGCCGGCGCCGTTGCGGCCAAGCAGCATCGTGGTCTGGCCCTCGGGCACCTCGAAGTCGACGCCCTGCAGGATGTGATAGCGTCCGATATAGGTCTCGACGCCCGCAAGCTTCAGTAGCGTGCTCATGCCGCGCTCCGCGGCGCGACGCCGAGATAGGCTTCCTGCACGATGGGCGAGGCGATGACCTCCGCCGGCTCGCCGTCGGCGACCAGCTGGCCGTTATGCAGCACGATGATGCGGTCGGCGAGCGAGCGCACGACGTCCATCTTGTGCTCGACCAGCAGGATGATCCTGCTCTTGTCCTGCTTGAGCCTGCCGATCAGGTCGAGCACGACCGGCACCTCGTCGATGCTCATGCCGGCGGTCGGCTCGTCGAACATGAAAACCTTCGGCTCCAGCGCCATCATCAGCGCGACCTCGAGCTTGCGCTGGTCGCCATGCGACAGCGTCGTCGCGGTGACGCTGCGGCGGCCGCCGAGCGCGACCTGGTCGAGGATCGCGTCCGCGCGCGCAATCAGGTCGCGCCGCGCCATCCAGGGGCGGAGCAGGTCATAGTGCACGCCGCTCTGCGCCTGCACGGCGAGCCGCACGTTCTCCTCGACGCTAAGATTGGGAAAGAGGTTGGTGAGCTGGAACGCACGTCCCAAGCCGGCGCGGGTGCGCAGCGGCGCTGAGAGAGTGGTGATGTCTTTGCCATCGAACAGGATGGAGCCGGAGGACGCACGCAGCTGCCCGGAGATCAGGTTGAAATAGGTCGTCTTGCCGGCGCCATTGGGCCCGACGATCGCGGTCAGCTCGCCCGGGCGGAAGCTGCAGCTGACACTATTGACCGCGACATGACCGCCGAAACGGATGGTGAGGTCACGGGTTTCGAGGGTGAGGGCCATGTCGCCAGCTGTCTCAATACCAACGCCAACGTGCCCGGCGCGAGGGCCGGGCACGGATGTCAGCGTCTAGCGCTTGTTGCGGATCGGGACGGTCATCTCGTCGATCTTGATCTCGCGCACCGGCTCGTTGACGGCCCAGGCGAGGTTCGGATCGACCTTGACGCGGAAGTGATACATGCTTTGCAGCGCCTGGTGATCCTCTTTCCGGAAGATCATCTTGCCCTTCGGCGTATCGAACTCCATGCCTTCCATCGCCGCAATCAGCTTCTCGGTATCGGTCGACTTGGCCTTGGTCACGGCGGTGACGACCGCCATCGCCGCGGAGAAGCCGCCCGCGGTGAAGAAGTCCGGCGGTGCGTTGAAGCGCTTCTGGTGCTCTGCCACCAGCCAGTCGTTCACGGGGTTCTTGGGAATGTCATAATAATAGTAGGTGGCGCCTTCCATGCCGGGCAGCCGCTTGTAGGCGGCGAGCGCCGGCAGGATGTTGCCGCCGGTCGACAGCTCGATGCCGTAGCGCTTGGGATCCATGTCCTGCAGCTTGGTGAGCGGATCGCCAGCGCCGGCCCAGATCACCCAGATGATCTTCTTGCCCGGCTTGTCCTTGAGCGCATCGAACAGGCGCTGGCCGACGGCGGTGAAGTCGGTGGTGCTGGTCGGCACATATTCCTCGGCGCCCAGCGTCGCGCCGGTCTTGGCCAGCGCCTCCTTGAAGGCAGCGACGCCGTCGCGGCCGAAGGCGTAGTCCTGCGCCAGGGTGGCGACCGTGACGCCGGGCTTGCCGATCGCGACCGCGTTGGAGATTGCGTCCTGCGAGGAGTTGCGGCCGGTGCGGAAGATGTAGCGGTTCCACTTCTCGCCGGTGATCTGGTCGGCCACCGCCGGCTCGACGATCAGGATCTTCTTGTTCTCCTCGGCGACCGGCAGGTCCGCGAGCGCCGCCGCGGAGGAGGTCGTGCCGATCGCGATGTCGGCGCCGTCGTCCTGATAGGCTTCGGACAGCGCGGCCTTCGACAGATCGGGCTTGCCCTGGTCGTCCTTGGTGATGATGACGATCTTGCGACCGTCGATCATGTTGGTGCCCTTGGTGGCATATTCGAAGCCGAGGCGAAGACCGGCCTCGGTCTGCTTGGCATAGGCCTCGAGCGGGCCGGTCTTGCCGTAGATGAGAGCGATTTTCAGATCGTCGGCCTGGGCGGCGGTGGCCAGCAGGGCTGCAGTCAGCGATGAAACAATGCCTTTGAGAATATGTGACGTCTTCACGAGCCTTCCTCCCAGCTACCGGCGGCTGTTGTCTGCAACTGATAGTGTGCAGGCTCGGCCTGGGTCAAGGCGCTTTCGGCGGCACCCCGTGACGGCTCATTCCTCGGGCCGAGGGCTTTTCCTCCTAAAACTCAGCGCCGATAGCGGCTGCTGCGCGCATAGGCCTGGCGATTTTCCTGCACAGGGCGACTGGCGAGACTGATGCGCGCTTCGCTTGCAAGCGGGGCCGCCGGCTTCAGCTCCTCGAGGAAGATCGGACGCGAGAAGTAGTAGCCCTGCGCATAGCGGATCTTGGTCGCGGCCTGCAGATAGGCGAGCTCCTCGAACGACTCGATGCCCTCGGCGATTACCGTCATGCCCAGAGCCTCGCTCAGGGATTCGATCGCACGCAGGATGCCCTGGCTGCGCGGCCGCTTATGAATGTCGGTGATGAAGGAACGGTCGATCTTGATCTCGTCCGCCGTGATGTCGGCGAGCGCCGACAGCGACGAATAGCCGATGCCGAAATCGTCGATCGAGATGCCGACGCCGATCCCGCGCAGCAGCGGCACGATCTCGTCCTGGAAATGGCTGCGAGTCACGAACGCGTCCTCGGTGACCTCGATCATGAACCGCTTGGGAAAGCCGGTTGCTGCAATCGCCCGGGCGAAGGGCTGCATGAATTCCGGATTCGACGCCTGTTTTGCCGCGACGTTGATGCTGATCGTCGCCTCGGGTCCAAACGCGTCGTTGATCAGATCGATCGACTTGACGATCTCGGCCAGCACGAGATGGGCGAGCTCGTCGATCAGGCCGAGCTCGACGGCGAGATTGATGAAGGAGCCGGGAGCCTGGATCACGCCTTCATTGTCGCGCAGGCGCACCAGCGCCTCGATGCCCTTGATCTCCTCGGTGCGGATGTCGACCTTGGCCTGGAACGCGCAGCAGAAGCGCTTTTCGAGGATCGCGAGCCGCAGCGACTGCTCGACCTTCATGCGCGCCAGCGCCTCGTGCTCCATTGCGCTCGAGAAGAAGGCCAGTGCGCCCTTGCCGCCGTTCTTGACGCGATACATCGCGAGATCGGCGTTCTGGCGCAGCACGTCGTAGCTCGCGCCGTGCTCGGGAAACAGGCTGACGCCAACGGACGCCGAGGCGAATACCTCGGCGCCGTCGATGAAGAAGGGCGCGTTCAGGCGGTTCACCATGTCCTGGAGGAATTCGGCGACCTCCTCGGCGCGCTCGATCGGATGCAGCAGCAGCAGGAACTCGTCGCCGCTGATACGCGACAGCAGGTCCGACTCGCGCAGGTCGCGGCTGATACGCTTGGCGAGCTCGACCAGCAGCGCATCGCCGGTGGCGTGGCCGTAATAGTCGTTGATGTATTTGAAATTATCGAGATCGAGAAAGGCGAGCGCGAAGCGTCCGTCGACCCGGCCGCGCCGGACCAGATGGTCGGCGCGATGCTCGACCACGCGGCGCATCGGCAGGCCGGTCAGCTCGTCGTAATAGGCGGCCCGAAAAAGCTGGTCCTCGAACTCCTTCTGCTCGCTGATGTCGGCCGAGCTGGAGATGAGGACTACCTGGTCACCGATGCGGACCGGTCGATGCGCGGTCAGCAGGGTCTGCGCGCCGCGCTCGCCTGCCACTTTTTCCTCGCCGATCACCGTTCGCCCCCGGCCGAGGATCTCGCGGCAGGCGGTGCGCCGGTTATGGAGATGCGGCGCCGAGAGGCCGTCGATGCTGTTGGCGGCGGCGCCGAGCTGAACGGCGGCGGTGTCGTTGACCAGCAGAAAGCGACCGTGCTCGTCCTGGACCGTGACGCCCGACGGCAGCTGGCTGAGGACGCTACGCAGGAAGCGCAGCTCGGCCTCGGTCGAGCCCAGCCCCTCGTTCGGCCCGGGGGAAAAGTTGAATCGGTCGCTGCTGTACATGCGCCGATTGTGCAAAGTTCCCGCTTCATTTTAGTTAAGCGCTACGTAGAAACACGGAACGCGCGAGCCAAGTATTGGAAATGACGGAGCTTTGTGCCGCGGCGTCATTAACCGTTCGTGAATCGGAGTAGCGACGCGGCCGCACGCATGCGGCGAAAGTCGTAGGCAGCAATGGCCGCCCGGCGGCCGGTTCAGTTCGGTGGCACGCGACACTGCAAGGTGCAGTGAAGGCCGGATTCGAGAAACCTGGTCTCGGTCCTGCCATCGAACGACGACAGCACGGACTTCAGCAATTTGCTCCCGAAACCGGGCTTGCCGATCGGACCGATCGGTGGACCCCCGGCCTCGTCCCAGGTCAGATCGAGGCGGTCCTCCTGCATCGTCCACGACACCTGAAGGAAGCCGCGCGGCGAGGCAAAGGCGCCGTACTTGCCGGCATTGGTCGCAAGCTCGTGAAAGATCAAAGCGAGGCTGACGGCGAGCTTGGCAGGCAGGAACAGCGGCGGGCCGTTGAGCTCGAAGCGGACATGGCCATATGGCCCGAGCTCCGAGACCAGCAGATCCTTCAGGTCGCAGCCCTGTCCGTCGGCGCGCGCGATCAGGTCGTCGGCGGTCGCGAGCGCGCGGATGCGCTGGTCGATGCGGCTCCACACCTGCGGCTGGTCGTACAGCACCTGATGCAGCACGGCGTGAATGGTCGAGGTCTTGTTCTTGAGCCGGTGATGCAGCTCGTCGACCAGGAGCTTGCGATACTGCTCCTCCTGGGCGAGGCGCCGGGCGATCTCGCGCTGTTTGCCGGCCAGGCGCCGGTAGTGATCGACGCCCCAGATCACCAGCATCGCCACGACCATATACATCGCCATCAGCGCGAGCCGGGCGCCATCGGCCGGACCGCCGCCAAAATCGAGCGTCAGGCCGAGCGCTGCGCCTGCGATCGCCGTTGCCAGGCCGACGCCCGATCCGCCCATCGCGGTGGCGAAGAAGACGGCCGCCATGTAGGGCGTGAAGAACACGTCGGGCCGCAGATGCGCCATGCCGTAGCGGATCGCCGTAGCTGCGAGCAGGCACATCGCTGCAAACATGCAGCTCCATGTCAGGGAAGGCTGCTGCTCGCCGCGCCAGATCCGCTTGATGTCGTCGATGAGTCGCGTCATGGACATCCATGAGCCTCAACTGCGCAACCAAATTAAGGCCGACGTGGCGGTAATTTGTCCGGTTGATGGAAGCCGCCTTGCGTGTGTTGCAGGTTGGCGCGCACGATGATGGTTCCGCGGCGGAACTCAGGCGCTTATTATTCCGTCGCCAAGAATGAGCACGCAGCAACAACGGAAGGAGCAGGGAATGGGACGGTTGGAGGGCAAGGTCGCCGTGATCACGGGCGCGACCAGCGGGATCGGGCTGCGGACGGCGGAGATCTTCGTGGCCGAGGGGGCGAAAGTCGTCGTTGCAGGCCGGCG
The DNA here is from genome assembly GCF_032380995.1 of Bradyrhizobium sp. SZCCHNR2028. Lineage (NCBI taxonomy): Bacteria > Pseudomonadati > Pseudomonadota > Alphaproteobacteria > Hyphomicrobiales > Nitrobacteraceae > Bradyrhizobium > Bradyrhizobium sp. SZCCHNR2028. Next base: position 198,690 of record NZ_JAUHJF010000006.1, on the reverse strand, counting down.
CAGCGCCGAGGGCGAGGCGCTGGCGCGCCGACTCGGAGCGGACTGCGTTTTCCAGCAGACCGACGTCACCGTCGACGAGCAGATGCGGGCATTGATCGATGGCGCGGCCGAGCGCTTCGGCCGGCTCGATTGCGTGTTCAACAATGCCGGCGGCCCGGCGCAGACCGGCGGCATCGAAGGGCTCGATGCCGATCGTTTCGACCAGGCCATGGCGGTGCTGGTGCGCAGCGTCATGCTCGGCATGAAATACGCCGCGCCCCACATGAAGCGGCAAGGCGCCGGCAGCATCATCAACAACGGCTCGATCGCCGGCCGGCTCGCGGGCTATTCGACCTCGGTGGTCTACAGCACGGCGAAGGCCGCCGTGATCCATCTGACGAAATGCGTGGCGATGGAGCTCGGCGAGTCCGGCGTGCGCGTCAACTCGATCTCGCCCGGACTGATCGCCACCGGCATCTTCGGCAAGGCGCTCGGTCTGTCGACCGAGGCCGCCGAGAAGACGCCGGAGACGATCCGCAACGCCTATGCCACGGCGCAGCCGATTCCGCGTGCCGGCCTGCCCGACGACATCGCCTACGCGGCGGTGTTTCTCGCCAGCGACGAAGCCAGCTTCATCAACGGCCATGATCTCGTCATCGACGGCGCCATCACCGGCGGCCGCAATTGGAGCCAGCAGCAGCAGGGCTATCAGGCGATGCGCAAGCTGTTGGGGGATGCGGCGGAGTAGGGACGGCGAAGTATACATTTCGTCATGCCCGGACATCCACGTCTCTCATCCGCTAGTTGCAGCAGGATGGATGGCCGGGTCAAGCCCGGCCATGACGAGGAGGAAGACGAGGAGGAAAGCGTCCGCAACAAACCAAGATCCTTGGCGCCCTTGCTGTATCAATGCGCGCCGGTCACACCGCCTTCAGCATCACCTTCAGCCCGTCGCGCGGCTTCGGGATCGGCCAGACCTGCCAGCTCGGCTGATAGCCCGGGGCGAAGGAGACCTCGATGTTGGACAGGAAATGCCGCGCAAAGCATTTCACCTGCATGTAGGCGAAGTGCAGGCCGAGGCACATATGCGCGCCGCCGCCGAACGGCACCCAGGCGAAGCGGTGGCGGCCGCGCTGGGCCTCGTCGGTGAAGCGCATCGGATCGAAGCGCTCGGGCTCGGGCCAGATCTCCGGCATGTGATGCGTGAACATCGGATTGATGCCGACGCCGGTGCCGGCGGGAATCGCATAGCCCTTGAAGGTGAAGTCCCGGACCGGGCGGCGCGGCAATGACGGCACCGGCGGCATCAGCCGCAAGGTCTCCTGGAACGCCATCTCGGTGAGCTTCATCTTCTCCAGATGCTCCGAGCTCATCGGATCGCCCTCTGCAAGGCCGAGGCTCGCGACCTCGTCGCGCAGCTTCTGCTGCCACTCTGGATGCGCGGCGAGCTGGGCGACGAACGAGGTGATCGACGAGGTCAGCGTGTCGTGCGCGGCCATCATCAGGAAGCTCATGTGATCGACGATGTCCTGCGTCGACAGCAGCGCGCCGCGGTCGTCGGTGGCGCGGCACAGATGCGAGAACAGGTCCTCGCCGTCGCCGCGCGCGCGGCGCAGCGGGATCTGCTCGGAGAAATAGGCGACGATGCGCTGGCGGCCCTTGACGCCGCGCGCCATCTGCGTACCCGGCAGCGGCCGGCGGATCGGCGCCACCGCGGCCGCGACCATGTCGACGAAGGCGCGGTTGATCGCATCGACCTCGGGCCCGATCTCGCTCCCCAGGAAGGACGTCGCCGCGAGATCCAGCGTCAGCTGCTTGATCGCGGGATAGAACAGCATCTCGCCCGGATTTGCCTTCCACTGCGCGACGCGTGCGGCGATGCCGCGGTCGAGGCCGGCGAGATAGGACTTCATCGGCCCGGCCTTGAAGGCGACCGACAGCGCCTTGCGGTGCATGCGATGCTCCTCGAAATCGAGCAGCATCAGGCCGCGCGGAAACAGCAGATTGAGGATGTGGCCCCAGCCATGCGCCGACGAGAACAGCTTGGTCTGGTCGAACAGCACGAGCTCATTGGCTTCGGGGCCGAGCAGCACGACGTTGACGTCGCCGAACATGTGGGTGCGGTAGACGGGGCCATACTTCCTGGCGTTGCGCTCGACGTGACCCTTGGGGTCGGCGAGCGTCTCGAATGTCTTGCCGATGATCGGCCAGCCTTCGTCGCCGGGGATATGGGTGAGCGAATTGCGCCGTGGCGGGGTCAGCCTGATCGCATCAGAGACCACATGCTGCATCGACATCGCGGGGCTTCCTCTCGTCTGATGGCCGGTGTCTCGGATCTGACTTCGTTTCGGTCAGTGGCACAGTGGCAGACACCGTGGCCTGCATTGTCGGGCGGTTGCGGCCCTGATGCAATACGCTCCGGTGTCTCATGATCCGCCAGTTGTGCTGCGTCGCACGCGGCTGCGATCTCGCGGCGCGTTGATGCGTCCGAGGGATGGAATATTCCGCCCTCCTGCAGACAGAGGGCACGGGGAATGCCGGGCGCTGGCCGCACCCATGGCCCGCCTGCAGAAAAAAATGCAGGCGGCAGGTACCACAGATCCTATGGGGCGGCGGGTGGTCAAGAAGGGTTAGGATTGGATTTCCGAACCATCCGGCCCTCGGAGGATCAAGATGATCAAGCTCGATCGCACTGACACACCCGCCGCGGCGGAGCATGCCACGGTTTACCTCGCGTTTGAACTGAGCAAAGCGAAATGGAAGCTCGGCGTGCTGCTTCCTGGCTCGCAGAAACTGAGCCGGTACACGATCGGCGGCGGTGACTTGGCCGCCTTGGCGGCCCGGCTTGCGGACATGCGCAAGAAGGCTGCGGCTGCCGCGGGCGGCCGGCCGGTGCGCATCCTGTCATGCTACGAAGCAGGCTTGGATGGCCACTGGCTGCACCGATGGCTGAGCGGACAAGGCATCGTCAATCATGAGGTCGACCCTTCCAGCATCGAGGTGAACCGTCGTGCCCGGCGCGCCAAGACCGACCGGATCGATCTGGAGAAGCTGATGCGGGCGTTCCTCGCCCATTTGCGGGGCGAGCCTCGGGTCTGCAGCATCGTCCACGTGCCAAGCGTCGAGGATGAGGATCGCAAGCGCCGTCCCCGTGAACGTGATCGCCTGATCCAGGAGTGCACGGCTCACAGCAACCGCATCAAGGGACTGCTGCACGGCCAGGGCATTCGCGACGTCCACCCGCTCGATCGCTCGTTCCTGGAAAGCCTTGCCAGCCTGCGCACTGGCGACGGTCGTCCACTGCCGGTGCGGCTCAAGGAAGAGATCGTGCGCGAACACGAGCGACTGTGCCTGGTGGCACGGCAGCTCAAGGAGCTCGAGGCCAAAAGCAAAGCCGAGCTGTGCGCCGCTCGGCCCGGCTCGCCGGAAGCCAGGATCATGCAGCTCATGGATCTCAGGAGCATCGGCCCGGTCGGCGGCCAGAAGTTGGTCAACGAGGTGTTCTATCGCGACTTCGACAACCGTCGTCAGGTCGGCAGCTACTTTGGTCTCACCGGCACGCCCTATGACAGTGGCGAGCGCAGCCGTGAGCAGGGCATCAGCAAAGCCGGCAACCGGCGCGCCCGTGAGCTCGCGGTCGAGCTGGCGTGGCTATGGACCGTTCATCAGCCGGACAGCGCACTGACACGCTGGTTCCGCGAGCGGGTGCGCGACATCAAGGGACGCATCCGGCGAATTGCCATTGTCGCTCTGGCACGCAAGCTGATGGTGGCGCTGTGGCGCTATCTGGTGACCGGCGTTGTTCCCGAAGGCGCCGTGCTGCGTCCAACTTCGTAAACGGCTGCGCGCGCCATGACAGCCGACGTGAGCCAGGACCGACGCGTGACCGTGCTGAACCGGGGGCATAAACCTCCCGCTCTCACAGAGGGGTCCCGTCTTGACTGGGCCTTACCTTCCCCCGTGCATGAAAGATCAGGGTACCGGGCCTCGCGCCCGACCGGATACAAGGTGATGCGGTCGTTCCGCATTGTCGTTCACGGCCCAATCCTCGCATCACGTCCGGCCTGCCATCGCGACACCGCGCGTTGCGGGCGCGCCATGATGGCGCCAAGCTCGGCGCGCTCAAGGCCGCTGACGCGCCGCCTCCGGCGGTGGCCTTCGGCCAGCCTTGACCGCGCCTCTCCTTGGCGCCAAAGACCGCCCCCAACAAACGATGCCCCTCTTGACAACTTACTCCCCATACAAGGTTCAGCCGAGGCATCCCGGCATTCCCCGCGCGATGGTTTGAACGGCTGCTTCGCGTGCTCCCCGGTGCGCCGGGCTTGTTGGTCACCGTTGCCTGCGCGACGCGTGAGCGCCGCCGCAAGCGTAACACCAGCATCGGGGTGCCAGGACCACGCGACTTGACCGTGCGCATCGCCGTCGTTCGTCCGCGCGGCATCAACCACGCTGCGACATCGACACGCCCACCGCATCCCGCCTCAACGTTCGTGACGACCGCGAAGCGCCCCTCTTATCGAGACGGGACGGTGGGAGAGAAGCGCGAATTCTGATAAAGAGAAACAGGAATATTTTCGCGCGCAGGACTGGACAGGGGTGATGTGATTGAGGTGGTTCGGGAAATGAGTTTTTCGGCGCGCACCGTCTCGCGGCGATCGACCTGTGATCGGCAGGCCGGCGCGGTGGTGTTTCTTTTCTCAAGACCTTTTGCTGGAAGTGATTTGCCCGTCGGGCCTGACGGTCGCCATCAGCCTTCTGCTGTCGCGCGACGCCGCGATATCGGCGATCGATCGCAGCAAGATCAGCGGATCATGTCTCGCTGCGAGGAGGTCCCGCCACCGCCGGAAGCTGCCACGTCGTTCCGACGCGGGCGTCAGGATCATCAGCCGCCCGATTTGTTGATTTTCTTCACCTTGGCGTCGGTTGCCTCGATCGAGGCCGCCAGCTCCAGGATCGCCTTTGCCAGGAGGTCGGCGGCCTCCTTGGGGTCCTGCGACCGTTCGGCGCGCAGCGCGTAGTTCTTGGCTGAGGAGAGTGACATTGGCGACCTTTCCCACGGAAAAGCCCGCCGGGTCGAGACGACGGGCTGCCTGACGCGTCCTACGCGCGAGCGGTCCCTTGCAGACCGTGCGCGATTAGCCGCGAGAATGGCAGAGCGGGGTTAAGAAAATCCTCGTGACGCTCGCTTCGCCTATGCGTCGTCTGCCGCGCGCGTGGCCGCGTCGCGCACGAACGTCGGTTCGCGTCGAGGCGCCGATTTCAAAGCACGACGCCTTGGCGATAGGCGAGCTTGGCCCGGCCCTTTATCCGCATGCGTCGCCGCGAGACCTCGAGAGCGATTTGGTCGCGGTCGATTCGGGTCATCAGGACGCCGCAGCAGTCATAATGCGCAATTCCAATGTCGCGGCCTGTTTCGACGTGCAATTCCATGCGGGCCGGGTCTGGGCCGAAATTGCGCACGATCGCGTCGTCGCCATAAAAGCGCTTGATCGTGTCCTTGATGAAAATGACTTCATCAGCAGACAAGGGAGCGGGCGGCTGCGGAGGGCACTGGGGTTTGGCAGCGGGCATGGCGCTCAAAGTAGCGCCCGGGCAGTTTGGAGCCAAGCCTCGCCTGCCCCATGGTTTGACTGTTCTCACTGTCATCGACGAGCGCACGACCGCTCGCTTCAGGACTAGCCGCGCTCAGAACTTGTAGCCGACGCCGACCGTCGCCGTATGCGTTCGCGTCGTCACATGCGCGGTGAAGCGGTCGTCGAAGCCGACACCGACGCCGCCGGCGACGAAGAATGTCCGCCTCGCCACCGTGCTCGGCCTCGTCGTCTACCCGCAATTCCAGAAGCCGGTCGACCTGCCGGCCCTGCGCGAGACGCTGAAGCAGATAGCGACCATCGCCGACTGCGAGAAGCTCGTCGCGGCGGTGAGGTAGTCACGCGCTCGACCGTTCGAGTTGCGCCTTGCCGCCATATTAGAGTCCAACCATTAAGGCCGTCATGGCCGGACTTGTCCCGGCGATCCACGTCGTTCGAGATGGTGGATGGACGTGGATGCCCGGGTCAAGCCCGGGCATGACGAGTAACTAATTAGCGGCATCGAATGCCGCGATATTGCGCGTGCCACGGAGCGGCTTCGCCCCACGCTCACCCTCGCTGTTTCGCCGCCGCCTCCTGCAGATCCGGGGCATTCACGGCCGGAATCGCGATCCGTCCTGGCCCCGTCTGCGACAGCGCGGCGGCGGCCTTGTCGTTGTCCATGATCTTGGCCATCACGGCCTGGCCCGCGCGCTCGAAGATGGCGCGGTTCTCGATGACGAATTTCTGCGAGCGGCGCAGGCCGTCGATGTAGCCGTTGATCTCCGGCACGACGTAGCGCGCGACCATGTCCCAGCTGCGCCGCGAAGCTTCCGGGTTGGCCCAGTCGTGCACGAAGCCGATGATGTGGCCGACGCCGCCCGACACCTGCATCAGGTTCCTGATCGTCTTGACGAGATCGTCCGGCGTGCCGATCGTCGACGCCGCGCCCTCGACGAAGGCGGTCTTGTCGACGGCCTCGTCCGGCGATGAGAAGGCCTTCAGGCCGGGCCGCATCAGGGTGCCGACGGTGTACTCGTTGTGCCAGCGCATCAGTCCCGCGCCGGCCTCGCGCCGTGCCTGCTCGCGCGTCTCCGCGATGTGCCAGGACAGCAGCACGCGCCAGTCGGCGCGGCTCACTGTCGTGCCGTGCTTCTTCGCCGCGTCCTCGGCAAACTCCCATTGCTGCGGCAGCGCCATCAGCCCCTGCGTCGACATCGAGCCGAGCGAGATGATGCCGATGCCGTATTTGCCGGCCAACGTCATGCCGGACGGCGAGATCTGCGAGGCCACGACGAACGGCATCTCCTCCTGCAACGGCAGGATCTGCAAGGCCGCATCGTTCATCGTGAACCAGTCGCTCTTGGCGGTGACGCGCTCGCCGTTGAACAGGCGGCGGATGATGGCGATCGCCTCGTCCTGACGGTCGCGCTGCGTCATCGGATCGATGCCCAGAGTGTGGGCATCGGAGGCGAGCGCGCCGGGGCCCGAGCCGAAGATGGCGCGGCCGCCGGTCATGTGATCGAGCTGCACCATCCGCTGCGCGACGTTGTAGGGATGATGGTAGGGCAGCGAGATCACGCCGGTGCCGAGCCTGATGCGCTTGGTGCGCTCGCCGGCGGCGGCGAGAAACATCTCGGGGGAAGCGATCATCTCCCAGCCGCTGGAATGATGCTCGCCGCACCAGAACTCATCGTAGCCGAGCTCGTCGAGCTGCGCGACCAGATCGAGGTCGCGGCGGAATTGCAGCATCGGATGCTCGCCGATCGGATGATGCGGAGCGAGGAACGCTCCGAATTTGAGCCGCGCCATGCGTTTTCTCCCAAGCGGAATTCGTTGTTGCTTGCCGATCAGGCTAATTGGCGCATCGGTGTCAGGCAATCACCTTGGCGCGTATGCCGATCGGTGCATGGCTGCCATTTGTTTGTTTACTGATCGCCGATCGGTACGGCACACTTCCCGCTGACATGGTCGATTCGCGATGTGGCTCGAATGATGATTTCCAAATCGCGGTCGTCGGCCTTTGCGGTTGCGGAGTCTGTCGCGTTCACGCCAACGGCGATATTCGTGGTGCTCGGTTCGCATTTCGGTGATTGCTGCGTGAAGCGCCGCGTCGGCGTGGCATTTAGATCGCAGCAAGACCGAAATTCGCAATCAAATTGCTGACGTCCGGGATGGTGTGGGCTTTTTCTTTTGCACTGCAGCAACCATCTGGGTGATGGTGGATTGTCTACCCGCTGCCGTGAATACGCGAATGCCTAAGGAGCTGCCGTTGTCCCTCGCCGAAAATGTTGAGTATTTGCGACGGCTGCGCGAGCTGAACAGTATTACCGGATTTGCCGATTTTCATCGTCAGCCGCGTCGCGCTCCAGAGAATCCCCTGATCGAGATCGAGCACTTCGGCACCAACCCTGGGCGCCTGAAGATGTTTGCCTATGTGCCGGCGCAGCGTCAGCCGCTGGCGCCGCTGGTCGTCGTGCTGCATGGCTGCGGGCAGGGCGCCGCCGACTACGATCTCGGCGCCGGCTGGTCGACGCTCGCCAAGCATTTCGGCTTCGCGCTGCTGCTGCCGGAGCAGCAGCGGGTCAACAATCCGCAGCGCTGCTTCAACTGGTTTCAGTCCGAAGACATCACGCGTGATCAGGGCGAGGTCGCCTCGATCCGTCAGATGATTGCGCGCATGGTGGCGGATTGTGCCATCGATCCCAGGCGCATCTACGTCACCGGCCTGTCGGCGGGCGGCGCGATGACCATGGCGCTGCTCTCGGCGCATCCCGAATTGTTCGCTGCCGGCGCTGTCATCGCCGGGCTGCCGTTCGGCACCGCGCGCAGCATGCGCGACGCGATCCTGCAGATGCGGATGCCGCCGGCGCGCCCCGCAGGCGAGCTCGGCGATCTCGTTCGTCGTGCCTCGAACCACCGCGGCAAGTGGCCGAAGCTGTCGGTGTGGCACGGCACAGCGGACTACACCGTGCATCCGGACAATGCCGGCGAGATCGTCAAGCAGTGGCTGGACCTGCACCATCTGCCGCTGGCGCCGATGGCCGCGGCCGAGGTGAACGGCTATCCGCATGAGCAATGGTGGAATGCCGACGGCGAGACCGTCGTGGAATCGTTCACGATCTCCAACATGGCGCATGGCACGCCGATCGGGATCGCGGCCAACGACAAGCGCTATGGCAAGGCCGGGCCGTTCCTGCTCGAGGCCGGCATTTCCTCGTCCTATCACATCGCGAAATTCTTCGGCGTCACCGATTGGATTCGTCCGCTCAAGGCGGCCACGACGTCGCCGAGCACGAAGCTGATCCCGCAGGTGTCGCCGATCTCGGCGGTACCGGCCTTCACCAAGACCTTGCGACGCGCGGCGGACGCTCCATCGCCCGCTGCGGAACCGGTCGACGTCAAGCCGGCCGAGATCAAGGTGGTCGAGCCCAGAATGTCGCCGACCGGCATGCTGCTCTCTGCACCGGCATCCGCTGCGGTCCCGCAGCCCGAGGTCGAGCCCCAGTCGCCGTCGCGGAAAGCGGCCAAGTCCAAGCCGGACCAGAGGCCGGAGTCCAAGCCCGTGGCCGTCTCCAAGCCCGTGGAGCCGAAACGGCTGGAGTCGGCGACCGGCGAATCTTCGATCAACGGCAGTGGCGCGACCGTCAGGCCGCGGCGCCGAACCATCGACGTCGCTGCCGTGATCGACCGTGCCCTGCAAGCGGCCGGCCTGAAGTAGGCGGCCACAACCGCAGCCGTTCAGAGCTCGCTCGCGAGGGACGCGCGGGTCAGACGTCCCCGGTCAGGAACGGGTTGGTCATGCGCTCCTGGCCGAAGCTCGATCCGGCGCCATGGCCGCAGATGAAGCCGACGTCGTCGCCGAGCGGCAGCAGCTTGTCCTTGATCGATCTGATCAGCGTCTCATGGCTGCCGCCGGGCAAATCGGTGCGGCCGACCGAGCCGTTGAACAGCACGTCGCCGACCTGGGCGAAGCGCATCTCCTTGTTGAAGAACACGACGCTGCCGGGCGAATGTCCCGGGCAATGCAGGATGTCGAAGCTGAGCTCGCCGATCTCGACGCGGTCGCCCTCCTCGAGCCAGCGATCCGGTGTGAAATCGCGCACGCCTGTGATGCCGAAGCGCGCGCCGCTGGCGACGACGTTGTCGAGCAGGAACTTGTCGGCGACATGCGGGCCTTCGATCGGCACCTTCAGCGCGTCGCGCAGATCGGCCGCGCCGCCGACGTGATCGATATGGCCGTGCGTCAGCCAGATCTTCTCGACGGTGATATTGGCCTGCGCGATCGCCGCCTGAATGTTGGGCACGTCGCCGCCGGGATCGATCACGATCGCCTTCCGGGTCGCCTCGCACCACAGGATGGTGCAGTTCTGCTCGAACGGCGTGACGGGCACGATCATCGCGCCGGCCTTCGCCTTGGTGGTTTCGGGTTCGCTCATGGCGCCAGCATGCCGATTTTTCGCAGTGCGCCAAGCGAAAAACACCGCGTCACGGCGACCTGACACCTCACCGGCATCATCCATCGCCTGCCACTCTTTCGACGCTCGATGTCGATGCGATCTGGCTGTCGCCGATCTTCACTTCGTGGGCCGCAAAGTACGGCTGACGGCCTGACGGCCGCCGCGACCACGATCAACACGCCGATGCCGGTCGGGATCGACGAGGCGACATTGTTGGCGTGTCTGAGGACGGAGATGTCCGATCCAAGGTGGCGCATGCACGTGCAGGCGTTTTTCGACGAGGTCGATGTCTCCGTGATCCATAGTCTTGTCGTCGGCCATGTCGTCACGTTCGCAGAGCTACGACGTCGACCTGGATTCGAGCGCCGCCCTGCGGGCGGCCGTCTGTTAAGCGGAAGGCTGGCGTCAGGTTCCGGTTCCCCGGTGATTAGCGTGCTTGGGCGACGCCCGGAATCGGCTATGCTGTGGCGCATGGAATCGTCAGCCGCCAGGATCAGCCTCGTTCCCATCGACCGACGCCAGTCGGAGACGGCGCTGGCGATCGCGCGCGGCACCTCGCGCTTGCTGCGCTCGCTCGGCTTTGCCACCATCAGCGAGCTGCCGCTGCCGTCGGGACGTCGCGCCGACCTGGTGGCGCTGAACGAGCGCGGCGAGATCTGGATCGTCGAGATCAAGTCGTCGGTCGAGGATCTGCGCGCGGATCACAAGTGGGAGGACTACCGTGCCCATTGCGACCGGCTGTTCTTCGCCTTCACGCAGGATCTGCCGTGCGAGATCTTTCCGCAGGACACCGGCCTGATCGTGGCCGATGCCTATGGCGCCCACCTGCATTGCGAGGCGCCAGAGCACAGATTGCCGGCGCCGACGCGCAAGCTCATGACGGTGCGCTTCGGGCTCGCGGCGGCGCAGCGGATCAACCGGCTGATCGACCCGCAGGGCCACGCGGACCTCTAGAGAATCCTCAAGTGCGGTCCACTGGCCGGGGGGCCCGCCTAGGTAGGTGACAGAGGCTCCGTCAGGTCACGAGTCTCAAGATGAGAGACATCAGCATCGCTGAGAGCCGATCCGCATCACCACCAGCCTGGCCGATCGATCGCCAGGCATCGCCGTCAAAAATTGGCAGCGACGAGATCGTAGGATCCCCGGCTGCCGCGGACATAGACCCTGGCGGCGGCGGCGCAGATCCGCTCGCGGTTGGAATCGAACGCGGTCAGAAAGCCCGACTCGTCCGGACGGGTGTCGGGTTGAAGGCGTCTCAACGCGCCCTCGTCGACGAAGAACGATGCTTCCATCGCGCTGTCATAGCCCCAGAACCGTACGGCACGTCGCGTGCGGTCATAGGAGCGGCTGTGATTTGGAAACTCAATCATGTGTGTGTCCGATCAGGTTCGGAGGACGCCGCCGATAGGGCGGACGTCATCCAAGGGGCGTCGTTCGGCGGTGGTCGCCGGCGACAAAGGGTTGCGCGCATCTCAATCGAAAGCCGACGGCAATTCGCCGTGGCGGAAGAGGACCGTCGGCTCATCGTCATAGTCACCCATGTCGGGATCGCCCGAGGATGAGAAGGCGACGACGCCTGCCTTGCTCGACACCAGTCGTTCCGCAGTCCGGAGCGCGCTCGCTTCCGTCTTGCAGGCGATCGGCGTCTCGGCTTTCGCGCGTCCGCCCCGGCCGGCACTGAACGCCTGAACGAAATAGATCGTTTCGCGCGCCATGTTCTGTCCTTTGGGCTGTCGAGTACGGTCGGCCGCGTCGCCGCATTGCGCGCGGCGTTGATTGCGCGGCCCTGCGGCCTTGCGGGAGAACCATCCAGACTGATGAGGGCCGGAAATCTCCTAGCGCTTCTTCTTGTCGCTGGAAAAATCCGGCTGCCATGCTCCGGTCTTCTGGCTCGGCGCTGCGGCAATGCTCTTGGGCTTTTCCTTCTTGGGCTTCTTGGCTTCGCGATTGCCTTTTTGCTGACCTTTGGCCATGTCGATCTCCTCTCGGCTCGGGTTGGAGCTGGTTCAACGCATCGGACGAGGGCGCACGCGTCGATCCTGCGTGCGCGGCGTCACTGCCTATCGGCCGGGTGGCCGTCGTCCACCGGCTGCCGACGGGGCGCACGGTGTCTGATCTACGAATGCAGCGCGGCAGTTGCGAGCGCGAGCAGGATCAGCAGAAGCGGCACAATGATGGGTGGAACGATCCACTCGCTCAGACGAAACTGCGGCATTGGCTGTCCCTCGCGTGTTTGCGGCGGGAGCGCTCGTGACCCTCAGTCACCGATGAATGCCGTCGGAATGGCGGTGATCACCATTGATACACCCTGGCTCCTGCAATAGCGAGCACCAAAGCGCAGCGACACGGTCCGATGACGCCGGGCCGCTCGTCACGTCGTGCTGATGAGAAAGCGGTGGCTATTGCCGGCCGTAAGGCGCATGCTTCGAAGAGTTCGAGGTTGCGACAAGCGACAGCGAGGCTGTCGCGAAAGGTAGGCGCAGATGAGCATCCGCTCGCGGCGCGAATTCGTCACCTTCAAACATCCGTTCCGGATCAGAAGCATCGAGCGTCTCTTGCCCGAGGGCACCTACGAGGTGGTCACGGACGAGGAGCTGATCGAAGGATTGTCCTTTGCTGCCTACCGCCGGGTTGCGACGATGATGATGCTGCCCGCCGCCGGCTCGCGCTCTGCGGCCGTCGAGATGGTGTCCGTCAGCTCGGTCGATCTTGCAGACGCGCAGCGTGTCGACGCGAGTGCGTCGGATGACTGACGAACCGCTCGATCTCGACAGGCACCGCGGGATGAGCGCGCAGAAGGCCGTGGACCTGCGTCGCGCTCTGGCTGAGGCCGAGAGTCACGCGCGGGACCTGCGCGAGCGACAGGCTGTTCTCGAGCAGCACTTGCTCGCCAACGCGGCTGCGTCGTGGCCGGAAGCCGCCGCGAAGGCGCGCTATCTCCTGAACATGTATGCCGCGAGCCTTGCGGAACAGGATACCAGGCACCGGGAGCTGATCGCCGCCGTCCTGGCCGACTTCTCCCGGCTGACGGGGGAGAGCTGACGCGAGCCGAGGCTAGGGGCGCCGCCTGGCCTTGGATCCCCCGCCCGATCCAAGACTGTTGCTGGCGCAACAACATTCGCTTGTCCCGCCCTCCCGGCAATTTCCCATCTCTGCCCGATAAATGCCCCGCATGGGGCGCAACATCTCGGAACATTTTTAAGGCTCGAGCGGTATCCAGCCGAGGGGTGCGAACAGGGACGACAGATGCGACGGGTGCTCTTGGCGTTGACACTGCTCTACGCGACCGGAGTTCGCGCGGAGGAGATGGCGTTCTACGTCCTGGGCGTGGGCGCCGATTCCTGCGAGCGCTTCATCACCGCCGCCGAGGAGCAGCCGCCCGGCACCTACAAGGCGATCGGCAATGCCGACGGCCCCTACGTCAACGCCATCTCAAAGTATCAGCAGTGGATGATGGGCTACGTCTCCGCCATCAATGCGGACCGCGGCGACGAGGGCCGGCAGATCAAGCTCGATCTGACCGAGGTCGACAGCTGGATGCGCAATTGGTGCAGCCGCAATCCGCGGCGCACCGTCTTCCATGCGCTGCAGGCATTCGTGAAGTCGCACTGAGTGCGGACGAGCCGCAAAAGCCTACTTCGGCGCGCGCTTGGCGAGGATCCGCTGCAGGGTGCGGCGGTGCATGTTGAGCCGGCGGGCCGTTTCCGAGACGTTGCGGTTGCACATCTCATAGATGCGCTGGATGTGCTCCCAGCGGACACGGTCGGCCGACATCGGATTCTGCGGCAGCTCGGACTTTTCGCTGGTGGTCGACAGCAGTGCTGCAACGACGTCGTCGGCATCCGCCGGCTTGGCGAGGTAGTCGACGGCGCCCATCTTCACCGCCGTCACGGCGGTGGCGATGTTGCCGTATCCGGTCAGCACGATGGCGCGGGCCTCGGGGCGCTTGCGCTTCAGCGCCGACACCACGTCGAGGCCGTTGCCGTCGCCCAGCCGGAGGTCGACCACGGCGAAGGCCGGCGCTGCCTTGCCGATCTGTGAAATACCTTCGGCGACGCTTTCGCAGGAGGTGACCGTGAAGCCGCGGGTCTCCATGGCGCGCGACAGGCGCTCCAGGAACGGCTTGTCGTCCTCCACGATGAGGAGAGAGCGGTCCGGGTGGTTCGTCAGTTCGGCGATGGCGCCCACGGTCATATCCTTGAGAAGAAGGCTCGATGGTTGCGAGACGTCTGGTCCATCCTCATATGGTCTGCCGACCGGCCGCTGCCAAGATCGCGGGTTGCCGCAGTCTGCGGCGTGACGCCGCGCGGGGCGGGTGTGCCGTATGCCAGGACCACGCCGGCGGCGGCTGCCGCCGAGGCTTCATTCCGGCTCCGCCTCGCCATCGTCGTCCTCGCTGGCCTCGAAGCGCCGTCGCGGCCACACGATCTGGACCACGGCGCCATGGTCGGGGAAGGTGCGATTGCTGAACGAGACCTTGGCCCCGGTCCGCTCCAGCAGGGTGCGGGCGATGAACACGCCGAGCCCGAGGCCGCCGCCCTGGTTACCTCCCGGGCCGTCCTCGGCGCTGGGCCGTCGCGACAGATAGGGCTCGCCGATCCGCTTCAGGATATCAGGCGCGAAGCCGGGGCCGTCGTCGGACACCACGATCTCGACCGTCTCATTGTTCCACCAGGCGTTCACCTCGACGGCGTTGCGCGCGAAGTCGACGGCATTCTCCAGGATGTTGCCGACGCCATAGAGGATCGCCGGGTTGCGCGAGCCGACCGGCTCCTTGGCCGCGGCCACGGCGACGCGCACCTTGATGTCGACGCCGAAGTCGCGATGCGGGGCCACCGTCTCCTCGATCAAGGTCGACAGCTTCATCCGGTCGTACATCGACCCGATCGAGGACAGCTGGGTGATCTTGCCGAGAATGTCGCGGCAGCGCTGCGCCTGCTCGCGCAGGGTCTTGATGTCGGAGGTGACCTGGCTGTTGTCCTGCAGGGCGCGCTCCAACTCGCGCGAGATCAGCACGATGGTCGCGAGCGGGGTGCCGAGCTCGTGCGCGGCGGCCGCCGCGAGACCGTCGAGCTGGGTGAGGTGCTGCTCGCGCGCCAGCACCAGCTCGGTCGCCGCCAGCGCGTCCGACAGCTTGCGCGCCTCCTCGGTCACCTGGAACGCATAGAGGCTGGTGACGCCGATCGCGAGCGCGATCGAGAGCCACACGCCGAACAGATAGATGGGCGGGAAGATCAACGGCTCCTCGCCTTCCCACGGCAGCGGCAGGTGCATGAAGAACAAGGCGGTGGCGCAGGCCACGGCGAGCAGGCCGAGCATGATCGTCAGGCGGACGGGGAGGGCGGTCGCCGAGATCAGCACCGGCGCCAGGAACATGTAGGAGAACGGATTCTCCAGCCCGCCCGTGAGATAGAGCAGCACCGTCAGCTCGACGATGTTGAGCGCGAGCAGGCCTCCGGCGTGGGCCGGCTCCAACAACTGCATCGGGTTGAAGGCGATCTGCAGGCCGAGATTGAGCAGCGCCGAGATGCTGATCACCGCGAGACAGGGCACCACCGGCAGGTCGAACTCCAGCCCCTGCACCACGATGAAGATCGCGCTCAACTGACCGAGCGCTGCCAGCCAGCGCAGCCGCAGGATGGTGTCGAGCCGGACGCGCTGTCGCGGATGGCGATAGTCGGTGTCGGGCGTGTCGATGATCAGGGCGTCGTCGGTCATGACGGGAACCTAATGCCGCGCAGGCGCGGCGACAAATCTGGCCGGCCGTTGGTGGCCTGTTGCGGTTTGCGGCACAATGCCTCAATGAACCCCTCCCATGACGCAAGATGACGCAGTGCCGACCCTCTCATCCGATTCCAGCTCGGTTTCGCCCGCGATTGCCGTGTCGCGGCTGACCAAGGTCTACAAGACGACGACCGCTGTCGACGGCATCTCCTTTGCGATCCGCCGCGGCAGCATCACCGGGCTGCTCGGCGGCAACGGTGCCGGCAAGACCACGACGATTGCGATGATCATGGGGCTGGTGCAACCGACCTCGGGCGAGGTCGCCGTGCTCGGCCACAGGATGCCGGACGAGGCTGCTGCCGTGCTGGGGCGGATGAATTTCGAGAGCCCCTATGTCGACATGCCGATGCGCCTCACGGTGCGGCAGAACCTCACCATCTTCGGCCGGCTCTATGCGGTGGACCACCTCAAGGAGCGGATCGCGGAGCTCGCCGCCCAGCTCGACCTGACCGACTTCATCGATCGTGCCAATGGTAAGCTCTCCGCCGGGCAGAAGACGCGCGTCGCGCTGGCCAAGGCGCTGATCAATGATCCCGAGCTGCTGCTCTTGGACGAGCCGACTGCCTCGCTCGATCCTGACACCGCCGATTGGGTGCGTGGCCATCTCGACAGCTACCGCAAGCGCCGTGGCGCCACCGTGCTGCTCGCCTCGCACAACATGCTGGAGGTCGAGCGTCTGTGCGACCGCGTCATCATCATGAAGCGCGGTCGCATCGAGGACGACGACAGCCCGGCGCAGATCATGGCGCGCTACAACCGCTCGACGCTCGAGGACGTATTCCTCGACGTCGCCCGCGGCCGCGACCGGGAGGCCGCGCAATGAACGATCTTTCGCTCCGCATCGCCCCGCACCGGATCGGCGCGATGATCCTGCGCTACTGGTATCTGCTGCTGTCGTCCTGGCCGCGGCTGCTGGAGCTGATGTACTGGCCGACCCTGCAGATCATCACCTGGGGCTTCCTGCAGACCTACATCACCGCCAATACCGGCTTTTTCGCCCGCGCCGGCGGCACCCTGATCGGCGCGGTGATCCTGTGGGACATCCTGTTCCGCGGACAGCTCGGGTTCTCGATCTCCTTCCTCGAGGAGATGTGGGCGCGCAACATCGGCAACCTGATGATGAGTCCGCTGACACCGATCGAATTCCTGCTGGCGCTGATGACGATGAGCCTGATCCGGTTGGCCATCGGCATCATCCCGATGACCCTGATCGCGGTCTGGTTCTTCGACTTCAACCTCTACAGCCTCGGCCTGCCGCTGATCGCCTTCTTCTGCAACCTGATCTTCACGTCCTGGGCGGTCGGCATCTTCGTGTCGGGGCTGGTGCTGCGCAACGGGCTCGGCGCCGAGAGCATCGTCTGGACGCTGATGTTCGCGCTGATGCCGCTCGCCTGCGTGTACTATCCCGTGCAGGTGCTGCCGCATTGGCTGCAACTGGTCGCCTGGTCCCTGCCGCCGACCTACGTGTTCGAGGGCATGCGCGCGCTGCTGGCCGATCACATCTTCCGATCGGACCTGATGCTGACGGCGCTCGGGCTCAATGCCGCCCTGCTGCTGGCGTCGTTTGCGGCATTCATTGCCCTTTTGCGTAGCGCGCGTCGCGCCGGCTCGTTGCTGGCGGCAGGGGAATAATTGCGCTTTTCCCGTGGATTTCCGGGCTCATTTCGTCGCTTTGCGGCGTTGACACGTACAACACCGCATTGACGCTTAATTGCGCATTCGGCAGTATGCTGCATTGCAGAGAGGTTGAACGAGAATGCCGATAGGTGAGTTTGGCGGTGCACCGCCCCTGGCGTCGGAAGGCAGTCCGGTCCTGACGACGCCGATGTACTGGATGTACGAAATGGCGCACGCCTCGCTCAATCCGGCGCGCGCTGTCACCGACGCCACCAAGATCCTGTTTCAGAACCCGCTCAATCCCTGGGCCCACACCCAGATGGGCAAATCGGTCGCGGCGGCCTGCGAGCTGTTCGAGCGCACCACGCGCCGCTACGGCAAGCCCGAATGGGGCCTCGACGAGACCGAGGTCAACGGCATCCGGACCCCCGTCGAGGTCCGCTCGATCTGGGAAAAGCCGTTCTGCCGGCTGCTCTATTTCGACCGCAAGCTGACCCGCCCGCTGCGCAGCCCCCAGCCCCGGCTGCTGATCGTGGCGCCGATGTCCGGCCATTACGCGACCCTGTTGCGCGGCACGGTGGAAGCGTTCCTGCCGACCCACGAGGTCTACATCACCGACTGGTCTGACGCGCGGATGGTCCCGCTGGCCGAAGGCCGCTTCGATCTCGACGACTACATCGACTATGTCATCGAGATGCTGCGCTTCCTCGGCACCAACATGCACGTCATGGCGGTGTGCCAGCCGGCGGTGCCGGTGCTGGCGGCGGTGTCTGTCATGGAGGCCGAGCGCGATCCGTTCGCACCGATCTCGATGACCCTGATGGGCGGCCCGATCGACACCAGGCGCAACCCGACCGGCGTGAACAATCTCGCCCAGGAGCGCGGCATCGACTGGTTCCGCAACCACGTCATCACCAAGGTGCCGTTCCCGCATCCAGGCGTCATGCGCGACGTCTATCCGGGCTTCCTGCAGTTGAACGGCTTCATCAGCATGAACCTCGACCGCCATGTCGACGCCCACAAGGCGCTGTTCGCCAACCTCGTGAAGGGTGACGGTGACCAGGTCGACAAGCACCGCGACTTCTACGACGAGTATCTCGCGGTCATGGACCTGGCTGCGGAATATTATTTGCAGACGGTGGAGACCGTGTTCGTCAAACATGCGCTGCCGAAGGGCGAGATGACCCATCGCGGCACCCTGGTCGATCCGTCGAAGGTCACGCGCGTGGCCTTGATGACAGTCGAAGGTGAGAAGGACGACATCTCCGGTCTTGGTCAGACCGAAGCGACGCACGGACTCTGCTCGTCGATCCCGGATCACCGCCGGGTTCACTACGTGCAACCGGGTGTCGGTCATTACGGCGTGTTCAACGGCTCGCGATTCAAGTCGGAGATCGTGCCGCGCATCAACGATTTCATGCTGTCGGCAGCCGATCCGAAGTCGCTGCTCGCCATTGCGGCTGAATGAGTGAAGACGATGGTCACCGCGCATCCGAATCCGGATGCGGGGTAACCCTTTGAAGGGACGCCAGAAACCGGAACTCAGGAGTGACTCAAGCAGTGAATGTGGCGTCGCTTCTTGAGCGGTGCTTTTGAATCTGAATTCATGTTTTCGGGGGCGCGCGAGGCCCAACCGCTAGGGTGCGGAACCTTCCGAACCCCTGTATGTTGGGCAAATGATTTGTTTTTGCGCCGAGCGCTTTCCCTGGCGGTGGATATGGCAAAATCCGGGCGAGTTCTTCCCTCCCGGACTGACAGAAATGGCCACTCGCGCGCTACTTTATCGGCGGCCCGCCGAACCTTCGCGTCTTCTCGTCAAGCATGGCTCGCAAATCTACTCGATTAGATTGCGGCGTCACCGTCGTGCGCGACGTTATACCCTGAGAATTCATCCGTCGGATCGCGAAGCGATCCTCACGATGCCTCCGCGCGGCACGATCATCGAAGCGAAAGACTTCGCGCAGCGTCACGGCGCGTGGATCGCGGCGCGTCTTGGCCGTCTGCCGAAGGCGGCGCCGTTCCTGCCGGGCACGTTGGTGCCGTTGCGCGGCGTGCCGCACAAGATCGTGCATCGCGCCGGCGAGCGCGGCACGGTGTGGACCGAGACGCGAGACAGTGGCGAGAAGATCCTGTGCGTGGCCGGCGGGATCGAGCACACCGAACGCCGGGTGCTCGACTTCCTGAAGCGCGAGGCGCGCCGTGACCTGCAGAAGGCCGCCGACGCCTATGCCGAGCAGCTCGGCGTCAAGGTTAAGCGGCTGTCGATCCGCGACCAGTCGAGCCGCTGGGGCTCATGCACCTCGGCCGGCTCGCTGTCGTTCTCGTGGCGCCTGATCCTGGCGCCGCCCTTCGTGCTCGATTATCTCGCCGCGCACGAGGTCGCTCATCTGATCGAGATGAACCACTCGCCGCGGTTCTGGAAGGTGTGTGGCAGGATCTGCTCCTCGGTCGAGCGCGCCAAGAAGTGGCTCGACACCTGCGGCAACGATCTGCATCGCTATGGCATCGACGACTGAGGTCTCGACGATAGAGCATCTCGACGATGCGAGTCCCAATGGCCCGGCCTTCTGGTCCGGGCCATTTCTTTGTCGGGTTCCAATCTGCATCGATGAACTCAGAACCCGCGTGCGGACTATCGAATTCTTAAGCCTTCTCGCCTGCAGTCGGAGGATATTGCCCAATTCGGCGGCGCCTTAACGCGGCCGTAACGCTGCGCTCGCCAGATTTACCGCGATCAACCCCAAGGTGACGTCCCAGCGAGCTGCCGGGTCGTTCGCTGCAACCAAAGCGCCGATCGTTTCTCTCGAAACGTGCAGCGCGCCTCGAATCGAACGATGCCTGCAAGCGAGTTCCCACCGGCCGCATCCACACAATTGCTCTCGGCCGCGCTCGACGGTGCCTCCGAGGCGATCCTGTTTCTCGACGCGCAGGGCCATGTCCAGCACGCCAACCAGGCGGCGTCGGTGCTGCTGCGGCGTGAGCCGGCCGCTCTGATCGGCGCCGACCTCGAAAGCCTGGGTCTGCCCGCGGATCTGATCCCGGCGCCCCCCTGCGACGAGACGACCGACGCGCAGCAGGAGGCGGACCAGTCCGAAGCCCGCGAAATGACGATGCGCCATGCCGATGGCGGGCGGACCCGCCTCCGCCTGTCGCTGTGCGCTCTGCCGCCGGGCCGTGACGACGAGCCGGTCCGTTCGCTGCTGTTCATTCGTGACGTGACCACCGAAGTCGACATGCGCGAGCGCAATGCGCTGCTGACGTCGGTCGCCGACCGGACCAACCGGGCCGTCATCGTCACCGATCGCGAGCTCAACGTCCTCTATACCAACGCCGCCTTTGCTGGCCTGTTCGGCTACACGCCTGAACAGGCGATCGGGCGCCGCGCCGAGGAACTGCTGATCGGCCCCTGCACTGATCCCGCCATCGTCGACCGGCTGAGGCAATGCCTCGAGGACGATCGCGGCATCGAGGAGGACGTGCTGGTCTACGACAAGGACGGCCGCGAGATCTGGACGACCGCCTATGTCAAGGCGCACCGGACCAAGCGAGGCAAGGTCAGATATCTGTTCGGGCTGCTCACGGACATCCGGGAGACCAAGCAGTTGCGCTCACTGCAGCAGCTGATCATGGCGTCGCTGGCGTCCGACGTTTCGATCACGACCATCGCCGATCAGCTGTGCCGCCGGGTCGAAGAGCTCGCCCCGGACGTCGTCTGCTCGATCCTGCACGTCGATTCCGATGGCCGCATGCATCCGCTCGGCGGCCCCAGCCTTCCGCCCGCTTATTCGGCCAGCCTCGACGGCGTCGCGATCGGGCCGGACGTCGGCTCCTGCGGCACCGCCGCCCATCTCTGCGAGCCGGTGCTGTCGCACGACATCGACAATGATCCGCGCTGGCAACCCTACAAGGCCGGCCCGCTCGCCGCCGGCCTGCGCGCCTGCTGGTCGTCGCCCATCAAGGGCAAGGACGGCCGCGTCATCGGCACCTTTGCCTTCTACTTCCGTGACTGCCGCGGCCCCAGCCCCTGGCACGAGCAGATCGTGGCCGCCTGCGTCCAGCTCGGTGCGCTCGCCATCGAGCGCCAGGAGGTCCGCTCGACGATCTCACAGGTCGCCTATCATGACATGCTGACGGGCCTGCCCAACCGCGCCCGCATCCCGTCGCTGATCGCCGAAGCCATCAAGGCCTGTCCGGAAGGCGGACACGTCGCTGTCGCCTTCCTGGACGCCGACAATTTCAAGGACGTCAACGACACGCTGGGCCATGCCGCCGGCGACGAGTTCCTGGTCGGCTTCGCCAACCGCCTGCGAGCGCAGATCCGCAACGGCGACATGCTGGGCCGTCTCGGCGGCGACGAGTTCGTGATCGTGCTGCAGAACCGCGATGCCCTGGAAGCCTCGCTCGCGGCGGCGCGCATCACCGCCGCGCTGGCGATGCCGCTGACGATCGGCAAGCGCCAGGTGCCGATGTCGGCGAGCATGGGGCTCAGCCTCTATCCTGATAATGCCAAGGACATCGAGACCCTGATCAAGCAGGCCGACGCGGCGATGTACAAGGCCAAGCGCGGCGGCCGGGCGACCTACCGCTTCTTCAGCGCCGACATCGACAAGCTCGCCGAAGAACGGCTGATGCATTCGACAGCGCTGCGCGAGGCGATCGCCAGCGAGGCCCTGACGTTGCACTATCAGCCGCAGATCCGCACCCGCGACGGCGCGATCCACGGCGTGGAAGCGCTGGCGCGCTGGCACGATCCGGTGCTCGGCGAGGTCTCGCCCGCCAAGTTCATTCCGCTTGCCGAGGAATGCGGCCTGATCGAGCAGATCGGCGTGTGGTCGATCAAGCTGGCCTGCCAGCAGATGGCGTCGTGGCGGCGTGCCGGTCTCGACATCCCCTGCATCTCGGTGAACCTGTCGCCGATCAACTTCCAGAACGTCAATCTGGCGGCGATGGTGGCGCAGATCCTGGCCGCCAACGATCTGCCGGCGAAGATGCTGATGCTGGAGATCACCGAGGGCGTGATCCTCAACGAGCGCGCCACCGTGATCGCGACCATGAACGAGCTGCGCAACATGGGCGTCGGCCTGTCGCTGGACGATTTCGGCACCGGCTATTCGAGCCTCAGCAGGCTGGCGCAGCTACCGATCGACGAGTTGAAGATCGATCGCAGCTTCATGCGCGATTTCGAGAACGACAGCGGCACGCGGGCGATCGTGACCGCGGTCGTGCGCGTCGGCCAGAGCCTCGACGTGGCCGTGGTCGCCGAAGGTGTCGAGACGGAGCCGCAGCGCAAGCTACTGGCCGAGCTCGGCTGCGATGCGATGCAGGGCTTCCTGTTCGCGCGGCCGATGGCCGCCAGCGCCTTCAGCCGCTGGCTGCTGGACTACAGCGCTCATCGCGCGAGCCTGATGCTGCGGCTCGTCGGACGCGCGCTGGCGCAGGCCTCCGGTGATGCGAAAGGCGAGGGTGCTGCGAAAAGCGAGCCGTCATCGCGGCCCGTTGCGGCCGCCGCGGGCTGATCAGGCCGGACTCACTGTCTTCCCCTGACGAGCATCGCTCGTTGTGTCGCAACACGCAGCGCATTTGCGCTTCCGTCGTCATTCCGGGGCAATCGTCAACGCGCGTCCGCGCGTTGGCGATTGAACCCGGAATCCCGAGCTTGTTGAAAACGAATGCCAGACAACATCGAGATTCCGGGTTCCAGGCCTGCGGCCTTGCCCCGGAATGACGGTGGTCGTGGTGCAATCAGATCAGCGCCGGCCGCCGAACAACCGGTCCACCAGCCAGCCGTCGAGCCCGGCCGCGGGCTCCGGACGAACATTGCTGCGGCTCGGGCTCGGCGCCGCCGAGCGCGCCGAGTAGGCTGCATTGGGTGCGGGGGCCGACGGTGCTGAAATCTGCGAGGCGATCTGCGCCAGCGTCGGCACAAGGCCCGAGCCCTGCGCGTTCGGCAGCGCCGCCACCGGCACGCCCTGATGCGCCGCGCGCATGAAGCGGGTCCAGACCTCGACGGGTAGGCCGCCGCCGGTCGCCTTCCTGGTCGGCGAGTTGTCGTCATTGCCGAGCCAGACGCCGGTGACGAGGCGCGCGGTGTAGCCGATGAACCAGGCGTCGCGGAAATCCTGGCTGGTGCCGGTCTTGCCGGCGGCGATCCAGCCCGGGATCTCCGCCTTCTTCGCGGTGCCGGAGATCAGCGTCTCCTGCATCATCTGGTTCATCATCGCCGCGTTGCGCGGCTCGATCACCTGCACCGGCTGCTCGGCCTGGCGCATGTAGAGCAGTTTGCCGTCGAGCGTCCTGATCCGCGTCACCACATGCGGCGAGACGCTGACCCCGCCATTGGAGAACGGCGCGTAGGCGCCGACCAGCTCGATCATCGACACCTCGGAGGTGCCGAGCGCGATCGACGGGTTGGGATCGAGCTTGGAGGCGATGCCCAGGCGGTGTGCGGTCCGCACCACGTTCTTCGGTCCGACCTCGAGACCGACACGCACCGCGACCGTGTTGAGCGACATCGCCAGCGCCTGGGTCAGCGTCACCGGGCCGAAATATTCGCGGGTGTAGTTCTCCGGCTTCCAGCCCTTCAGGTCGAGCGGCGCGTCCTGGCGCACCGTGTCCGGCGTCAGGCCCTGCTCGATGGCGGTGAGATAGACGAACGGCTTGAACGCCGAGCCGGGCTGGCGCTTGGCGGTCACGGCGCGGTTGAACTGGCTGTCCGCGTAGTTGCGGCCGCCGACCATCGCACGCACGGCCCCATCCGGCGTCATCGCCACCAGCGCGCCCTGGCTGACGTTGAATTTCACGCTCTTGGCCGCGAGCTCGTCGATGATGGCGGCCTCGGCGACGGATTGCAGCTTCGGATCGATCGTGGTCTCCACGACGATCGACTCCTCGACCTGGCCGACGAGGTCGTCGAGCACCTCGCCGATCCAGTCGGCGACGTAGTTCACGGTGCCGGCGCCGGCCGGCTTCACCGCCACGGAAGGATGCGCGATCTGGGCCTGCGCCTGGGCGTCGGTGATGAACTTGGCCTCGGCCATCGCCGCAAGCACGGTCTGCGCGCGCTTGGCCGCGCCCTCCGGGTTGCGGTTCGGCGCCAGCCGCGACGGCGACTTGACGAGACCTGCGAGCATCGCGGCCTCGCCGATCGTCACCTGCCGCGCGGACTTGCCGAAATAGCGCTGCGCCGCCGCCTCGACGCCATAGGCGCCGGAGCCGAAATAGACCCGGTTCAGATAGAGCTCGAGGATCTCGCGCTTGGAATATTTGCGCTCCAGCCACAGCGCCAGCTCGGCCTCCTGCAGCTTGCGCGCCAGCGTGCGCTCCTGGGTCAGGAACAGGTTCTTGGCGAGCTGCTGCGTCAGGGTCGAGCCGCCCTGTGATACGCCGCGATGCAGGATGTTGGCGACGACAGCGCGGGCGATGCCGATCGGGTCGATGCCGAAATGCTGGTAGAAGCGGCGGTCCTCGATGGCGATGAAGGCCTTCGGCAGATAGGGCGGCAGATCCTTCAGCGCGACATTGGCGCCGGCCATCTCGCCGCGCTGCGCCAGCATGGTGCCGTCATAGCCCACGATCTCGATCGTCGGCGGCCGCTTCGGGATCTCCAGCGACTGGATCGGCGGCAGATGCGCGCCGGCCCAGATCACGATGCCGACCAGCGCGATCACGCCCCACAGGCCGCCGACCAGCGCCCAGTAGAACATGCGCCCGATCGACAATCCCCAGCGCGACCTGCCGCGGCTCGGCTTTGGTTTCGGTGTTGAGGTCTTCGGCTCGCGCGCCGGTACATCGTCCTCGTCGTCGGGCTCGACCGGCCTTTTCTTCGCAGCGGACTTCTTGGGCGCGTTGTTGCCGGAGGGGATGCGATCCTTGGGGTCGAGGCGCAGATCGGCCATCGCGGCCGCAAGACCGAATCGCGGCTCCTTGCGTCCGCCGCTCTGTTTCCGTCCCCGCGCCATACGCAACCCGAGCCCGCGACCCCGCCGTCCGACCACGGTAATGTCCGGAGTTTAAGGGGCAGTTAGGAAGAGCTTAACGCGCGATTAGGAGTTTCGCGCCGCTAACGCCGCGTTATGGTTAAGCGAAGGTCAACAACAATCAGGCGAGGGAATTCATGGGCCATATCGATCCCACCAAGGAGGTGTTCGCGCAGTTCCGGGAGAATGACCGCCCGGGTCCGATCCACATGCTGAACCTGGTGCGGCTGCGCAAGGAGGCGGCCTATCCCGATGGACGCAAGGTTAGCGGCGCGCAAGCCTATGCCGCCTATGGCCGCGAAAGCGGCCCGGTGTTCGAGCGCCTCGGCGGCCGCGTCGTCTGGCAGGGTCGCTTCGAGCTGATGCTGATCGGTCCGCAGGAGGAATACTGGGATCACTGCTTCATCGCCGAATATCCGAGCGTGCAAGCCTTCGTCGCGATGATCCGCGATCCCGTCTATCGCGAGGCAGTGAAGCACCGCCAGGCTGCGGTCGAAGACTCGCGCCTGATCCGCCACGCCGTGCTGCCGGTGGGCAAGAACTTTGGCGAGGTGCCGGCGGGGTAAGTCTGACTACACCCGCAAGATTGGTAGTCGGCAGTCGACAAGCAAAAGGTACGTTCCCTCCCTCCTTGTGGGGGAGGGAGCGCGGCAGTGGGCTGGGTGAGAGCGAGTCCTGATCGAGAAGCGCCCAGGCGCGGCGCTCTGCTCGAAGACATCCGCGTTCTCAGCCTCCGTTGCCGCTTGCATGATACATAAGTTTATGCTTATGTGTTGGCATGATCGAGAGTGACATCTTCAGGGCCCTGGCTGATCCGACGCGATACGCGATCTTCGAGAAGCTGGCGAACGGCAGCATGAATGCCAGCGCGCTTCGCGAGGGTCTGACGATCAGCCAGCCGGCGATGTCCCAGCACCTCGCGGTTCTCAGAAGCGCGGGATTGGTGAGGGAAGAACGGCAGGGTCGCTTCGTCAACTATGAGGTCGATCCGGAGGGCCTGGCGCAGATCGCGCGCTGGCTGGCGAAGTACCGCGCCTACTGGCCGTCGCGGGTCGATGCGTTGAAGGCCGTGCTGAAGGACATGGACCAATGACCGATATCAAGGCTGACCGGCAGAGCGACGATCTGGTGCTCGACTATGAACTCGACGCTCCGCCGGAGAAGGTGTGGCGGGCGATCAGCATTCCCGCGCTGCGCGAGAACTGGCTGCCTTCAGGAGAATTGGCCGATGCCGCGCCGGTCTCCTCGACGCCCGGCGAAGAAGTTCGCTACCGGATGCGCGACGACGAGCCGCCGTACCTCGAGAGCATCGTGACGTTCCAGGTCATGCCCAATGCCGCAGGCGGGACCAGGCTGAGAATCATTCACGGACTGGTCGTCACGAAGCTGATGCGGCGGACGCCGCCGGCGGCGAACAGCAACCGGCGCAGCCTGATGCGCGCGGCTTGACGCTCTAGTTCACTAACAACCCACTGAAACCGGGAGCTCGCGCATGCGCGACACGATGCAACTCGTCCCTATGGTCATAGAGCAGTCCAGTCGGGGCGAACGATCCTTCGACATCTATTCGCGGCTGCTCCGTGAGCGGATCGTCTTCCTCAACGGCGAGGTCAACGACACGGTGTCCGCCCTGGTCTGCGCGCAACTGCTGTTTCTCGAGGCGGAAAACCCAAAGCGGCCGATCCATCTCTACATCAATTCACCCGGCGGCGTGATCACCAGCGGCCTCGCGATGTATGACACGATGCAATTCGTCAAAGCACCGGTACACACGCTCTGCATGGGAACGGCGCGATCGATGGGCTCGTTTCTTCTGATGGCGGGAGAGCCCGGCGAGCGGACGGCGCTGCCCAATGCGAGTCTTCACGTCCATCAGCCGCTCGGCGGCTTTCAGGGCCAGGCGTCCGACATCCTGATTCACGCCAAGGAGATGGAGCAGACCAAGCGCCGCATGATCAGGCTCTACGCCAAGCATTGCGGACGTACGTATGAAGACGTCGAGCGCACCCTGGATCGCGATCACTTCATGACCGCGGACGAAGCCTTACAGTGGGGCTTGATCGACCGGGTCGTCAAGCAACGAGACCAGGGTGAGGTCATCAACGACTGACACTTCCTCGACGCGACGGCGGATCCTACCGCAACAGCCGTTGTCACCCGCGATGCGGTCGAATGGCCGTCGGCGAGCGCACGCAGCGGCGAACGGGCGCAACCCGTGCCGCAATGCAGAACGGGGCCGCGCTATCCCGCAGCCCCGTCCCATCGATGTTGACCGCGTCATTCCGGGGCGATGCGCAGCATCGAATCCGGAATCTCGAGGGTCCGGGCTCGTCGCTATCGCACGCCCTGGAACGACGTCGAGTGCAGCTAGCCCGCCGCGCCCTTGTCCTCCAGGATCGGGCCGAACAGCTCCCAGCGCTCACCGTTGAACTTCATCATCTGTAGTTGCTTGTTGACGCGATAGTCGGTCGGCGAGGTGTTGATCTTCATGCCCGGCAGCGACAGGTCGCCGACGACGTCCTTCAGCGACGCCGCCTGCTTCATGACGTTCTCGCGCGTCAGGTTGTCGCCGCACATCTGCAGCACCGTCACCAGGAGCTGTGCGTTCCCGTAGCCATAGACGTTGAAATTGGAGTTCTTGTCGCCCTCCGGATAATACTTGGCCATGAAATCCAGATAGCGCTTCATGCCCGGATCGTCCTTCCAGGTCGGATCGAGCGGGTCCTTGCCGTAATTGACCGAGATCACGCCCTTGGAGGCTTCGAGGCCGGCCGGTTGCATCACTGCGCCGACAGAGGTGGCATTGATATCGACGATGTGGACGGGGTGCCAGTCGAGCTCATGCAGCTTCTTGATGGCCTGAGCGGCCTGCTTCGGCGTCGCGGCGGAGAACAGCAGGTCGGCGCCGGCCGCCTTGATCTTGAGGATCTGCGAGTCGATGGTCGGATCGGACACCTCGTAGGAGGCATCGGCGACGATCATGGTCGATGCCTTGTCACCCAGGCCGGCCTTGATCCCGTTCAGATAGTCCTTGCCGAGATCATCGTTCTGATAGAGCACGCCGATCTTGGCGTTGGGATGCTCCTTCAGAATGTACTGGCCGTAGATGCGGCCCTCAGTGAAGTAGTTGGGATTGTACCCCATGGTCCAGGGGAAGTTCTTGGGGTCGGTGAACTTGGTGGCGCCGGTGGCGGCGAACAGCTGCGGCACCTTCTTCGCGTTGAGGTATTTCTGGACCGCGGCGTTCGACGGCGTGCCGATGATCTGGAAGGTCAGCAGCACCTCGTCGTCCTCGACCAGCTTGCGGACCTGCTCGACCGCCTTGGGCGGCGAATAGGCGTCGTCATACTGGATCAGCTTGATCTTGCGGCCATTGATGCCGCCCTGCTCGTTGATCATGTTGAAGTAGGCAGCCTGGGTCTTGCCGATCGAGGCATAGGCCGAGGCGGGACCCGAGAACGGCACCGTCTGGCCGACCTTGATCTCGGTATCGGAGGCGCCGGGATCATACTTCTTCTGGGCCGAGGCTGACGTGACGGAGAGGGTGACGGCCAAAGCGGCCGCGCCTGCAAGACGGAAATATCCCTGTCGCATGGGGTCTGCATTCCTCCTGAATGTTGTTGTGCGGCTGGTCTGCCCGGACGGGCGCCATCGCTACAGGCAGTGTGGAGGAACGGCTTGGCGGACGCAAGGCGAGCCGCCACCGGGACTGCGGCGGTTCCGCGGGGCGAGAGCTTAGGATGCAAGCTCGATGATCGTGACTTCGCACCATTGCGAGCCAAGCTGCCCCCTGACATTCAGTGTCGTCCCGGCCAAGCCCTGGCGTCGCGCAGCGACGTCAGGGCGCAGAGCCGGGATCCATAACCACAGGCCGCCCTGTGGCGAAGACTCGGAGTTGCGATCCTGCCTCGAACGTCGCCCGGGACGACATCTGTGGTCGCTGCTTCAAAACGGCTTCGCCATTTTGCGCGCGAATGTCCCGGAATGACGTCCTCATGGGCACCGACATCGTCCGCAGGCGTCTCGAAGGACGGCCGCGGACTCGGTGCTGATCAAGCCGCCAGCCAGACGAGCACCAGGCCGACTGCCGCCGGCACGCTCTGGATGAACAGGATCTTGCGGCTCGCCGTGGCGGCGCCATAGAGGCCCGCGACGAGCACGCAGAGCAGAAAGAACACCTTGATCTGAAAAGCGAACGCCGGCGCCGGCTGCGCGAGGCCCCAGAGCAGGCCGGCGGCGAGGAAGCCGTTGTAGAGGCCCTGATTGGCGCCGAGCACCTTGGTCTGCTCCGCGCGCTCCGGCGTGTTGTTGAACGCCCTCAAGCCGGCCGGCTTGGTCCAGAGAAACATCTCGAGCACGAGAATGTAGACGTGAAGCAGGCCGATCAGTCCGACGACGATGTCTGCAATCAATGCCATGGTTCGGCTCCCCCAAGCCTGCCGGGACCGGCGCCGGTGCCGGTCCCCTCGTTCAAATCGGCTCCGAGCGGCTCAATGCCGCGCAATGGTCTCTCATGCCGCCGGTTGGGCGGCCGCGTCGTCGTTCGCCAACAAATGCAGCAGCGCGCTCTTGATCGCCGCCTGCCGGGTCGGCGCGTTGATCTGCGCCCCCAGCAAATCGGTCACGTAGAATACGTCGCGCGCGCGCTCGCCGAAGGTGGCGACATGGGCCGAGGCGATGTTGAGGTTCAGCTTCGAGATCGCCGTCGTCAGCTCGTAGAGCAGGCCGGGGCGGTCGAGGCCGGAGACCTCGATGACGGTGTAGAGCTCCGACCATTGATTGTTGATGGTCACTTCCGGCTCGACCGAGAACGCCTTGTGCTGCTTGCCGCGCGTCGTCCGCCGCGCCACGGCGTCCGGCAGCCGCAGCTTGCCCTCCAGCACCTGCTCGATGGTCTCGCCGATCCGGGTCGCACGCCGGCCCTCGTCCTCGTCGCGCTCATACTCGCGGGAGATCGCGATGGTATCGAGCGCGCGCCCGTCGGTCGTGGTGTAGATCTGGGCATCGACGATGTTGGCCCCGGCGGAGGCGCAGGCGCCGGCGATGATCGACAGCAGCCAGGGATGGTCCATCGCGAAGATCGTCAGTTCGGTCACGCCGCGCGCCGGATCGAAGCCGACATTGATCGCGAGCTTGTGGCCGGCATCCTCGCTCGATCGCACGAAGCGGGCATGGCGGATCTTGCGCGGCAGCTCGACCTTGAGCCAGTAGGCCGGATAATGCCGGCCGATATAGGTGTTGAGCTCGTCCTCGGGCCAGTCGGTGAAGGCGTTACGGAATTCGGCCTGCGCCGCGGTGATGCGCTTGGCGCGGTTGACCTCGGAGAAGCCGCCGGTCAGCACCGGCTCGGTCTCGTAGTAGAGCGTGCGCAGCAGTTGCGCCTTCCAGCCGTTCCAGACGCCGGGGCCGACGCCGCGGATGTCGGCGGTGGTCAGGATCGTCAGCAGCTTCATCTGCTCGACGGACTGCACCACGGCGGCGAAATTCTCGATCGTCTTGCGGTCCGACAGGTCGCGCGACTGCGCCACCGTCGACATCGTCAGATGCTCCTCGATCAGCCAGGCGACCAGCTCCGTGTCGGCATTGTTGAAGCCAAGCCGCGGGCACAGCCGGCGCGCGATCTTGGCGCCGGCGATGGAATGGTCCTCGGGCCGTCCCTTGGCGACGTCGTGCAGCAGCACGGTGATGTAGATGACGGCGCGGTGCTCGGGCCTGATCTTGCGCATCAGGTCCGTGGCAAGCACGAACTCGTCGGCACCGCCGCGCTCGATCTCCTGCAGGAAGCCGATGCAGCGGATCAGGTGCTCGTCGACCGTGTAGTGATGGTACATGTTGAACTGCATCATCGACACGATGCGGCCGAAGGCGCGGATGAAGTGGCCGAGCACCCCGGTCTCGTTCATCCGCCGCAGCACGACCTCGGCGTCGTTGGAGGTCAGGATCTCCATGAACAGCCGGTTGGCTTCGGGATCGTCGCGCAGCTCGGTGTTGATCAGGTTCAAGGAGCGCGTGACGGCGCGCATCGCGTCGGGATGGAAGGCGAGGTTGTTCTTCTGCGCCAGCCGGAAGATGCGGATCAGATTGACCGGATCGTGCTTGAAGACGTCGGGCGCGGCGAGGTTGATGCGGTTGTTGTCGACGATGAAGTCGTCACTCTCCGGCACGCGCCGCCAGGTCGAGCCGGTGGTCAGGCGCGAGATCATCCGGCTCAGCACCGGCGCTGGCTTGGCCTGTTGGTCCTCGAGCTTGGCGCACAGGATGGCGGTGAGATTGCCGACCTCCTTGGCGACCAGGAAGTAGTGCTTCATGAAGCGCTCGACATCCTGCATGCCGGGATGGCTGGTGTAGCCGAGCCGCACCGCGATCTCGCGCTGCAGGTCGAATGACAGCCGCTCCTCGGGCCGACCGCTGACGAAGTGCAGGTTGCAGCGCACCGACCACAGGAAATCGGCGCAGCGCCGGAAGGTGCGGTATTCATGCGCGTCGAACACGCCGCGCTCGACCAATTCAGCGGTCTCACGCACGCGATAGACATATTTGGCGATCCAGAACAGCGTATGCAGGTCGCGCAGGCCGCCCTTGCCGTCCTTGACGTTGGGCTCGACGAGATAGCGCGACTGGCCGCCGCGGCGGTGCCGCTCCTCGCGCTCGGCCAGCTTGGCGGCGACGAACTCGGCGGCGGTGCCCTGGACGACCTCGGTGTCGAAGCGCGCGACCAGCTCGTCATAGAGCGGGCGGTCGCCGGCGAGATAGCGCGTCTCCAGGATGGCGGTGCGGATGGTCATGTCGCCGCGCGCCTGGCGGATCGACTCGTCGACCGAGCGGGTCGCATGGCCGACCTTCAGCCCCATGTCCCACAGCGAATACAGGATGGCTTCGGCGACCTGCTCGCCCCAGGCGGTCTGCTTGTAGGGCAGGATGAACAGGAGATCGATGTCGGACTCCGGCGCCATCAGGCCGCGGCCATAGCCGCCGGTGGCGACCACCGCCATGCGCTCGGCGCCGCTCGGCACCTGCGAGCGGTAGAGGTGCTCGGTGGCGGCGGCGTAGAGGATGCGAATGATCTCGTCCTGCACGAAGCAGAGCTGCTCGGCGCAGCGCCGGCCATGGCGGTCCTTCAACAGTTGCGCCTGGGCGGCCGCGCGCGCCTTGACCAGCTCGGCCTTGAGGAATTGCACCACCGCGGCGCGGAACATGTCCTCGCGGCCCGAATGCTGCGCGGCCAACGCGTCGACCGCAACCGCGATGCTGGCGCTGTCGAAATCGGAAAGGCTATCGGGGTGGGAATTGGGGGCGACGCTGTCCATGGATGCAACCGGATATCGAACAAGGCCTGTGCTGTCACGAAACTTCCAATGCAACAATCGATCCATGCTGTCATCGGTGGTCACGGGATGATGATCGTTCTGAATGGTGCCGTCGAAAGGAAAAGCAATTCTCGCGCGCCCCTGGCATAACTCATTGAAACCACAGCAATGTTTCTTGAGGCTTGGAGGGGTGACGATGGGTGGATTGTCGAGGCGCGGATTTGCTGCGGTTGCGGCCGTGGTTCTCCTGGGATGCGGCGCTGCACGCGCGGCCGAGCCGGTGAAGGAGATCCGCTTGGACTGGGCGACCTACAATCCGGTGTCGCTGGTGCTGAAGCAGAAAGGACTTCTGGAGAAGGAGTTCGCCAAGGACGGCATCAGCATCGTCTGGGTGCAGTCGGCCGGCTCCAACAAGGCGCTCGAATTCCTCAACGCCGGCTCGCTCGATTTCGGCTCGACCGCCGGCTCCGCCGCGCTGGTCGCCAGGATCAACGGCAATCCGATCAAGTCGGTCTACGTCTATTCGCGGCCCGAATGGACCGCGCTGGTCACGGCCAAGGATTCCAAGATTGCCTCCGTGGCCGACCTCAAGGGCAAGCGGGTCGCGGTGACCCGTGGCACCGATCCGCACATCTTCTTGGTGCGCGCGCTGTTGTCAGCCGGCCTCACCGACAAGGACATCACGCCGGTATTGCTGCAGCACGCCGACGGCAAGGCGGCGCTGATCCGCGGCGACGTCGACGCCTGGGCCGGACTCGATCCGATGATGGCGCAGGCCGAGGTCGAGGAGGGCGCCAGGCTGTTCTACCGCAAGGCCGACGCCAACACCTGGGGCATCCTCAACGTCCGTGAGCAGTTCCTGAAGGACAATCCCGAGATCGTCCGCCGCGTGCTCGCCACCTACGAGGTCGCACGCAAGGACGCGCTGGCGAATTACGACGACCTGAAGAAGACCTTCATCGCCGTGACCAAGCTGCCGGAGACCGTCGTCGACAAGCAGCTCAAGGAGCGCACCGAGCTGACCCACAGCCGCATCGGCGCGCCCCAGCGCGAGTCGATCTTGGCCGCGGGCCTCGCTTTGCAGCAGGCCGGCGTCGTCGATGCGAAGGTGGATGTGAAGGCGACGCTGGATGCCCTGATCGACGACCAGGTCCCGCTGCCGACGAACTAGAACGCACGAAGCACTGTTGCAGATACAACCAATGCTGCAGACAAAATAACGGTGTCGTCCCGGACAAGCCCGCCAGCGCGGAAGCGCTGGCGGGCGCAGATCCGGGACCCATACTCCGTGAAGGTCGTTGGGAGGCAGGCTGGAGCGGCATCTCGTCTCACCACGGCGGCCGCGGAGTATGGGTCCCGGCTCAAGGCCGGGACGACAGCAAGTTAGGAGCGCCGTCCTCGGCCCCATTACCATCCACCATGACCACGCCTTGCATTCCCGCGCGGGACACTGTTCTCACTATGACCATGACCGTCGAATTGCAGGCGCCGGCTGCCGCCATACCCCAGACTGCTCGCCAGCCATGGCTCACGCGGCTGACGCGCCCGCTGCTCGGCTTGCTGCTGCCGCTGTCGCTCGCACTCGCCTGGGAGCTTGCCGTCCGGGCCGGCTGGTCCAACGGCCGGCTGGTGCCGCCGCCCTCGAAGGTCTTCACCACCATCGCCGAGCTCGCCCGCTCCGGCGAACTCTCCCGCCACATCACGATGACCTTGACCCGCGTCGGCGTCGGTTTTGGCCTCGGCGTCATTGCCGGAACTGTCCTCGGCGGCATCTGCGGCTACTGGGGCCTCGCCCGGCGGCTGGTCGATCCCACCATCCAGGCGTTGCGCGCGATTCCCTCGATCGCCTGGGTGCCGTTGTTCATCCTGTGGCTCGGCATCTTCGAGACCTCCAAGGTGGCGCTGATCGCGGTCGGCGTATTCTTCCCGGTCTATCTCGGCCTGACCGGCGCGATCCTCTCGGTCGACCGCAAGATCGTCGAGGTCGGCCGCATCTTCCGTCTCTCCGGGCCGGCGATGATCCGCCGCATCCTGCTGCCCGCGGTGCTGCCGGCGTACGTCGTGTCGCTGCGCGTCGGCCTCGGCTTGGGGTGGATGTTCGTCGTCGCCGCCGAGTTCATGGGGGCGTCGGAAGGGCTCGGCTACCTCCTGATCGACGGCCAGCAGCTCGGCAAGCCGGCGCAGATCGTGGCGGCCATCGTGATCTTCGCCATCATCGGCAAGGCGACCGACTGGCTCCTGGAGATCGCCACCGCGCCGCTGTTGCGCTGGCAGGACAGCTTCGCACGCCAGAGCGGGGCCGCCTGATGTTGTCGTTGCAAGCCGTCACCAAGGTCTATCCCAACGGCGTCCACGCGCTGGAGCGGTTCTCGGCTGAGATCCAGCTCGGCGAGATCATCGCCATCATCGGCGGCTCCGGCTGCGGCAAGTCGACCTTGCTGCGCGCCGTCGCCGGGCTCGACCGCGCCAGCGCCGGCGCCGTGACGCTCGACGGCGAGGCGATCACGGCGCCGCATCCCAAGGTCGGCATCATCTTCCAGGAGCCGCGGCTGCTGCCGTGGCTCACGGTCGCCGACAACATCGGCTTCGGCCTGTCCGAGCTGCCGGCGGCCGAGCGCCGCGATCGCGTCGCGCGCGCGCTCGAACGTGTCGGCCTCGCCGACAAAGCGAAGGTCTGGCCGCGCGAATTGTCCGGCGGCCAGGCGCAACGCGTCGCGATCGCCCGCGCATTGGTGGCGCAGCCGGAGGTGCTCCTGCTCGACGAGCCGTTCTCTGCGCTCGATGCCTTCACCCGCAAGGACCTGCAGGATCATCTGCTCGACCTCTGGGCCGATACGCGCCCGACGCTGGTGCTCGTGACCCACGACGTCGAGGAAGCCGTGGTGCTGGCCGACCGCGTGCTGGTGATGCGGCCGCATCCGGGCCGGCTGTTCGAGGAGATCACCATCAATCTGTCGCGGCCGCGCGACCGCAACGCGCCCTTGTTCGAGCAGTTCAAGCGGCATGTCTTGACCGCGCTGGACCGCTCGCTCGACCGGACGATGCCGGACACGCAGGGCAGGCGTGACGCCGGCGGCGGCCTGTGGTGGTGACTTTGGCGGCCGGTCCCGGTACATCTCGTCTGAAATAAATCCGGGAGAGAACGACAAATGGATGCTGCCGAGCTGCGCGCCATGCAGGCGCCGATCAAGGAACGCTATAAGGCCGACCCGTCCGCCGCCGTGATCACCTTGAAGGCCAAGGGCGAGGTCGGGCAGGAGGGGCTGACCTGCAAGCTCGAGACCGGGCGCGCGATGGCGGTGGCCGGCCTGCATCCGGGGACCGGCGGCTCCGGGCTCGAGCTGTGCTCCGGCGACATGCTGCTGGAGGCGCTGGTCGCCTGCGCCGGCGTGACCTTGAAATCGGTCGCGACCGCGGTCGAGATCCCGCTCAAGAGCGGCCACGTGTTCGCCGAAGGCGATCTCGATTTCCGCGGCACGCTCGGCGTCGACAAGGAGGCCCCGGTCGGCTTCCAGGAAATCCGCCTGCGCTTCGAGGTCGACACCGACGCCCCGCAGGACAAGCTCGACCTGCTGCTCAAGCTCACCGAGCGCTATTGCGTGGTGTATCAGACCATCAAGAACGGCCCGAAGGTGTCGGTCAGCTTGAAGCGGGTGTGAGGTCGCCCTCGCCTTGCCGCTGATGACGACAAGCTGGTGAGGCTTGCGCGGTCTGCGCCTCCCCCGCGTGCGGGGGAGGTCGCCCTGCATCGCAGATGCGCGGCGGGTGGGGGAATTCTCTCCACACAACGCACCCATCATCACCACCCGAGCCGCGCCCCCACCCCGGCCCTCCCCCGCAGGCGGTGGAGGGAGATCACTGTCCGCGCCGCGTGAGCTGATGTCCCTCGATCCCTCGTTCCTGCTGCTGCTGACCTTGCGCATGGCGATCGCGGCGTCGTTCGTGGTGTCGGCGTCGATGATCGCCGAGCGCACCGGGCCCGTCATCGGCGCGCTGGTCGCGACCCTGCCGATCTCGGCAGGGCCGACCTACGTGTTCCTGGCGCTGGACCACGATGCCGCGTTCATCGCGCAGGGCTCGCTGACCAGCCTGCCGATCAACGCCGCGACGATCTTCCTCAGCCTTGCCTATGCCGTGCTGGCGCAGCGCCGCAGCGTGCTGGTGGCAAGTGCCACGGCGGTGGCGATGTGGCTCGGCCTCGCGGTGCTGATCAAGAGCGTGCAGTGGACGTTGTTGATGGGCATCGCCGCCAACGTCGTGACGTTCGCCATCTGCCTGCCGCTGCTGCAGCGCTATCGCCATGCCAAGATGCCGCTGATCACGCGGCGCTGGTACGACGTGCCGCTGCGTGCCTCGCTGGTCGCAACGCTCGTCGCCACCGTCACCTCGGTCTCCGGCTGGGCCGGCCCCAGCGTCTCCGGCATCCTGGCGCTGTTTCCGATCGTCTTCACCTCCATGATGCTGATCCTGCAGCCGCGCATCGGCGGCCCCGCCACCGCTGCCGTGCTGGCCAATGGCGCCTGGGGCCTGATCGGCTTCTCGCTCGCCGTCGTCGTGCTGCATCTCGGCAGCCTGCACCTCGGCGCTACAGTCGGATTGAGCGGTGCGCTCGCGACCTGCGTCGGCTGGAATCTCGGCCTGTGGTGGCTGGGGCGACGGAAGGCAGCTCCTCAGCTTGCGTAGGGTGGGCAAAGCGAAGCGTGCCCACCGAGTTGCATGTCACGCTGCAAATGGTGGGCACGACGCCTCGCGTCTTTGCCCACCCTACGGCACCGTGAACTCATCTCTCTGTCATTCCGGGGCGACGCCGCAGGCGGCGAGCCCAGAATCCATCTGGCTGCATGCGCTGACGAAGGATGGATTGCAGGTTCGCGCTGCGCGCGCCCCGGAATGACGGCAACTACTTGTTCGGCAGTTTCGACTTCAGTTGATACAGCGCGTCCATCGCCTCGCGCGGGGTCATCTCGTCCGGATGCAGCGCCTTCACGGCGGCGATCAGCTCCTCTGCCTCCTTCGACATCGCGGGCTCCGCAGCCGCGCGCGAGGGCACCGCGAACAGCGGCAGGTCGTCGACCAAAACGCGCGCGCTCTGGCCGCGGTCCTGGGCTTCCAGCTTCGCGAGCACCGCTTTGGCGCGGCTGATCACGGCCGGCGGCAGGCCGGCGAGCTTCGCGACCTGGATGCCGTAGGAGCGGTCGGCGGAGCCGGGCAGCACCTCGTGCAGGAACACGACGTCGCCCTGCCATTCCTTGACGCGGACCGTGGCGTTGAACAGCCGTGGCAGCTTCGCGGCGAGCGCGGTCAGCTCGTGATAGTGCGTCGCGAACAGTGTGCGGCAGCGGTTGCTCTCGTGCAGGTGCTCGATCGCCGCCCAGGCGATCGACAGGCCGTCGAAGGTCGCGGTTCCGCGCCCGATCTCGTCGAGGATCACCAGCGCGCGCTCGCCGGCCTGGTTGAGGATCGCCGCGGTCTCGACCATCTCGACCATGAAGGTCGAGCGCCCGCGTGCCAGATCGTCGGCGGCGCCGACGCGCGAGAACAGCCGGTCGACGATGCCGATGCGGGCACGGCTCGCCGGCACGAACGAGCCGATCTGGGCCAACAAAGCAATGAGCGCGTTCTGGCGCAGGAAGGTTGACTTACCCGCCATGTTGGGGCCGGTGAGCAGCCAGAGCTGACCGCTCTTGTGCCCCGGCGTCGGCGACAGGTCGCAGGAATTGGCGATGAACGGCTGGCCTTCGCGCTTGAGTGCCTGCTCCACCACGGGATGGCGACCGCCCTCGATGGCGAAGCCGAGCGAGCCATCGACTTCGGGTCTCACATAGTTGTCGTCGACCGCGAGCTTGGCCAGCGCGGTGGCGACATCGAGCATCGCAAAGCCGTGCGCGGCAGCGCGCAGATCATCGCCGATCGCAAGCGCCGACGCGCAGAGCCGGTCGAAGATCTCGAGCTCGAGATTGAGCGCGCGCTCGCCGGCATTGGCAATCTTGGCCTCGATCTCGCCGAGCTCTGATGTCGTGAAGCGCACCTGGCCCGCCAGCGTCTGGCGGTGGATGAAGGTCGCGTTCAACGGCGCCGACATCAGCTTGTCGCCGTGCTGCGCGGTGACCTCGACGAAATAGCCGAGCACGTTGTTGTGCCGGATCTTTAAGCCTTTGACGCCGGTCTGGTCGGCGTAGCGCGCCTGCATCGACGCCACGACGAGCCGCGACGCGTCGCGCAGATTGCGCGTCTCGTCGAGCGTCGCGTCGTACCCGGCGCGGACGAAGCCGCCGTCGCGCTTGATCAGCGGCAGCTGCTCGTCGAGCGCGCGGGCGAATTCCTCGGCGAGCGCCCGCGTGGGCCGCGCCAGCGCCGCCATCACGGACGTGACGTCTTGCGGCGGCTGTTCCAGCGCGGACAACCGCGCGAGCGCCTGGTCGGCGGCAAGGATGCCGTCGCGCAAGGCGGCGAGATCGCGCGGGCCGCCGCGGCCGACCGAGAGCCGCGCCATCGCCCGGGTCATGTCGGGCGCACCGCGCAAGATGGAGCGGATGTCCTCGCGTGCGGCGCCATCGGCAACGAACGTGGCGACTGCATCGAGGCGGCGGCCGATCTGCGCCGGCTCCGTCAAGGGCGCCGCGAGCCGCTGCGCCAGCAGCCGCGAGCCGGCGGATGTGACCGTGCAGTCGATGGCGTCCAGCAGCGAGCCGCGCCGCTCGCCGGCGAGCGTGCGCGTCAGTTCGAGATTGGCGCGGGTCGCCGGATCGATTGCCATGGTGCTGCCGGTCGCCTCGCGCGCGGGAGGAGCCAGGGGCGGGCGCTGGCCGACCTGCGTGCGCTCGACATAGGTGACGCAGGCAGCGGCGGCCGTCGCCTCCAGCCGCGACAGCACTGCGAGGCCGTCCATGGTGGCCACCGCGAAATAGTCGCACAGCCGCCGCTCGGCGGTGGCGCCGTCGAACACGTCGCGCGTCAGCGGCGTCACCGCGGCGAGCTCGCGCAGCGCAGGCTCGAATGCCGTGTCCGAGTACAGCGCGTCGGAGACGATGACCTCGTTCGGATTGATGCGCGCCAGGGTCGCGGTCAGTTCCGCGAACGCGCATTCGGTGACGATGAAGTCCGAGGTCGAGATGTCGATCCAGGCGAGCCCGAGCCGATCGCCGCCGGACGAGCCGCGGCTGCGCGCGATCGACAACAGATAGTTGTTGGCGCGCGCATCGAGCAGATTGTCTTCCGTCAGCGTGCCCGGCGTCACCACGCGCACCACGCCGCGCTTGACCACGCTCTTGTTGCCGCGCGCCCGCGCCGCCGCCGGATCCTCCATCTGCTCGCAGACCGCGACGCGGATGCCCTGCGCGATCAGCCGGTGCAGATAGTCCTCGGAGCGCTCGACCGGCACGCCGCACATCGGGATGTCCTGGCCCTGGTGCTTGCCGCGCTTGGTCAGCACGATGCCGAGCGCCTTCGACGCGACTTCCGCGTCCTCGAAGAACAGCTCGTAGAAATCGCCCATCCGGTAGAACAGCATCAGGCCCGGATGCGCGGCCTTGATCTCGAGATACTGCTCCATCATCGGCGTGAGCTTGGCCGGCGCCTCGGCGGGCGCGGCGTCGGGCGGAACGGAGACGGAGATGGGCTGCTGGATCGTCATGGCGCGGAAACTAGCCAATTTGCCCGGACGGTCCTACCGCTTTGGCGGCGATGTCCCGGTTTTCCACGATGGGCGGTGCCTGCTGTTGCACCTCCCCCGCTTGCGGGGGAGGTCGTATCGCATCGAAGATGCGATACGGGTGGGGGAAATCTCTCCACACGAAGATTCTCGCTTGGGGCTGCCCCCACCCCAGCCCTCCCCCGCAAGCGGGAGAGGACGCCCACCGTTCGTGAGGCGAGAGCGTCGCATCCAGCAGCTTGAGCGCATGCCACCCCGCGCTCCCGTCATTTGACCTGCTCCCACCGCACTCCTAAAACCGCCGTCAATTCTGACCAGAAACAGTGAGATCCGGGAGAGAGCGATGCGAGACGTGTTTATTTGTGATGCGGTGCGGACCCCGATCGGCCGCTTCGGCGGCTCGCTGGCGAAAGTGCGCACCGACGATCTCGCGGCGACACCGCTGAAGGCGCTCAAGGCCAAGCATCCAAATCTCGACTGGGCGGCGGTCGACGAGGTGTTCTTCGGCTGCGCCAACCAGGCCGGCGAGGACAACCGCAACGTCGCGCGTATGGCGCTGCTGCTGGCGGGCCTGCCCGACTCGATTCCTGGCCAGACGCTCAACCGCCTCTGCGCCTCCGGTCTCGACGCGGTCGGCGCCGCGGGCCGCGCGATCCGCGCCGGCGAGGTCGATCTCGCGATCGCCGGCGGCGTCGAATCGATGACGCGGGCGCCGTTCGTGCAGGGCAAGGCGACGGAGGCGTTCTCGCGCTCGGCCGAGATCTTCGACACCACGATCGGCTGGCGCTTCATCAATCCCCTGATGAAGCAGCAGTATGGCGTCGATTCGATGCCGGAGACCGGCGAGAACGTCGCCGAGGAATTCCAGGTGTCGCGCGCCGACCAGGACGCGTTCGCGATCCGCTCCCAGCAGCGCGCCGGCCAGGCGATCGCCTCGGGCTATTTCGCCGCCGAGATCACGCCGGTGTCGGTGCCCGGCGGCAAGGCAGGGCCCGTGACCGTCGACAAGGACGAGCATCCGCGCCCCGAGACCACGCTCGAAGGCCTCGCCAAGCTGAAGCCGATCGTGCGCAATCCGGGCACCGTCACCGCCGGCAATGCCTCCGGTGTCAATGACGGCGCGGCCGCGATGATTCTCGCGTCGGAGGCCGCCGTGAAGAAGCACGGCCTCACGCCGCGCGCGCGCGTTCTCGGCCTCGCCTCGGCCGGCGTGCCGCCCCGCATCATGGGCATCGGCCCGGTGCCGGCAGTGCGCAAGCTGATGGAGCGGCTCGGCCTGAAGATCACCGATTTCGACCTGATCGAGTTGAACGAGGCGTTCGCGTCTCAAGGCATCGCCTGCCTGCGCCAGCTTGGCGTCGCCGACGATGCCGATTTCGTCAACCCGCATGGCGGCGCCATCGCGTTGGGACATCCGCTCGGCATGAGCGGCGCGCGCATCGCGATGACCGCGGTGCACGGCCTCGAGGTCCGCGGCGGCAAGCGTGCGCTCGCCACGATGTGCGTCGGCGTCGGCCAGGGCGTCGCGCTGGCGGTCGAGACGATCAACTGACGAAGCGCTAAGCGCTTCGTCATTCCGGGTTCGATGCTTTCGCATCGCCCCGGAATGACGGAGAATTGACCATGACCATCTCCCGCGAACAGGACGTCACGCCGGCGGTGCTGGCGGTGATGGAGCAGACCACCAATCCGCGGCTGCGCGAGATCATGGTCTCGCTGATCAAGCACCTGCATGGCTTCGTCCGCGATGTCAGGCTGACCGAGGCCGAATTCCGCGAGGCCGCCGCCCTCGTCGCCGAGCTCGGTCAGCGCACGAACGACACCCACAACGAGGTGGTGCTGATGGCCGGCTCGCTCGGCGTCTCGCCGCTGGTCTGCCTGCTCAACAATGGCGATGGCGGCAACACCGAGACCGCGCAGTCGCTGCTCGGTCCGTTCTGGCGGCTGAATTCGCCTGTTACCGCGAACGGCGGCTCGATCGTGCGCTCGGCGACACCAGGGCCGGCGTTGTTCGTCAACGGGCGCGTCGTCGATCCCCATGGCGCGCCGGTCGCCGGCGCCGAGGTCGACGTCTGGCACGCCTCCCCGGTCGGCACCTACGAGAACCAGGACCCGGAGCAGGCCGACATGAACCTGCGCGGCAAGCTCACGACCGATGCCGACGGCCGCTTCTGGTTTCGCTCGGTGATGATGGTCGGCTATCCCATCCCGACCGACGGGGTCGTCGGCCGCCTTCTGAAGGCGCAGGGCCGCCATCCTTATCGGCCGGCGCATCTGCACGCGCTGATCGTCAAGCCGGGATTCAAGGTCCTGATCTCGCAGGTCTACGACCCCAACGACCCGCACATCGACAGCGACGTCCAGTTCGGCGTCACCAAGGCGCTGCTCGGCAACTTCATTCGCCACGACACGCCGCACCCGACCGAGCCCGACGTCGCCACGCCCTGGTATTCGCTCGATCACGTCTACCGGATGGAGATCGGCGACACCGTGCTGCCGCGCGCGCCGATCAAGTAGCGCTTCGGAATATCCATGCTAGTGTGGGCAAGCTGCAACCCTGAAGGGACGGCGCCTACATGTCCTCCACCGACTTGCCGTCCGTTGCCAAGCCTGCCGCGTTGACGGCGACGATGCGTGAGGCGGGTGTGCTCGAGTCCGGCGCGGTCTCGGACGTCGCCGTGATCAGCGACCGGCCGATGCTGTTGTCGCGCATCATCCGCCTTGGTTTGTCCTATAGCGGCGCGGCCCCGGACGCGCCGAAGGCGCTGATCCTGAAAATCCCGATGCCGGCCTTCGCCAAGACGCTGTGGCGGGGCGGGCGCCACGAGGTCAACTTTTATCGCGGACTGGCGCGGCTCATGCCGACGGGCCTGGTGCCCGGCTCTTACGGCGGCGCGTGGGACGAAGCCGCGCTCACCTGGCACTTGTTGCTCGAGGATCTCACTGACACGCACCAGACGGCGACGCCATGGCCGCTGCCGCCCGCGCTGCCCCAGGCCGAGGGGATCGTGCGGGCGCTGGCGCGGCTGCATGCGGCGTGGTGGGACGATCCGCGGCTTGGCGTGTCCATCGGCAGCTTCGCGACCGCGGACGAGCGCGCCGAGCGCGGCAGGACCTTTGCCGGCCACTATCAGCGCTTCGCCGATCAGTTGGGAGACCGCCTGAGCGCGGACCGGCGCGCGGTCTACGAACGCCTGATGGCGGCGACGCCGCGGCTCTCGGAACGCTATCTGTCGCGGCGAAACCTCAGCATTGCGCATGGCGACGCGCATGTCTGGAATTTTCTGGTGCCGAAGGCCGCCGACAGCGACGACGTGCGCGCGTTTGATTTCGACCAGTGGCGAATCGGCGTGCCCGCGAACGATCTCGCCTACATGATCGCGCTGCAGATCTATCCCGACCGTCGGGCGCGGATCGAGCGGCCGTTGCTCGACAGCTATCATCAGACATTGGTCGCAGGCGGTGTGACCGGCTACGACAGGGCGTCGCTGGATCAGGACTATCGTCTCGCCGTGCTCTGGCACATCGCCCAGCCGGTCTGGCAATGGGCGATCCAGCTCCCGCCGGTGATCTGGTGGAATAATCTCGAGCGCATCTTCCTTGCGTTCGACGATCTCGGCTGCCGCGAATTGCTGGACTGACGGCGCTTCCCTCGAGACCGGGCCGCACGCGCGCGGCGAGGTCTTTGTCGGTACACGTCACTGCGGTGCATTTGCCGTCGTCGCTACCAGCCCCCTTAACGATTACCAGAGATTGTTCGCCGGCCTTGAACCGCCGGCCAGCATCGGCGCGACATATCGGCATGGGCATGGCGTCGAGGCCAAGTTCGTCGACGGCCTGCGCTCGGTCGCGGCGACGTTGGAG
The DNA here is from genome assembly GCF_032380995.1 of Bradyrhizobium sp. SZCCHNR2028. NCBI lineage: Bacteria > Pseudomonadati > Pseudomonadota > Alphaproteobacteria > Hyphomicrobiales > Nitrobacteraceae > Bradyrhizobium > Bradyrhizobium sp. SZCCHNR2028. The sequence goes on along the minus strand of NZ_JAUHJF010000006.1, from coordinate 154,482 downwards.
CTGTTGGACCTGCAGGAGAAGCGCTCGGACTTCGTCAAGCACGTCCAGGCCGCGGTCGAGGCCGACGTGCAGTCCAACGGCCTGGAGCTGGAATCGGTGTCGCTGACCAAGCTCGACCAGACCGACATCTCGTTCTTCAACGCCGAGAACTTCTTCGACGAGCGCGACATCGCCAACAAGACCGCGAGCACCCGTGCCGAGGTGGCGAGCGCGACGCAGACGGCGTGGCAGACGGGTCGGCGCCCGCTGACGCTTTGCGTCATCGGGCTTGCCCGGGACGACAGCGGAGGTTCTCGGTTTGGGATTCTTGATACCGTCAGCCCGCGACGCGAGCGACCAATTCCCCCGGGGCTGGGGGCGGCGCTGGAGGAGCCACCGCCCCCGCCCGGCACATCACGAGTGGGGCGCTCATGAAGTGCAGTCCCTGCGCGCAACTCATACGCAGAGAACCGAGTGGGGTGAGCAGAAGATAGCCGGAAACGCGCCGGATTGAAGTTACAAATCCATCACGTCGCGGTCACCTTTTTGCTATCCCGGTCCCGCTGCGTCTCAACAGCGCACGCTTTTTCCGTCGCGGGGAACGGTCACTCCATCACCGCGTGATCGGCCGGTGCCGCCTGCGCGCGCAGTGCCGTCCGAGTCGAGCCGATCATGACCGCGAGCGGGATCGAGACCAGGATGAACATCATGACCAGCTGGTAGTCGTGCGAGAAGGCGAGGATCTGCGCCTGCACCATCACCATCGCATCGGCCATCGCGCGGCCGGCATCCGTGGACAGGTTCAGGAGGCCGGCAACATTGGGCATCTGCAGCGCGTGATTGAACGGGTTGATGTGCTCGACCAGGATCGCGTGGTTTCGCCGCGTTCCCTCGGTGAGCTGCGCGATCGCAATGGAGATGCCGATCGAGCTTGCGACATTTCGCACCAGGGTCAGCATCGAGGTTCCATCAGTCCGTAGCTCGCCCGGCAGCGTCAGGAACGCAACCGTCGACAGCGGCACGAAGACGAGGCCGAAGCCAAACCCCTGCATGATGCTGATGGTGATGATCTCCGGCACGCCGGTCTGGTCGGTCCACGCCGTCATCTGGAACAGCGACAGCGCCGTGAGCGCAAGCCCGACGACGATCAAGGTGCGGGCCTCGATATAGCGCAGCATCCGCCCGACCAGCATCATCGCGACGAACGTACCGCAGCCGCGCGTCGCCAACAGCACGCCGGCGGTGATGATGGGATAGCCGATGACGTTCTGCAGATAGGGCGAGGACAGCGCCATGGTCGAGAACAGCACGAGGCCCATCACCGTCATGAACACGCAGCCGCCGACGAAATTGCGGTCCTTGAACAGCGCGAACTGGATGAACGGGCGCTGCGTCGTCAGCGAATGCGCCAGGAAATAGTAGAAGCCGACGCCGGCGACGATGAACTCGATGATGATCTCGTTGCTCTCCAGCCAGCCCAGATCCTCGCCGCGGTCGAGTGCGATCTGCAGCGAGCCGATGCCGATGGCGAGCGCAGCGAAGCCGAACCAGTCGAAGGTCAGTTCCGCGTTCGGCTTGGTCTCCTCCATGAACGCCATCAGGCCGAGCACGGTCACGGCGCCGAACGGCAGGTTGACGAAGAACACCCAGTGCCAGGAATAGGTCTCGGTCAGCCAGGCGCCCAGCGACGGCCCCATGATCGGGCCGAGCATCACGCCCATGCCCCAGATCGCCATCGCCTTGGCGCGCTCATGCAGCGCGTAGGAATCGAGCATCACGGCCTGCGACAGCGGTACCAGGGAGGCGCCGAACACGCCCTGCAAGAGGCGGAACAGCACCATCTGGGTGATGTCCTGGGCAAGCCCGCACATCACGGACGCGATGGTGAAGCCGGCCGAGCAGACGATGAAGGTGCGCTTGCGGCCGAAGCGGTTGGCGATCCATCCCACCGGGGCGGTCATGATCGCGGCCGCGACGATGTAGGACGTCAGCACCCAGTTGATCTGGTCCTGCGAGGCCGACAGCGTGCCCTGCATGTAGGGCAGGGCGACGTTGGCGATGGTGGTGTCGAGCGCCTGCATGATCGTCGCCGTCATGGCGCAGATCGTCACCATGTTGCGGCGGAATCCCGGAACCGCCGATGATGAGGCCGCCGGCGCAGTCATGGCGCGCTACTCCTCGTTCTCCGCCGCATGCGCCGCTCCGAACAGCCCGGCCAGCGTGCGCTCGTGGCCGGTGTCGATCGATACGTTGACGCTCATGCCGGCCTTCAGCCTGGCGACGAACCTGTCGGTCTTGTCGAAATGGATCCGCACAGGCACGCGCTGCACGACCTTGACGAAGTTTCCGCTCGCGTTCTGCGGCGGCAGGATCGCGAACTGCGCGCCGGTGCCCGGCGACAGCGAGCCGACCGTGCCCTTGAAGCGATGGTTCGGGAAGGCGTCGACGTCGAGTTCGACCGGCTGGCCGACCGCGACATAGGTGAAGTCGCTCTCCTTCGGATTGGCGTCGACCCAGGGATTGCCGACATCGATCACCGAGAACACCGGCGTGCCCGCGGTGACGAAGCGGCCGAGCTGGATCTGGTCGACCTGCGTGGCGATGCCAGGCATCGGCGCGCGCAAGGTGGTGTGGTCGAGATCGCGCTGGGCGTCCTCGAGCTTGGCCCTGGCCTGGATGTAGGGCGGGAACTGCTCCAGCGGCAGCTCGGGATTGCCGAGCAGCTGCGTTTTCGCGTTCGATAGCTGCTGCTTGATGTACTGCGCCTGCGCGCTCGCCGTCACCAGCGCATTCGCGGCATTGTCGAGGTCGAGCTGCGAGCCGAAATTGTTCTTGGCGAGCGTCTGCTTGCGTTCGACGTCCTTCTGCTTCAGCTCGATGCCCTGCTGGGCCAGGTCGAGCATCTGGCCGTAGATCTTGATGTTGGCGGTGAGGTTGTCGTAGGTGGTCCGCGCCTGCTCCAGCGCCGCCTTGGTCTGGTCGACCGCGAGGCGGTAGGGCACGGGATCGATCTCGAACAGCTCGTCGCCCTTCTGCACCTGCTGGCCTTCCTTGACGACGACCTTGATGATCTTGCCGGAGATGTCGGGGGTGATGAGCACCTTCTGGGCGCCGACATAGGCGTCGTCGGTCGTCACGTAGCGGCCGCCGTTGAGATAGAGCACGAGGCCGCCGACGGCGGCGACGAGCGGCAGCACGACCAGCAGCAGCGTGCGACGGTAGCGGCGCACGAATCCGGGGCGCGCCGGCTTTTCGGCGGCGGCCGCCGCATCCGGGCCGGCTTTCTGTTCGGGGGCGAGTTTCAGGGCGGGCTCAGCCATAGCGCTGCTCCTTTCGCTGCTCGTCGCACAACGACTGCAGGGCGTTTCTCACGTTTTCTTTGATGGCCTCGAGGTGGGTCATCAGCCGCTCGGCGTCACCGGCGCTGATGCCCTGAAGGGCGGTGTCGGTCAGATCGCCGCGCAGCACCGCGAGCTTCGCGAGCAGCGGACGCGCGGCCTTCTTCAGATAGAGCCGGTTGACGCGGCGGTCGGTGTCGTCGCCGCGCCGCTCGATCAGCCCGGCCTCGGCGAGCTTGTCGATCAGCCGCGTCAGCGTGATCGGCTGCATCTCCATCTGCTCGGCGAGCTCGGACTGCTTCATCCCCTCGTTGCGCTCCACTTTGGCCAGCACGGCCCATTGCGCGCGGGTCATGCCGAAGCGCGCCGCCTCCTTGTCGGCATAGGCGCGCACCAGGCGCTGCAGCTCGCCGAGCGTAAACAGGAAATTCACGTCCGCGGACGTGCGGGTCATGGCGGATCTCGATTCAGTGGCGGAAGAAATTGAGCTTTGGCTGTAATGAGCTTCCGATATAATAAGCAAGCTTATGAATATTTGATGGCCCCGCCGAGCGCACCGGCCCCGCCGAAGTTGCATGGCTCGGCCGCGGCCTTTGGCGAGACCGGCCCGAGATGCTAGATTGTCGGCAATGACCCCTGCAAAGCCCACCTTCCCGGCGCCGGACCACGACCATGGCCGTTGCGCGGCCGATGCCCTGGACCATGCCGAGCGCATCTGCGCTCAGCGCGGCCAGAAATTCACATCGCAGCGCCGCCAGGTGTTGGAGGCGCTGCTGTCGAGCCACCGGCCGCTCGGGGCCTACGAGATCATCGAGGAACTTGCCAAGGTCACCGCGCGGCCCGCGCCGATCACCGTGTACCGCGCGCTCGAGTTCCTGATGGCGAACGGCCTGGTGCACCGCATCGAGAGCCGAAATGCCTTCCTCGCCTGCGCCCACGACCACGAGCAGACCGCGCTGGTGGCGTTCCTGATCTGCGAGAGCTGCGGCGCCGTTGGCGAGGTTCCGGCTGCGCCGATCGCGGAAAGCCTGAAGCTGGCCGCCGCGGCAACGGGCTTCACACCGAAGCTTTCCGTCGTCGAGATCACCGGGTTGTGCGCGCATTGCCAGAGGGCCGCGTGAGGTCCGTCACTGCGGCCGAAGCTATACACGTGTGAATGACTGTCGTATTCGAGGTTCAGCGCGAGAACGGTGCGCGCAGGGAGAGGCGAGCACCGCCGCCGCTCTACCTCCGCATCATCTCCGACCGACAAAGACAAAGCTGACCACACCTTGATGGCGGTCCGAATACAAAGAAACGCGCCAGGGAGCCAACGTCCTCGTGTCCGCAACGTCAACCTCCTCCGCCGCGACCCGGCCGCTCGGCCTGGGCGCGATCGCCGTCATCCTCGTGCTGTGCCTGTCCTGGGCGTTCAATCAGATCGCGGTGAAGCTCGCGCTGCCTGAAATTCCGCCGCTGCTGCAGGCCACCTTCCGTTCGCTCGGTGCGCTGCCGGTGCTGCTGGTGTTCGCGCGGGTGCGCGGCGTGAAGATGTTCGAGCGCGACGGCACGCTGGGGCTCGGCCTGGTGGCAGGCCTGCTGTTCGGCTTGGAATTCGTGCTGATCTATCAGGGCCTGCTGCTGACCTCGGCGTCGCGCGCCATCGTGTTCCTGTATACCGCGCCGTTCTTCGTCGCGCTCGGCTCGTTCCGCTTCCTCGGCGAGCGGATGGGGCCGGCGCAATGGGGCGGGCTGGCGCTCAGCTTCACCGGTGTGGCGCTGGCGATCGGCATTCCCCAGGCCGATGTCGACGGCCGCGTGCTGCTCGGCGATCTCCTGGTGGTCGGCGGCGGCCTGCTCTGGGGCGTGACCACCGTGTTCGTCAAAGGCACCCGGCTGCGCTTCATCGCGCCGGAGCGGGCGTTGGGGTACCAGGTCGCGGTCTCCGTCCCGATCATGGCGGCGGCGGCCCTGATCGCCGGCGAGCGGCTGACCCAGGTTCCCAGCCCGTTCGTGGTCGGACTGATGGCCTACCAGTCGATCTGGGTGGTCGGGACCACGTTCACGATCTGGTTCGCGCTGATCAAGGCCTACTCGGCCAGCAAATTGTCGGCATTTACCTTCATCACCCCTTTATTCGGGGTGGTGGCGAGCTATTTCATCCTGCATGACGCCCTGACGCTGGCCTTTGGGCTCGCAGCCGTGCTTGTGATCATTGGGCTTTTTCTCGTCAACCGCCCGAACCGCGTGGTCCTGGCCGCGACTGATCCATTGCTGAATGTCACCAAAACCTGATATCCGAGCGCCCATGAACAAGCCCGAGATCCTGACCGAGAACACCTCAGCGTCCGATGTCGCCGGACCCGCTCCCCGGCATCAGACCACCCGCGTCATGGTCGGCAACGTCGCCGTCGGCGGCGGCGCCCCGATCGTGGTGCAGTCGATGACCAACACCGACACCGCCGACGTCGACCAGACGGTGGCCCAGGTTGCAGCGCTGGCGCGCGCCGGGTCCGAGATGGTCCGCATCACGGTCGACCGCGAGGAGGCCGCCGCGGCCGTCCCGCAGATCCGCGAGCAGCTCGACAAGCGCGGCATCACCACGCCCTTGATCGGCGACTTCCACTATATCGGCCACAAGCTGCTGACCGACTATCCGGCCTGCGCCGAGGCGCTGGCGAAGTACCGCATCAATCCCGGCAATGTCGGCTTCAAGGACAAGCGGGACACGCAGTTCTCGACCATCATCGAGCTCGCCAACAAATATGGCAAGCCGGTGCGCATCGGCGCCAATTGGGGCTCGCTCGATCAGGAGCTGCTCAGCAAGCTGATGGACGAGAACGCCGCCTCGGCGAATCCGCGCGATGCGCGCGCGGTGATGCGCGAAGCCATGGTGCAGTCGGCATTGCTGTCGGCCGCCCGGGCCCAGGAGCTCGGCATGCCGAAGGACCGCATCATCCTGTCGGCCAAGGTCTCGGCCGTGCAGGACCTGATCGCGGTCTATCAGGACCTCGCCGCACGCTCCGACTACGCCATTCATCTCGGCCTCACCGAGGCCGGCATGGGCTCGAAGGGCATCGTCGCCTCCTCGGCGGCGCTCGGCATCCTGCTGCAGCAGGGCATCGGCGACACCATCCGCATCTCGCTGACCCCGGAGCCCGGCGGCGACCGCACGCTCGAGGTGCAGGTCGCGCAGGAGCTGCTGCAGACCATGGGCTTCCGCACCTTCGTGCCGCTGGTCGCGGCGTGCCCGGGCTGCGGCCGCACCACCTCGACCACGTTCCAGGAGCTGGCGCGCTCGATCCAGGATTTCATCCGCGAGGAGATGCCGTCCTGGAAGACGCAGTATCCCGGCGTGGAAGCGCTCAACGTCGCCGTCATGGGCTGCATCGTCAACGGCCCCGGCGAATCCAAGCACGCCAATATCGGCATCTCCCTGCCCGGCACCGGCGAAGCCCCGGCCGCGCCGGTCTTCGTCGACGGCAAGAAGTTCCGCACCCTGCGCGGCCCCACTATCGCGGCCGACTTCAAGGCGCTGGTCATCGACTACATCGACCAGCGCTACGGCAGCGGCGCCAAGGCGCTTGAAAAGGCGCCGGAGAGTGTGACCGCGGCGGAGTAATAGGCTCCGCTCCGGCCCCGCCCCGGCCATCCCGCGTAGGCGCAGAGGGCCCGTTAGGCAGAACCCTCTTGGCCGTTCCTTCGAGACGACCGCCTGCGGCGGTCTCCCCAGGACGAGGACCGACGTCTCGGCGAACGAACCCTCATGGTGAGGAGCGCCGCTCTCGGCGCGTTCAGGCGATGCTCTCGCATCGCTTTGAGAACCATGAGGCCCGACTTCGCCGCGCCGACCGTGCTGCAATTGCAACCGGCGGCTGCTGGTCTCCAGCTACTCATTCTGAAATTTTCCGCAGCGCGTGGCTGCTGCGATATGCGCCGTTGCCGTGACCGACGCGATCCGCATCGCGCCGCCCCACTGCTGCCCGCATGATCGGCACCTTGAGGCTTGCTGAAGAGGACGCCTCGATGAATCTCGACATCCGCGAAATGGAACTCGCCGAGACCTCGATGGTCATCGACTACTTCTATTCGTCGAGCATCGAGCAGCTCGACGTGATGGGCATCGATCCGACGCGGATGCCGACCAGGCAGGTGTGGACCGGACTGTTCCAGACGCTCTACGACACGCCCTTGGCCGAGCGCGCGGCGCTGCTGGTGATCTGGCGGCTCGACGGCCGCCCGATCGGCTTCTCCAGTTGCGACCGCATCGTGTTCGGCAATCGCGCCCACATGCATCTGCACGTCACCGAGCCGGAGCTGCGCGGCCGCGGCCTCGGCACCGCATGCGTCCGCCGCAGCATCGATCTCTATTTTGAGCGGCTGCAGCTCAAGCAGTTGTTCTGCGAGCCGCACGCCTACAACACCGCCCCCAACCGCGCCCTGCAGAAGGCCGGATTCCGCTACTTGAAGACCTACAAGACCGTGCCCGGGCCGATGAACTACCACCAGGCGGTGACGCGCTGGATGATCGAGCGGTGAGGGTGAGGCTCCCCTCGATAGCGGGGAGAGATGTGCGCGGCTCTATCCACGTCATTGCGAGTGCAGCTCGCAATGACGGCGTTTGCCGCAACATCGCGTCCTACAACCCCGCCACCAGCCCTCAGCTCCTACAGCGGCACGTGCCCATATTCGCGATTGGCGAGGCTCGCCTCTTCCAGATCGAGGTCGCGTTCGATGCGGCGGCGGGTCTCGTCGGTGATCTTGCCGTCGCGCAGCATCACATGGATGAATTTGCGTTCCGCCGTGATCAGCTCGCGGGTCAGCTCGATGCCGAGCGCCGATGCGTCGTTGTCCTCGGGCTTCAGACCTTCCGGGAGCTGGTTGGTCCGTACCTCGTGGCGCGCCCGCAGCAGCCGCACCACCTCGTCCGACAGCTCGCGATCGCTGGTCATCGTTTCCAGCGACCGCAAGGCGCTGTCGAGCGCCTCGCGCCGGGCCGCGATCTCCTGCTCATGCTCGCGCTGATGCTCGGCGCGACCCTGGTTGCCGACCCCGAGCCAGCGCACGACGGCCGGCAGGGTCAGGCCGAGACCGATCAGGGTGAAGAAGATCACGCCGAAGGCGATGAACAGGATCTGGTCGCGATAGGGAAACGCATCGCCGGTCGAGAGCGTCAGCGGCAGCGCCAGCGCGGTGGCGAGCGAGACCGTGCCGCGCACGCCGGTGAAGCCGATGATGAAGGTCTGCCGCCACGGCGGCAGCGGATCGCGGGCCCGGAGCGAAGAGCTCAGCAGGCGCGGCAGGATGGTCGCCGGAAAGGTCCAGGCGAAGCGCGCGATCACGACGATGGCGAGCACCAGCGCGGTCGCGATCATGATCTCGTCGAGCGGGAAGATCTTCGACTTCTCGTAGATCAGCCGCATCTGGAAGCCGGTCAGCAGGAACAGCATGCCCTCGATCAGGTAGACCATGAGGTCCCAGAAGAAGACGCCCTGCAGGCGGGTTGCCGAGGAGATCCACAATGGGCCGTTCCAGCTCATGTAAAGGCCGCAGGCCACGGTCGCGATCACGCCGGAGCCGCCGACATGCTCGGGGATCCAGAACGCCAGATACGGCGTCAGCACCGACAACGTGATCTCGACTTGCGGGTCGCGCGCGTGGTGACGGGCGCGCAGCATCAGCCAGCCGACGCCGATGCCGAAGGCGATCTCGCCAACCACGATCAGGCCGAACTCGCCGGCCGCGACCGGAAAGGAGAAGGCGCCGGTGGTGATGGCGGCCACCGCGAAGCGATAGAGGATCAGCGCTGTCGCGTCATTGGCGAGGCCCTCGCCTTCGAGGATCACCATGACCCGGCGCGGCAGATGCAGCCGGCGGGCGATGGCGAGCGGCGCCACGACGTCGGGCGGCGCCACGATGGCGCCGAGCAGGAAGCCGATGCTCCAGGGCAGGCCGAGAAGATAGTGGGTCGCCGTCGCCACAGCGGACGCCGTGAAGATCACGCAGCCGACCGCGAGCAGCACGATCGGCCGTAGATTGCGCTTGAACTCGCGCCAGCTCATCGCGACGCTCGACGAATAGATCAGCGGCGGCAGCACCACCAGCAGCACGAGCTCGGGCGGCAGCGCGAACGCCGGCATCGTCGGCACGAAGGCGAGCGCGATGCCGGCGAGCATCAAGAGGATCGCCGGCGCGAGATTGGCGCGTCGCGCGATCAGGGCGGTTCCCGCCAACACGGCCAGCAGGATCAGGAATATCTGAAAATGGGCTTCCATTGGTCTCAGCCGGGCGTCGCAGCGCCGGCCTCAGTCCCTGAGATCGTAGCGGTAGGACTTCGACACGATCTGCCAGCCGTCCTTCAGTTTCATCGCCACGAGATAATCAGTGAAATAGCGCGGCGGCAGCTGGCAGCGCGCCTTGATGAAGGCCGTCTTCTCGTCCGAACGGTCGATGGTGACGATGAAGTCCTCGCGCGGCTTGCCCTCGCCCTTCGCCGACGGGCGCTTGCGCACCCAGGCCAGCCAGTCCGGCACGGTCAGGATCTTGAGCTCGCCGTTCTCGACCCAGCGCAGGTCAGCGGTGGGGTGGAACACGGCACCGAGCTTGTCGGCGTCGCCCTCGTAGAGCGCATCGAAATAGCCCTGAACGACGGCCTCGACGGTGGAACGGTCTGTGCTCACGGCCAACTCCCTGGGAACCTGGACAAACAAGGATCGCATTTTCGATGCAAAGCGGCGCTTGGCAAGGCATGAACTGGCGTCATTGCGCCAGCGACAGACTATAATGGCCGAGGCCAGGTCGATCGGGAATAAATCTGCGTGATCCCGGTCACAAGCCGAATGGGCTGCACTCTGATAGGCAGGCCCCAGCAGATCTCCCAGCGGTATGGGGTGGGTACGATGTCTTGGTCACTTCGATTGGGCGGTTATATCCTGACGGCAGCGCTGCTGCTGATCGGCCACCCCGCGCTCGCCGAGAAGCGGGTGGCGCTCGTCATCGGCAACTCCGCCTATCAGAACGTGCCGCAGCTCACGAACCCCGCCAATGACGGCGCGGTGATGACCGCGACCTTCAAGAGCGCCGGCTTCGACGTCGTCGATTACAGGCGCGATCTCACCGCCCGTGAGACCCGGCGGGCGCTGCGCGATTTTGCCGACGCCGCGCGCGATGCCGACATCGCCGTGGTCTACTATGCGGGCCACGGCATGGAAGTCGAAGGGGCCAACTACCTGATCCCGATCGATGCCCGGCTCGAGCGTGATACCGACGTCTATGACGAGACGCTGTCGCTCGACCGCATCCTGGTTGCGGTCGAGCCGGCCAAGAAGCTGCGGCTGGTGATCCTCGACGCTTGCCGCGACAATCCGTTCACCCGCAACATGCAGCGGACGGTGGCGACCCGCAGCCTCGGCCGCGGCCTCGCCAAGGTCGAGCCGACCAGCCCCAACACGCTGATCGCCTACTCCGCCAAGGCCGGCTCCACGGCGCAGGACGGCGACGGCAAGAACAGCCCCTTTACACTGGCGCTGTCGCGGCACATCGCGACCCCCGGCCTCGACGTCCGCAAGGCGTTCGGCTTCGTGCGCGACGAGGTGCTGAAATCGACCGGCAACCGCCAGGAACCGTTCGTCTATGGCTCGCTGGGCGGTGAGGACGTGCCGCTGGTCCCCGGCGTGCCGCGCGTCGTCACGCAGATGCCGGTCGCACCGCCCGCAAATCCGCAAGCCGACATCCGGCGCGACTACGAGCTCGCGATGCAGGTCGGCAACAAGGGCGCGCTGAACGCGTTCCTGGCGCAATATCCGGACGGCTTCTATGCGAGCCTGGCCAAGTTGCAGCTCGAAAAGCTCACCGCCGAGGAGAATCGCGCCGCCGCTTCCGAGAAGGCCCGCGCCACCGAGGCCGAGCGCGCGCGACTCGTCGCGGAGGGCGCCCGCAAGGATACCCTCGCCAAGGCGGAGGCCGAGGCCAAGGCGGCCGAGCAGGCGCGCATTGCTGCCGAGAAGGCCAATCAGCTGGCACAGCAGCAGGCGGCCGACGCCGAGAAGAAGCGGCAGGAGCAGCAGCTCGCGGCGGCCGACAATCCGCGCGCGGCGACATCGCCGGGCGCGCCGGCGGCCGCAGCCCTGCAGCAGGGGCCGGAGGTCGCCTCGCTGACTCCCCCATCGCAGCCGGCTGATCTCGCCAAATCTGTTCAACTCGAGCTGCGCCGCGTCGGCTGCCTCACCGAGGACGCCGATGGCGACTGGGGCTCGGCCTCGCGCCGCTCGCTGTCGCAGTTCAACCGCTATGCGGGCACCAAGCTCGACACCCAGGCGGCCTCGGCCGATGCGCTCCAGGCGATCAAGCTCAAGCAGGCCCGCGTCTGCCCGCTGGTCTGCCAGCATGGCACCAAGCCGGACGGCGACCGCTGCACGCGCGTCGTTTGCGCCGAGGGCTCGTTCGTCAACGACGACAATGAATGCGAGAAGCGGCGCGGGAAGAAGCCGGTCGCCAAGCGCGGGCAGGACGACGAGGACATGCCGTCGCGCCGTCGCGCCCGTGCTGCTCCCGAGCCCGGCCTGCCGCTTCCCAATGCCAGCGTCGGCATCGGGTCGGCCCCGGGCTACGCCAGGCCGCAGACCCAGGCCGCTCGGCCGCCGAAGTCCACCGGCCAGATCTATTGCGATGCCTATCTGTGCCGCGCCGTCAGGCCCGGCTGCCGTCTCGAATATCGTGGCGGCGGTGGTCCGGCCAACAACGCCAGCGTCGAGGTGTGCAACTGATCAGGACGAGATTACGCTGGCGGCGATGTTGACCATCAGGGCGACCAGCGCGGTGTTGTAGATGAACGAGATGATGCCGTGCACGGTCGCGGTGCGGCGGATGATCTTGTCGGTGATGCCGACGTCGGAGACCTGGGCGGTCATGCCGATGACGAAGGAGAAGTAGACGAAGTCCCAGTAGTCGGCGTGCTCGTCGGTGTCGCCGCTGGGGAATTGCAGGCCGCCGGGCTTGGCGCCGCGGTAGTAGTCATGAGCGTAGTGCAGGGCGAAGGTCGCATGCACCGCGGCCCAGGACAGCGAGACGGTGAGCAGCGCCAGCGTCAGCGCCGGGGCGTCGCGCTTGGAGGCGCCGAGCTCGAGCACGATCGCTGCGATGCTGGCAAAGGCGCCGAGCGCCGTGACCAGCAGGATCACGAAACGGCCGTCGTCCTGCATGATCGCCTTGCGGCGGATGTGATGATGCTCGCTGCGAAGCATCATCGCCGCGACCAGCACGAGGTAGAGCGCGGTGAAGATGTCCCAGGCGAGCAGCAGCCGCGTGATCAGGCGGAGCGCCTGCGGCAGCAGGAAGAACGCGATGATCGCGATGCCCAGCGAAACGAAGGTGCGCGGCCGCGCATAGATGACGCGCAACGCAGCCGGCATGCTTGCGAAGCGAGCGAGGTCCGGATCGTCGGGATGGACTTCGGCCAACGCCTCGCCTCAGCTCTTGCGCTCGGCGACGAAGTGGGCGGCGGCGCGCAGCACGTCGCCCTTGGCGCCGAAGATCGACAGCGCGGCATCGCCGCGGGCGAGGAGGTCGCGGACGCGCTGCCTGGCGCCCTCGACGCCGAGCTGGGTGACGAAGGTGGTCTTGCCGAGCTCGGCGTCGGCGCCGGCCGGCTTGCCGAGCGTCGCGGCATCGCCCTCGACGTCGAGCAGGTCGTCGGCAATCTGGAAGGCTTCGCCCAGCGCCCGGCCGTAGTCGTCGAGCGCCTGGTACTCGGCTGCCGACGCCTGGCCGAGCAGGGCGCCGGCGATGCAGCCGAAGCGGAGCAGGGCGCCGGTCTTCATCTGCTGCACGCGGGCGACGTCGACCGGGTCGCGGTCGCCGAACCGGCCCTCGCCGGCGAGGTCGAGGATCTGGCCGCCGGCCATGCCGCCGACACCGGCGCAGCGGGCCAGCGCCCGGGTCAGCGCCAGCCGGACGCCGGCGTCGGCATGGATCTCGTCGCGGGTGATGATGTCGAAGGCGATGGTCAGCAGCGCGTCGCCGGCCAGGATCGCGGTGGCGTCGTCATAGGCCTTGTGCAGGGTCGGACGTCCCCGGCGCAGGTCGGAATTGTCCATCGCCGGCAGGTCGTCATGGATCAGGGAATAGCAGTGGATGCATTCGAGCGCCGCGCCCGCCATCAACGCGCCGCGCCGGGGCACGCCGAACACGGCGGCGCTCTCGACCACCAGGAACGGGCGCAGCCGCTTGCCGCCGTTGAGGCTCGAATAGCGCATCGACTCGATCAGCCGCTTCGGCCTGATGATCTCGTCCGCCAGCGGCGCATCGCCGAGGAGCTCGCCGAGCAGGGCTTCGGTCTCTTCCGCGGTCTTGTCCAGGCGTTGGGTGAAGTCGGTGAGGGCCGTCGCAGTCATTTAACAAGAGCTCCAGGGGCAAAATTCGCCGGACAATCGTTGATGGCGGCGACTTCGTCAATTGCCGGGGCGGTGGCGGCTTTCGGCCGCAACTGCGGAAAAAAGCAGGAAACCACATCGAGATGTCGGATAATCCCGGCCAATTGTCCGCCGCCGCGGCGGTCGAACCCGAGCGACGCCTGCCCTTGCGTACCGTCAGAACCATCCTCCTGATCGTCGTGCTGGTGCTGCTCGTGCCCTACGCGCTGACGCCGTTCTATGCCGTGGGTCACCCCGTCTCGACCCTGATGCTGTGGCGGTCGGTGACGGGGCAGCCGGTAACGCGGCACTGGATCGACCTCTCGGCGATGTCGCCGTATTTGCCCCGCTCTGTGGTGGCCGCGGAGGATGCCAAATTCTGCGGCCATCACGGCATCGACTGGGGGGCGCTGCGGGAGGTCATGGACGACGCCGAGGACGGCGAGGTCAGCCGCGGCGGCTCGACCATCACCCAGCAGGTTGCCAAGAACCTGTTCCTCTGGCAGGGCCGCAGCTATGTCCGCAAGGCGCTGGAACTGCCGCTGGCGCTATGGATCGATCTCGTGCTCAACAAGCGGCGCATTCTCGAGATCTATCTCAACATCGCCGAGCTTGGCCCATCCGGCCAGTTCGGCGTCGAGGCGGGCGCAAATTACGCCTTCAACCGCTCCGCCGCGGGGCTCGGCCCGCGCGAGGCGGGGTTGATGGCCTCGATCCTGCCGAACCCCGTCCGGCGCAGTGCCCGGGTTCCGGGGCCGGGTGTGCGGCGGCTGTCCGCGACCTACATGGTGCGGGCCCAGGCCTCCAGCCTGCAGACCTGCTGGGGGGAGCGGCGTTGAGACCCGAGCGGGCGCAATTTTGGCCAAAAATGCCTCGGAGAGCCCTAGCCATGCCGCACCCCTTCCTCTATAAGCGCGGCCTTGATCGGCATCCGGCTCGCCAGCTTCATGGCTGCAGCCGTCCCTTTGCGGACGATGCCTTCCGAAATACCCCTAGAGGATACCGATATGGCCGTCCCCAGAAGAAAAACTTCGCCGTCTCGCCGCGGCATGCGCCGCTCGGCTGACGCCATCAAGAAGCCGACCTATGTCGAGGACAAGGATTCCGGCGAGCTGCGTCGTCCGCACCACCTGGACCTGAAGACCGGCATGTACAAGGGCCGCCAGGTTCTGAAGAAGAAAGACGCCTGATTGTCCGCGCGGGCCGCTTTCCAAGCTGCCCGAATTCGGCCATCGATGGGGTTGAAAGCGGTCCCGTGCGACGTGATTCGCCGGGACCGTTGCGTATCTGTGTCGCGTGATCCCGTCTCGCTGTCATCATCTTCGCACCGATTGATTTTGCGCCGGGCCGCCGCCCGCGCCATCCAAGGCTTCAACCGATGTCCATGGTCGGTTTCCCGCTGCTGCTGATCCCGCTGGCGATCTACAACATGATCGTCTTCCTGATGCCGGGGGTCGCCTTCAGCGAGACGCTGCTGCGCCTTCAGCTTCCGTCCGGCGAGGTCTGGACGATCTCGCTCGGCGACATGCTGCTGGCCCTGGGCGTGCTGCTGCTGCTGCTCGAAATCATCAAGGCGGCGAAGCCGAACGGGAAATATCTGACCGATCATCTGCTGTCGCTGCTGGTCTTCGGCGGCGCCGCGGCGGAATTCGTGATGTGGCAGAAGTTCGGGAATTCGACCTTTCTGCTGCTGACCCTGCTGGCGATGGTCGATTTCTTCGGCGGCATCTCGCTGCGCACCAAGCGCGCCGCCCGCGCCGTCGTAGCAGCGCCTGCTCCCGCGCCGGTTCCTGCCGACGTGCCCGTCTCTGATCCCGAGCCCGAGCTGATCGAAGAATCGGCCAAAGAACCGGCCAGGGCGGAGCTTCAGCCGGCGGATGCCGCTGCCCCTCCTGCACCCGACGAGGAGTCCACCGATGCCGTGCCGGCAGCGGCCTCCGTCGCCGAATCGGTGCTGCTCGATCGCTCGGTGCCGCGGCCGGCTGCTGCGGAGCCGAAAGGCGCTGCCCCGGAGTTGCAGGCCGAGGTGACCGGCCCGGGGGCCCAAGAGCCGCCAAAAACCGACACGCCAAAGGCCTGACGCGCAGGCGAGCCGCGCTCAGATCACCTGCCGGGTCCGGCCGACGGCCCGCGTCACCGGTTGAAGCCTCGCCGCATAGGCGTTGTGCACGTCTGCCGGCGCGGCACGCCTCAGCGTGCGGGTCTGTGGCAGGTGCTCGGCGGTCGCGATCAGATGGGTGACGAAGCTGGCGTCGGGGCGGGAGGCGCGGACCATGCGCGCGCGATGCTCGTCGCTGGTGCCGGCCGGCAGCAGCACGACCGAGCGCGACGTCTCCTCCGTTCGGTCCAGGCAGCCCTCGTCCTGATCAATCGTTAACATTGCCCAACCATTACCGGCGCGCGTGTCACGTTATGGGACGCCGGAGCCTTTCGCCATTCCAACTCGCAAAGCCAATGCCGTTCCAAGCGCGTCGAGCGCTGTACGTTCCAAAGATGGTTGACGCGTCTCGGACACGCGCCCGTCGCCTCGGCATGCTCTCCGTTAACCAGAGATGCGTAGTCTGATTCGCGAAGTCGGCCGCCGCCGCTCGCGCTGATACGCGTCGGCCGTTCCCAAATCAGCGCCGGTCTTGCCGGCCTGTGCCGAAACGAGGCGATCTTGACATCCGAATTGCCACAGACCGCGATGATCCTGGCATCCCTGGGCCAAGCTGCCTTCGTCTGGGATCTGGCGAGCGATGTGATCGTCTGGAGCGATCACGTCGGGGCGGTGTTTGCCGACGTTCCGCTGCCGCAACTCTGCAACGGCGCCGAATTCAGCAAGCTCATCGAGCCGGACCGCAGCATCCGCTCCGAGATCATGCACCAGGCGGCGCCGCTGCATGGCGCCGCCGGCACGCCGTACCGGATCGAATATGGCGTGCGCACCCACGCGGGTGCGCCGCTGATCTGGGTCGAGGAGACCGGCTGCTGGTTCGCCGGCCCCGATGGGCGGCCATCGCGTGCCCAGGGCATCGTGCGGATCAACAACGAGCGCCACGCCCGCGAGGAGCAACTGCTCAAGCTGTCACGCCACGATCCGCTGACCGGCGAGCTGAACCGGACGCACCTGTTGGCGACGCTTGCCGAGGTGATCGAGGAGTCGCAGCGCTTCCGCTTCTCCTGCGCCTTCATGCTGGTCGGCATCGATCATCTCGCGCGCATCAACGACGCCTTCGGCTTCGACGTCGCCGACGGCGTCGTGCTGGAGATCGCCCAGCGCATCCGGGGCCGGCTCCGCGGCGGCGACACGCTCGGGCGGTTCTCGGGCAACAAGTTCGGGTTGATCCTGAAGAACTGTACGATGGACGACATGAACACCGCCGCCGAACGCTTCCTCGCGACGGTGCGCGACGAGGTGGTGCCGACCAAGTCTGGTCCGGTCGCCGTCACCGCGACGATCGGCGCAGTCAGCGTTCCCCGTCACGCCCGCTCGGTCGAGGAGGCGGTCAACCGCGCCCATGAGACGCTCGACGCCGCCAAGCGCCGCCGCATCGGATCGTTCTCGACCTGGCGGCCGAACGTGGAGCGCGACGCGCAGCGCAAGGTCAACATCCGCGTCACCGACGAGATCGTGACCGCGCTCAATGAGCGGCGCATCGTCACGGCGTTCGAGCCGGTGGTGAATGCCAACACGCTTGCGCCCGCCTTCTATGAATGCCTGGTGCGGATGCGCCAGGATGACGGTCGGGCCCTCCTGGCGCCGGACGTGGTGCCGGTCGCCGAACGTCTCGGCCTGATCCGCCTGGTCGATCACCGCATTCTGGAGCTGGTGGTGGCGGAGCTTGCGAGCACGCCCGACGTCACCCTGAGCCTCAACATCTCGCCTGAGACCACCATGGATCCGGACTGGTGGGCCTCGATCGAGTCCATGATGCGCGCCCATCCGGGGGTCGCCGAACGGCTGATCGTCGAGATCACCGAGACGGTCGAGATCCAGGACGTCGACGATCTCCGCGGCTTCGTGACGCGGCTGAAAGATCTCGGCAGCCGAATTGCCATCGATGATTTCGGCGCCGGACACACCTCGTTCCGCAATCTGCGCAAGCTCGGCGTCGACATCGTCAAGATCGACGGCGCCTTCGTGCAGAATCTCGTGCGCTCGGCTGATGACCGCGCCTTCGTGCAGACGCTGGTCGAGCTGGCGCGACGGCTGCAGATCAAGACGGTCGCGGAATGGGTGCAGGACGAGGCGTCGGTCGCGCTGCTGCGCGACTGGGGCTGCGATTACATCCAGGGCCGGGTGATCGGCCTCGCCTCGGTCGATCGGCCGTGGATCGGTAACGGCACGGTCGAGTTGCCGGCGGCGAGCTGATCGGCCGCCGGCCTTCGGCGTCAGCCTTGCTGCTCGTCCTTCTTCGGCTCGGACATGCGGTCGAGCCGGTCCTGCATTTCCTTCATCTGACGACGCAGCTCGTCGATGTTGTCGTCGGCGGCCGGGGTCGGCTCGGCCGCCTTTTCCTCCCCGCGGGCCGGCGGCGCGAACGGCTTGAACATCGAGAAGGTCTGCTGGAACAGCTCCATGTTGCGGCGCACCTGCTCCTCGAGCGGCGCGAATGGCGTCCCGCTGAAGGTGTCAGCGATCTGCTTGCGGAACTTTTCCTGCTCTCTGGTCAGGGTATCGATCGACTGCTCAAGGTATTTCGGCACCACCATCTGCATGCTGTCGCCGTAGAAGCGGATGAGCTGGCGCAGGAACGTGGTCGGCAGCAGGTTCTGGCCGGCCTTGTTCTCCTGTTCGAAGATGATCTGGGCGAGTACGGAGCGCGTGATGTCGTCGCCGGTCTTGGCGTCGTAGACCAGGAAATCCTCCCCGTTCTTAACCATCGAGGCAAGATCTTCGAGGGTCACGTAGGTACTCGTCCCGGTATTGTAGAGCCGCCGGTTCGCGTATTTCTTGATTGTGGTGGGTTGGTCAGATTTCGCCATGAGCTCACACATGCAAACCGAGAACAGGGAACCCGGCGGCGTCGCCGCAGGGCGAAGAGCTACGCAATGCAATAACGTAATCACTTTCGGGCGAGTTCGGCTACGGTTTTGTGCGGAACGGTTAATCCCGCAGCAGAAATCTTGCTCACGAAACGGCCAAGCATCCCAATTTGAATGCGCTGCAACAGGAATTGCTGATGCCGCCAATTGACATGTCGCAACGACGTTAACAGGATGAAGTGCGAAGGTTTCGCACTCGCCAATCCGGGGCTTGCGGACGGCCGGCACGACCGTGAACTGAAAAGATCATTTTCATTTCAAATACCCTCAAGTTCTCAAGCCCTCGCTTTCACGTCCAAGATCAAGAACCCCAGGAGATGCCCATGTCAGACGATGTCGTCATCGTCAGCGCCGCCCGTACCCCGGTTGGAAGCTTCAACGGTGCCTTTGCCAGTGTTCCGGCCCATGAGCTGGGCGCTGTCGCAATCAAGGCCGCACTGGAACGCGCCGGCATCGAGCCGGGCCGTGTGTCCGAAGTCATTCTGGGGCAGATCCTGACCGCAGCTCAAGGCCAGAACCCCGCCCGCCAGGCCTCGATCGCCGCCGGCATTCCGGTGGAAAGCCCGGCCTGGGGCATCAACCAGCTGTGCGGCTCGGGCCTGCGCTCCGTCGCGCTGGGCTACCAGGCGCTCGTCAATGGCGACTCCGACATCGTGGTTGCCGGCGGCCAGGAGTCGATGAGCATGGCGGCGCATGCGCAATACCTGCGCGCCGGCGTGAAGATGGGCTCGCTCGATCTGGTCGACACGATGATCAAGGACGGTCTGTGGGATGCCTTCAACGGCTATCACATGGGCAACACCGCCGAGAACGTTGCGAAGCAATATCAGATCACCCGCGCGCAGCAGGACGAGTTCGCCGTTGCATCGCAGAACAAGGCCGAGGCCGCTCAGAAATCCGGCAGGTTCAAGAACGAGATCGCGCCCGTGACGGTCAAGAGCCGCAAGGGCGACACCGTGGTCGACACCGACGAATACCCGCGTCATGGCGCGACGGTCGAGGCCATGGCCAAGCTGCGTGCGGCCTTCGAGAAGGACGGCACGGTCACCGCCGGCAACGCGTCGGGCATCAATGACGGCGCGGCGGCCGTGGTGCTGATGACCGCCAAGCAGGCCGCCAAGGAGGGCAAGACCCCGCTCGCCCGGATCGTGTCCTGGGGACAGGCCGGCGTCGACCCGAAGATCATGGGCACCGGTCCGATCCCGGCGTCGCGCACGGCGCTGAAGAAGGCCGGCTGGAATATCGCCGACCTCGACCTGATCGAAGCCAACGAGGCGTTCGCCGCGCAGGCCTGTGCCGTGAACAAGGACCTCGGCTGGGATCCGGCCAAGGTCAACGTCAACGGCGGTGCGATCGCGATCGGCCATCCAATCGGTGCATCCGGCGCGCGCGTGCTCGTGACCCTGCTGCATGAGATGCAGAAGCGCGACGCCAAGAAGGGCCTCGCGACGCTGTGCATCGGCGGCGGCATGGGCATCGCGCTGTGCGTCGCACGCGACTAAAAAGCCGGCACTGACTGCGAACCGTTCAGTCTTCGCAATCGCGTCCAGCTCAACTAAAGATCAACGCCCGGCGATCTCGCCGGGCGTTTTGTTCTTGATGTCCGTCAAACACGTCGCATAATCGACCACTAAAAAAATGGAGTTGAGCGAGCATCGATGGTCATGCGGCAAGTTGATCGTCGCACGACGTTTCATGATCCAATAACAACGGTATGCACGGTGGCAGCCAGAGGTTGTCCTGTGCGATCAGTCATCGAGGGAAGGATTCGACATGGCACGTGTGGCGTTGGTGACCGGGGGGACGCGCGGTATCGGAGCGGCGATCAGCAAGGCGCTGAAGGCGGCGGGATACAAGGTCGCGGCGAATTACGGCGGCAACGATGCCGCTGCGGAGAAGTTCAAGAGCGAGACGGAGATCCCCGTCTACAAATGGGACGTCAGCTCGTTCGAGGCCTGCGGCGAAGGTATCAAGAAGGTCGAAGCCGATCTCGGTCCCATCGACGTGCTGATCAATAATGCCGGCATCACCCGTGACACGGCCTTCCACAAGATGACGCTTGAGCAGTGGAGCGCCGTCATCAACACCAATCTCGGCTCGCTGTTCAACATGACCCGCCCGGTCATTGAGGGCATGCGCGCGCGCAAGTTCGGCCGCATCATCAACATCTCCTCGATCAACGGCCAGAAGGGCCAGTTTGGCCAAGTCAACTACTCCGCGGCGAAGGCCGGCGACATCGGCTTCACCAAGGCGCTCGCGCTGGAGACGGCCAAGGCCGGCATTACCGTCAACGTGATCTGCCCGGGCTACATCAACACCGAGATGGTGCAGGCGGTGCCGAAGGACGTGCTCGAGAAAGCCATTCTGCCGCTGATTCCGGTGGGGCGCCTCGGCGAGCCCGAGGAGATCGCGCGCGCCGTGGTGTTCCTCGCGGCGGATGAGGCGGGAGCCATCACCGGCTCGACGCTGTCGGTCAATGGCGGCCAGTACATGGTGTGATCCGCGCCGGCGGCGTTGCCTCCGGCCGCCTTCTGCGGTTAAGGAAATCGAACGCCCGCGCTCGCCGCGGGCATTCACGTCTTGGACGCTTCCCGCACGGACGAAGGCGTGGTGGCCGGCATGAGCCGGCCGTGACGGAGCCTGCCGCCTGATGTCCCAGCGAACTGCGACCCTGATCGGTCTGACCGCGATCCTGATGTGGTCGCTGCTCGCCTTGTTGACGGTGGCGACGGGTACGATCCCCGCCTTCCAGCTTGCGGCAATGACCTTTGCTGTCGGCGGCGCGGTCGGCCTGCTCAGTGTGTTGCGTCGACCGGATGGGCTGCAGGTGTTGCGGCAGCCGGCGAGGGCGTGGGCCGTGGGCGTCGGCGGCCTGTTCGGCTATCACGCGCTGTATTTCCTGGCGCTGCGCTTCGCGCCGCCGGCGGAAGCCGGGCTGCTGAACTATCTCTGGCCGCTGCTGATCGTGATGTTCTCGGCCTTCCTGCCTGGCGAGCGCCTGGCGGTCCATCACGTCATCGGCGCCGCGATCGGTCTCGTCGGAACCGCGCTGCTGTTGCTCGGCAACGGTGCGAGCTTCGCTGCGAGCCAGTTGCCGGGGCTTGCGGCCGCCTTCGTCGCGGCGTTCGTGTGGGCGATCTATTCGGTGCTCTCGCGTCGTCTGAAGGCGGTGCCGACCGATGCGGTCGCCGGCTTCTGCCTGGCGACGTCCGCGCTGGCGGCCCTGGTCCATGTTGCGGTCGAGCGAACGGTCTGGCCCGACAGCCCGACGCAGTGGCTCGCTGTTGCCGGTCTCGGCATCGGCCCGGTGGGTGCTGCGTTCTACGCCTGGGACATCGGCATGAAGCGGGGCGACATTCGGGTGCTCGGTGCGGCGTCCTATGCGACGCCGCTGCTGTCGACGGCGTTCCTGATCGTTGCCGGCTACGCGCGGCCGAGCGCGACCATCGCCGTGGCGGCGCTGCTGATCGCCGGCGGCGGTCTGGTCGCGGCCAAGGACATGTTCCTTCTTCGCAAGCGCTGACCGCGTCAGGTTGAGCGAAAGTCAGGCAGTGCCCGCTCGCATGCGGACTTCGGTACGGCGGCCCGAATCCGCCGGTTATCCTTGATGCGCACTTAACCGTGCGCAAAACCAGCGCGCCGGCCGGTAGCTCACAACCGCCGATTACGGTTTGGCGCGGTCTGCACCTAACCCGCCCTTTACCCGTCCCGCGCGATAGTTCGCGGCAAATGGTGCTGACAACGGGGCGGCGATGCCGGACGTGAGACGTTACATGGCCCGCGCGGGGGAGTTGTTTCGTGTCCCCGCCGACAATCCCGAGTTGACGCGCGCGCAGTTCCAGGCGTTCTCGAAGCAGGTGCCGCTGCTCTATTTCATTCTCATCACCAACAGCCTGGCGCTCGCCTACACCTTCCTGCCGCTGGCGCCGACGTGGCTCACGATTTCGGTGCCGGCCCTGCTATCGACGATTACCGGCGCGCGGATGCTGTGGTGGCTGCGGCAGGGCGAGGCCGCCAGCAACGACGCCGAGGTGCTGCGCAACCTGCGCGTCACCAACCGGATCGCCGGCCCGATCGGGGCGCTGTTCGTCGTCTGGTCATTCGCGTTGTTTCCCTATGGCGATCCGTTCGCCAAGGGGCAGGTCGCGTTCTACATGGCGGTCACGGTCATCGGCATCATCTTCTGCCTGATGCATTTGCGCTCCGCGGCGCTGATCGTGACCCTCGTGGTCATCGTCCCCTACGTCATCTTCTTCATGTCCACGGGCGTTCACGCGCTGCGTGCGATCGCGGTCAATCAGTTGCTCGTGTCCGGCGCCATGGTCACGGTGCTGTTCATCTACTATCGGGATTTCGCCGCGCTCGTCGCCAGCCGCAAATCGCTGCTCGCAGAGCAGGCCGCGACGCAAGCGCTGTCGGATGAAAACTTCCGCCTCGCCAATCTGGACGCGCTGACCGATCTGCCCAATCGCCGCCGCTTCTTCTCGGAGCTCACGCAGGCATTCGCCGAGGCCGAGCGGGACGGCACGCGGCTCGCCGTCGGCATCATCGATCTCGACGGCTTCAAGCCGATCAACGACACCTATGGACATACGGTCGGTGACCGCGTGCTGATGGAGGCCGCGCGCCGCGTCCGCGACGCCTGTGCCGGCCATGGCGGCCAGGTCCATCTCGCCCGGCTCGGCGGCGACGAGTTCGGACTGGTGGTCGCCGGCAACCCCACGGACGACGATCTGCTCAACCTCGGACGGCAGATCACCGAGCTGATCAAGCTGCCCTATCAGTTCGACACGACGCATACTGGCCTGTCGTGCTCGACCGGCTTTGCGCTATATCCGCGCTCGGCCATGGCCGCGGATGCGCTGTACGAATGCGCCGACTATGCCCTCTACCACGCCAAGCGCCGCGCCCGCGGCCAGGCCATCATCTTCTCGACCGAGCTCGAGGCGGAGATCCGCAGCCGCAGCGTGATCGAGCACCTGTTGCGCACGGCCGATTTCGAAGCCGAGATGGATCTGGCGTTTCAGCCGATCATGGACGCGACGAATTCGCGCACCACCGGATTCGAGGTGCTGGCGCGCTGGCACAGCCCCAAGCTGGGCACGGTGTCGCCCGCAAGCTTCATCCCGGCGGCCGAGCGGATCGGCGTCATCCGCAGCCTGACGCGCTGTCTGCTGGTCAAGGCGCTCGCGGCGGCGCGGACCTGGCCGGACGACATTCGCGTGTCGTTCAATCTCTCCGCGCACGACATCTGTTCGCCGGACGGTGTTCTTCCGCTGCTGGCGGTCATTCATGCCAGCGGCGTTCCGCCGCGCCGAATCGAGTTCGAGATCACGGAGACCGCCGTCACCTTTGATTTCGCCCGCGCCGAGCAGTCGATCGCGGCGCTGAAGGCGATCGGTTGCGGCATCTCGCTGGACGATTTCGGCACCGGCTACTCGTCGCTCAGCCACGTTCACCGGCTGCCGCTCGACAAGCTCAAGGTCGACCGCAGTTTCGTGAGCGACGTCAATGCCAACCCGATCAGCCACAAGATCATCAAGTCGCTGACCGGCCTCTGCGCCGACATGGAAATCTCGTGTGTGGTCGAAGGTGTCGAGACCAAGGAGCAGCTCGACAGCCTCCGGCTTTTGGGCGCGGACTACATCCAAGGCTACTACTTCGCGAAGCCGATGCCGGCCGACGCGATTTCCGGCTTCCTCGCCCAGGAGCGCCAGCGCTTTGCCGAGCCCGCCGCGAAGGTCGCGGGCGCGAGCGCCTGATTCAGACCTCCGGCTCCCAGCCGGGCGGCGCGAGTTCGAATCCTTCGAACATGAAGCCCGGCGCCACCGTGCAGCCCACCAGCGTCCAGCCGCCGGTGCTCTCGGCGGCTTGCCAGGCATGGGCAGGGACGATCGCCTGCGGTTGCTGGCCGGCTGCGAGGTCGATCCCCAGCGTCGTCGTTTGCGACGCCTGGCCTTCGGCGGCGATCCGCAAGGTCAGCGGTGCCCCGGCATAGAAGTGCCAGGTCTCGACCGCGTCGACCCGGTGCCAATGCGAACGCTCGCCGCGGGCGAGCAGGAAATAGATCAAGGTCGATGCGGCGCGGCCGGAGGCGTCCACGGCCGGATCGCGGAAGGTCTCGCGAAAATGTCCGCCCTCCGGATGCGACTGCAGACCAAGGCGCGCGATGATGTCGGCAGCCGAGAGCGTGGTCATCGTCGTCCTCAGCCTTACGACTTGTTCTTGCGCTCACGCAGTTCGCCGAACACCTGCTCGGCGCTGGCGCCCTTCATGCGCAGCCGCAAAGCGACGGCCGGATCGTCGGCGCGCAGGAACACGTTGGCGGTCTTCTCGTCGCCGAGCAGCGACGGAATGGTCGGCCGGTTGGCGGCACGGAGCCGCGTGACCTCCTCGGCGCGAGCCTTCAGCGCCTCGTTGTCTCCGTCGACGGTGAGCGCGAATTTGGCGTTCGAGGCTGTGTATTCGTGGCCGCAATAGAGCCGGAAGTCGTCCGGCAGCGCGCGCAGCTTGAGAAGCGAGTCCCACATCATCGGATAGGTGCCTTCGAACACGCGGCCGCAGCCGACCGAGAACAGCGTGTCGGCCGCAAACAACGCCTTGTCGGCGTCGAACACGTAGGAGACGTGGTCGAGCGTATGGCCAGGCGTTTCCAGCACGCGCGCGAGCAGCTCGCCGATCTTCACGACATCGCCATGGGCGACGCGCAGGTCGACGTTGGCGATCGCCGTCGTCTTGTCGTGCGGCGCGACCACCCGGCAGCCATATTTCTGCTTGAGCTCGGCGACGCCGCCGACATGGTCGTGATGATGATGCGTGATCAGGATGTCGGTGAGCGTCCAGCCTTCGGCGTCCAATTGCCGGACGATCGGTCCGGCCTCGGGGGCGTCGATCGAGGCAGTCGCGCCGGTCGCGGGGTCATGGATCAGATAGCCGAAATTGTCGGACAGGCAGGTGAAGACGCGGATGTCGGCGGCCATGATGTCTCCGTCGGCGGGACCGGGCGAGGCACGATGGTAGCGCTCGCGATGCCAGAAGGTCGTGGAAGCGGAGCCCGGGCGCAGCGCTGCGGGGCGGCCTCCGATGTCCCGGGCAGAGATATGGCGTTAACGCTGGAGGCGCAACGCAATATTCGGCGCGCGGCAGCGCGCGCCCGCATGATACATTGACGTCATGGACGTGATCGATCTGCGGAATTTCTATTCGGGTCGCCTCGGGATCGTCGCGCGGCTCTTGATCAACCGCGGCATCCGCGCGCGCTGGCCGAACGCGGCCGGGCAGCGGGTGCTCGGCATCGGCTATCCCACGCCCTATCTCGGCTTGTTCCGCGAGGATTCCGAACGCTGCATCGCCTTTATGCCGGCGGCGCAGGGGGTGCTGAAATGGCCGACGGCGCGGCCGACGCTGGCCTCGCTGGTGGACGAGTTCTCGCTGCCGCTGCCTGATGCCGCGGTCGACCGCATCCTGATCGTGCATGCGCTGGAGATGTCGGACGACCCGGCCGGGCTGCTGCGGGAGATGTGGCGGGTGCTGGCGCCGGCGGGACGCATGATCATCGTGATCCCGAACCGGCGCGGCGTCTGGACGCGGACCGACAACACGCCATTCGGCCATGGCCGGCCCTATTCGCGCTCGCAGATCACGCAGTTGCTGCGGCAGACCTGGTTCACGCCGACCGGCTGGGGCGAGGCGCTGTTCATGCCCCCGGTCGGCGGCTGGTTCCTGAAATCGGCGATGGCCTGGGAGCGCGTCGGCGCGGCGCTGTCGCTGCCGTTCGCCGGTGTCCACATCGTCGAGGCGACCAAGCAGGTCTACCGGGTGATCCCGGCGCGCCGCGAGCGCATCCGGCTGATCCCACGACTCGAACCCGTGCTGGCGCCGTCACCGTCGGCCCCAGGATCCGGTGGCTCCGGCCGCCGCGAGTTCGGTCTGCCGTCGCGCGACGGATGACACTGGGTCGCTCCCTGCGTGCCTCTCAGCGCAAAGAAAAACGGGTGGGCTCAGGGCCCACCCGTTTCGTCATGACGGAGCGAAATCGCTATTCGCCCGGATTGAGGTCCTCGCTCGGCGCCGGCGCAGCAGCGGCTGCTTCACCGCGCGGACCATGCGGACGCCGGCGGCGGCGCGGATAGCGCTCGGCAGCGCCCTCGAAGGCGGCCGGGGCATTGGCGATCTGCGGCTGCGGGCCGGTGATGAAGGACGGCAACCGATCGACCCCGCTATCGGCGATGACGGGCTGGGGTTGCGGCTGGGGCTGGTACTGGACGGGCTGCGGACGCTCGCGGTGCTCGCGCGGCTCCCGCTCGCGATGCTCACGCGGTTCACGGTGCTCCCGCGGCTCGCGGTGTTCGCGCGGCTCACGCGCTTCGCGATGCTCGCGCGGCTGCTGCTCGCGCTGATAGGGCTGGTTGTCGCCGCGCTCGCGCTGGCCGCCTTCGCGATCGCGCATGAAGGGTTGGGGTTGAGGCTGCGGCTGGGCCGGAACGAAGCCGGGCTCCTGGCCGAAATGCGAGAAGCTCTCGCCTTCATCATCGAGGTCGTCGACGGTCAGGTCATCGGCGTTGCGCGGTTGCTGCTGCGGCTGGTTCTGGCGGAACTGCTCCTGGGCGGCGGCAATCAGGCGGAAATAGTGCTCGGCGTGCTGGTAGTAGTTCTCGGCGGCAACGGGGTCGCCCGAGGAGCGTGCGTCGCGGGCAAGCTGGACATATTTCTCGGCGACATGAGAGGCGGTACCGCGGATCTTGATGTCCGGTCCATTGGACTCGAACACCCGGGTCAGCGGATTCTGGCCGCGCCGGTTATTGTTGTTGTTACCGCCGCTGTTCCGGTTGCGCATCCGCTTGTTGTTCTGACCGTTTCTCATGTCCTGCCTTTATTCCAACCCTGCGTTAGGAGCACCGATTGCTGAGCACTGATAGTGAGCACTGATTGTTATCGGAATACCGAAAGCGTATTGAATTACCTTCGCCGGGCTCGGACGCCTCGTGCGCGGTCCAAATGGCCCATCCGACCCATGCCGGTTCCGACATGCCGGTTCGACCCATGCCGATGTGATCGACAGCCGATTCTCTCGACAAAAGCGCGTTCAAAACGCGTTCCCCACTCGCCAGCCCCCTGGGACCAGCGAACCACGTCATTCAGCCAGCCACGGCGAGATGCGCCACGACCGACCCAGTTTGCTTAGCGTAAGACCTCAAGTGCAAAGTCAGGCTTTCGTTCGCTTTGCAGTCGCGGGCTGCGCAGCCATCCGGCTCTCGCGCTCAGCAGATCTGCGTTCTGGAACCTATCGCCCGGCGCGGCTCTCTGGCATCTGACTGCTGCGGTGTTCCGTGAATACCGCTCGTCGTGGCCTGCGCCGGTGCTATGGGTGGAACGTAGTCGCTCCCGGGGGATATTCCAAGAGCTTTTTCTCTATCCCCCGACCTTTACCGGAGCTTTTTTAAGCCCATGACGGTTCGGGGAATACCGGCCAGATCGGCCCGGATCGTCGAGGAATCGGCCGTCAGGCCGGCCCTCACCATCAATGCAGCGACGTCGTCACTCTGGCCAAGCCCGACCTCCACGATGACGGCGCCGCCGGGCTGAAGCAGGGCCGCTGCCTGCGGGATCAGCGCGCGGTAGGCGTCGAGCCCGTCCTTGCCCCCGTCCAGTGCGCGTAGCGGATCATGAGTGCGCACCTCGGCGTCGAGCGCGCCGATCTCGGACGACGGGATGTAGGGCGGGTTCGACACGATCAGGTCGAAACCCACAGCCAGCGCTGCGGCGTAGGAGCAGGCGACGAAGCCGGCGCGGTCGGCCAATCCGAGCGCGCGCGCATTGTCCCGCGCGGTCGTCAGCGCGGCCAAGCTGATGTCGGTGCCCAGTCCAAAGGCCCGCGGCAGCTCGGACAGCAGCGCCAGCAGGATCGCGCCGGAGCCCGTGCCGAGATCGGCGATGCGCAAGCGACGCTTCAGGCCGCCGCCGGCCGCGAGATGTTCCAGTGCCAGCTCGACCACGGTCTCGGTGTCCGGTCGCGGCACCAGCGTATCGGCCGACAATCGCAGGTCCAGGCCCCAGAACTCTTTGGTGCCGAGGAGGCGGGCGACCGGTTCCCCGGCCAGCCGGCGCTGCATCAGCGTTTCCAGGCGCTGCGCGTCGTCATGGGAGAGCTGTCGTCTCCCGTGCATCACGAGCCCGGTGAGGTCGAGCTGCAGCGCATGGCCGATCAGCAGCCGCGCATCGAGCTCGGGCGAGTCGAGGCCCGCATCTGCAAAGCGTGCGGCCAGGGCACGGCGGGCGGCATCGATGGTCACGCCGGCGATGAGGCCGGTCATCGCGCAAGCTCCCTCCACGCGTCATCCCCGCGAACGCGGGGATCCATACGCCGTGCCGTTGCGGGACGGGCGGTCGGAGTTGCCTTCTGTGACAGCCACGAAGGCCGGTGGCTATGGGTCCCGGCGTTCGCCGGGACGACACCGTTTGTGTCGGGGCAGCGTCGCATCGCCTCCTGCAATGCGCCGGTGCGCATCACGCCGCCGCACCTTGCGCGGCGAGCTGGGCTGCCTGGTGCTCGGTCGTCAGCGCGTCGATCAGTTCGCTCAGCGCTTCGCCCGCGATCACCTGCGGCAGCTTGTAGAGCGTCAGGTTGATGCGGTGGTCGGTGACGCGCCCTTGCGGGAAATTATAGGTACGGATGCGCTCGGAGCGGTCGCCGGAGCCGACCTTCTCCTTGCGCTCGGCCGAGCGCGCCGCGTCGACCTTCTGCCGCTCGGCGTCGTAGATGCGCGAGCGCAGGATGTTCATCGCGGAGGCGCGGTTCTTGTGCTGTGAGCGGCTGTCCTGCATCATCACGACGATCCCGGTCGGGATGTGGGTGATGCGGATCGCCGATTCCGTCTTGTTGACGTGCTGGCCGCCGGCGCCTTGGGCGCGCATGGTCTCGATGCGCAGGTCGTCCTGCTTGATGTCGACATCGACCTCCTCGACCTCCGGCAGCACGGCAACCGTGGCGGCCGAGGTGTGGATGCGCCCCTGGGTCTCGGTATCGGGCACGCGCTGCACGCGGTGCACCCCGGATTCGAATTTCAGCTTGGCGAAGGCGCCGCGGCCCTGCACCTCGGCGATGATTTCCTTGTAGCCGCCGACGGTGCCTTCGGAGGCCGAGATCACCTCGACCTTCCAGCCCTGCAGGGCGGCGAAGCGCTCATACATCCGGAACAGGTCGCCGGCGAACAAAGAGGCCTCGTCGCCGCCGGTGCCGGCGCGGATTTCAAGCACGACGTTGCGGTCGTCCATCGCATCCTTCGGCAGCAGCGCGACGCGGATCTGCTGCTCCAGCTCGCCGCGGCGCGCGATCAGCTCGTCGCGCTCGGCCTCGGCCATCGCGCGCATCTCGGCGTCGGTGGTGGGATCGGCGATGAGCGCCTCCGTCTCGGCGAGCTCCTTGACGCCGGCGCGATACGCCTTCACCGCGTCGATCAGCGGATTGAGCTCGGCGAGCTCACGGGTGATCTGCACGTAGCGGTCGGAATTGACCTGGCCTAGCAGCTCCGCCTCGAGCGAGGCGTGATGCGCGAGCAGGACATCCAGTTTGGCTTGGGGAAGCGACGACATGATGCAATCTGATCTAGGAGCAAACGATACGAACGGAAGACGCCTGGCGCGACGGGCCCGCTACAGCGCGAGGCCTTCGCTCTCGGCGAACTCGGTCAGCTTCTGCCGCATCGAGAAGCTGCCAGCCGGTGCGGCCAGCCATTCGGCCATCTTCGTCGCCGCCTTGCCGGCGTCGAGTTCGAGGATCATCGCCTTCACGGGGCCGTGCGCGGTGGCCGACAGCGACAGCGAGCGGTAGCCGAGCGAGATCAGCGCCAGCGCGCCGATCGGCTTGGAGGCCATCTCGCCGCACAGCGACACCGACCGCTTGGCCGCCTTGGCCTTGTGCACGATCTGCTGCAACGCCCGCAGGATCGGCGTCGACAGCGTGTCGAAGCGCTCGGAGACCTTGGCATTGCCGCGATCGACCGCGAACAGGAACTGGAACAGGTCGTTCGAGCCGACCGAGATGAAATCGACCTTCGAAAGCAGCTCGTCGAGCTGATACAGCAGCGCCGGGACCTCGAGCATGGTGCCGACGTCGACGCGCTCCGGCAGTGTGTGACCGTGCTGGCGCAAGTAAGTCAGCTCGCGCTCGACGATCGCCTTGGCCGTGTCGAACTCGGCGACTTCCGAGATCATCGGGAACATGATGCGCAGCGAGCGGCCGCCGCCGGCGCGCAGCAGCGCCCGGATCTGGCCGCGCAGCAGGCCCGGACGGTCGAGGCCGAGGCGGATCGCGCGCCAGCCGAGCGCCGGATTCTCCTCGATCACGGTCTCCATGTAGGGCAGCGCCTTGTCGCCGCCGATGTCCAAAGTGCGGAACGTGACCGGCTTGTGGCCGGCGGCGTCGAGAACCGTGCGATACAGCGCCAGCTGGTCGCTCGAGCGCGGCAGGCTGGCGGACACCATGAATTGCAGCTCGGTGCGGAACAGGCCGATGCCGGCGCTGCCGGTGTCCTCGATATGCGGCAGGTCGATGACCAGGCCCGCATTGATCATCAGCTCGATCGGCTGGCCGTCCTTGGTCACGCAGGGCTTGTTGCGCAGCTCGCCATATTGCGCCTGGCGGCGGGCGCGGAAGCGCACCCGCTCGGCATAGGCGGACTCGATCTCGGACGACGGCCGAACGTAGATCGAGCCCGACGTGCCATCGACGATGATGGCGTCGCCGGGATCGGCGATGCCCGGCGCGTTCGGCACCTCGCCGACGGCGGGAATGCCGAGCGCACGCGCCACGATCGCGACATGCGAGTTGGCAGTGCCTTCCTCGAGCACGAGGCCGCGCAGCCGCTTGCGGTCGTAGTCGAGCAGCGCCGCCGGGCCCATTGCGCGCGCGATCAGGATGGCATTGTCGGGCAGGTGCTCGCGCCGGGGCGCGTGGTCCTGGCCCACCAGTTGGCGCAGCAGCCGGTAGCCGAGGTCCTCGAGATCGTGCAGCCGCTCGCGCAAATACGGATCGGTGGAGCGCAGCATGCGGGCGCGGGTGTCGGACTGCACGCGCTCGACGGCGGCTTCCGCCGTGAGGCCGGTCGCGACCGCCTCGTGCAGCTTGTGCGACCAGCCCTGGTCGTTGGCGAACATGCGATAGGCTTCGAGCACCTCGCGGTGCTCGCCGCCATCGGCGACGTCACCGCGCTCCAGCATGCGGTCGAGGTCGGACCGCAGCTTGAGCAGCGCGGCGTCGAGCCGCTTGATCTCCTTGGGCAGGTCCTCGGCGATGTAGTTGTTGATGACGACGCGCGGCTCGTGCAGCACGACGTGGCCGAGCGCGATGCCATCGGACAGCACGGTGCCGGTCTTGTGGATCGAGTGCCGCGCCGCCGGCTCGGCGCCGGGCTGGGCGAGCGCTGCGAGCTCGCCGGAGGCGATCATCTCGGCGAGCACCATCGCGGTGGTCTGCAGCGCCTCGACCTCTTCCTCGACATAGGTGCGCTTGGCGCGGTTCTGCACCACCAGCACGCCGAGCGTGTTGCCGGCGCGCAGGATCGGCACGCCAAGGAAGGAGTGGTAGATCTCTTCGCCGGTTTCCGGCCGGTACGAGAAGGCGGGGTGGCTCTGCGCGTCGTTCAGATTGAGCGGCGTCGCCTCGCTCGCGACGAGGCCGACGAGGCCCTCATGCGCGCTCAGCACGGTCATGTGAACGGCGTCGCGGTTCAGACCTTCGGTGGCGTAGAGCTCGAGCGTGTTGTCGACGCGAAGCACATAGACCGAGCAGACCTCCGCGACCATGTTGGCCGCGATCAGCACCACGATCTTGTCGAGTCGCTCCTGTGCCGAGACCTGCTCCGCCATGGTCTCGCGAAGCCGTCTGAGCAGGACGCGGGGGCCTCCCGACGCGCTTCGCATGTGGCACAATCCCCCTTCCTGGGGCCAGCCCGGCACGCGGCCGGATCTGGCGCTAAACTCGCGGCATCGAACAGCTTTCTCGATTCGGCACTATCGCACGCTCAGAGTGCCGGCCCGAACCAGAACAACCATCACTGGAGCACAGTTTGCGGCTGCCATCCTGCGATGGCGTATAGCGAATTAGGGCTTGTTTTGCCAAGCAAAACGCCTGCCACCGCGGGCGGCGTCAACGGCTTTCGAACGACCTCCGGCCCGTCCTGCTGTCACATAACGGGACAGGTGTGGTCGCGGAGGAGGATTTTCTAGGCCTGGTCCAGTCCGTAGAGCGTGTGCAGCGTGCGGACGGCGAGCTCGGTATAGGCGGCGTCGATCAGCACCGAGAACTTGATCTCGGAGGTCGTGATCGCGCGAATGTTGATGTTGCGGGCGGCGAGCGCGGCAAATCCCTTGGCGGCGACGCCGGCATGGCTGCGCATGCCCGAGCCGATCACCGAGACCTTGGCGACGTCGGTTGCGGTATCCAAGCGCTGGTAGCCGATCTTGTCCTTGGCCGCGGTGATGGTCTCGCGCGCCCGGTTGTAGTCGGTCGCCGGCACCGTGAAGGTCAGATCGGTGGTCTTGCCATCTTCCGAGACGTTCTGGACGATCATGTCGACATTGATATTGGCATCAGCCAGCGGTCCGAAGATCGACGCGGCAACGCCCGGCTTGTCCTCGATCTGGCGCACCGAGATCTGGGCCTCGTCCTTGGAGAAGGCGATGCCGGTCACGACGTGATTTTCCATGATTTGTTCCTCGCTGCAGATCAGCGTCCCCGGCGGCTGGTTGGCGTGCGGGTCGATATCCTCGGGCTTGTCGAATGAGGAGCGGACGAAGATCGGCATGTTGTGCACCATGCCCAGTTCCACCGAGCGGACCTGCAGCACCTTGGCGCCCTGGGACGCCAGCTCCAGCATGTCCTCGAAGGCGATCTTGTCGAGCCGCTTGGCCTTCGGCACCACCCGCGGGTCGGTGGTGTAGACGCCGTCGACGTCGGTATAGATGTCGCAGCGGTCGGCCTTGATGGCGGCCGCGATCGCCACCGCCGAAGTGTCCGAGCCGCCGCGGCCGAGCGTGGTGATTCGCCCGGTTTCGGCGTTGATGCCCTGGAAGCCGGCGATGACCGCAACTTCCTTGCGGTCGCGGAAGCGCTGGATCAGCTCGGAGCCGTCGATATCGACGATCCGCGCCGAGGCATGGGCGTCGCTGGTCTTGATCGGGATCTGCCAGCCCTGCCACGAGCGGGCCTGGATGCCCATGCTCTGCAGCACGATCGCCAGCAGGCCGGACGTGACCTGCTCGCCCGAGGCCACCACGGCGTCGTATTCGCGCGCATCATGCATCGGCGACGCCTCGGTGCACCAGGCGACCAGCTCGTTGGTCTTGCCCGACATCGCCGAGACGACGACGGCAACCTCATGACCGGCATCGACCTCGCGCTTGACGTGGCGCGCGACGTTGCGGATGCGGTCGATGTTGGCGACGGATGTGCCGCCGAATTTCAGCACGAGGCGACCCATGACGACGCGCTCATTCCCATCAGGAGGATAAGTTGACCGGCTGAGCGCGAAACCGGAGGCGCGCCAGCCGAAACGCGCGTATACATAGCGCCGCGGCTGGGGGCAAGACGGTTCCTTGTGGTGACAGGGGCAGGTTGGTGACAGGGTCAGGTGAGAGGCTTGGAATGGCGCGTTACATCGACGAAATCCTGCAACCCGGCGAGAAGGTGCTGTATTCGACCAACGCGCACTGGATGTTCTACCTGCCGGCGATCGGGGCCTGGATCGTCGTGTTTGGATTGCTCGTCCTCTCCCGCATGACCGTGAACGACAGTTTGGTCATGCTGTGCCTGGCCACCGCCGCCGTCATCGCCATTGTCGCCCTGTATTGGACGGTCCGGGCCTGGTTCCATCGCCTCACCACGGAGACGGACGTTACCAATCGTCGCGTCGTCCATAAAACCGGTTTCATCAAGCGCCGTACCTTCGAGATGGCCCTCGACAAGGTCGAGAGCGTCGACGTCAACCAGACCATCATGGGACGGGTTCTCAATTACGGCGACGTCACCATCTTGGGGGTGGGCGAGGGCAAGGAAACCATTTCGACCATCGCGGAGCCGCTGGCGTTCCGGAACGCCATCACGGCGCGTTAGCCCGGTACGGCGCCGCAGCTTCGATCATTGAGTATTCAGCGATGACAATGCCTCAGGATTCCCGCAGCACTTCTGTTCCCTCCGGCTCGACCGTCGATCCGGCCGAGATCGCGAAGTTCTCGAAACTGTCCGAGACCTGGTGGGACCCCAAGGGCAAGATGGCGCCCCTGCACAAGATCAACCCGCTGCGCCTGACCTACATCCGCGATGCCGCCTGCCGGAAATTCGAGCGCAACGCCAAGAGCCTGAACTGCCTCTCGGGACTGCGCATGCTCGACATCGGCTGCGGCGCGGGATTGCTGTGCGAGCCGTTCACGCGGCTGGGCGCGCAGGTCGTCGGCGTCGATCCCTCGGCCAGCAACATTGCCGCTGCCAGGCTGCATGCGGAAAAGGGCCATCTGTCGATCGACTACCGCTGCACCACGATCGAGGAGATGGATCCGCGTGAGCGCTTCGACATCGTGCTGGCGATGGAGGTCGTCGAGCACGTCACCGATGTCGGTGCCTTCCTCGGCCGCTGTGCTGCCGTGCTGAAGCCGGGCGGCATGATGGTGGTCTCGACGCTGAACCGCAACTGGAAGAGCTTTGCGCTCGCCATCGTCGGTGCCGAATATGTGCTGCGCTGGCTGCCGCGCGGCACGCATGAGTGGAGCAAGTTCGTCACGCCGGACGAGCTGACGAAATACCTGCTCGACAATCGTCTGGTCATCACCGAGCAGAGCGGCGTCGTCTACAGCCCCTTCGCCGACCGCTGGAGTCTGTCGACCGACATGGACGTGAACTACATGATGGTTGCCGAGCAGATGGTGTGATGGAAACACTGGTGTGAGGCACGCAAGTTGCCGCATAGATGGTGTCGTCCCTGCGAACGCAGGGACCCATAACCACAGGGATTGGTTTGTGGCACCCTAGGAGATCAGGTCGCTGAGATCGCGCCATTCGAGATTGTCGCGCTCGATCAGCTCGATCTTCCAGTCGCGCTTCCAGCGCTTGAGCTGCTTTTCGCGGGTGATTGCTTCCTCGGCGACAGCGTATGTTTCCACGTAGACCAGCCGAAACACGCCGTACTTCTTGACGAAATCCGAGCCTTCGCCATCGCGATGCTGCCCAATCCGTTTTTGTATCGAGTTGGTAACACCGATATACAGGGTGCCGTGACGGCGCGCTGGCGAGAATGTAGACGTAATACATCGCCGCACCATCGTGTGGAGACATCGTCTGAACCAATTGAAGCCAGTGGTTATGGGTCCCTGCGTTCGCAGGGACGACACTGGTCGTGCGGCACGAGCGTACCATAAACCTCGGACAAGTGCGCGTCGTCCCGCCGCTGACTTGCAATCCTGACATGCGACCGAATCGTCGCCTGTCCTGTTGACCCGACGCCTCGCGCTGGTCACGGTGGCCGGCCTTCACAGTCGCTCCGTGCCCGCATGCTCTCCATCGCCTCGCTCTGGATTCCCTTCACGCTGGTGGCTGCGGCCGGTCAGGTCGCACGCAATGCGATGCAGCGGTCGCTGACGGCGAAGCTCGGCACCTGGGGCGCGACCAACATCCGCTTCCTGTTCGGCTTCCCGTTCTCGCTGGTGTTCCTGACCGCGGTGCTGCTGGCCACCGGCGACCACCTGCCGTGGCCGCCTTCTGTGTTCTGGCCCTGGCTGCTGCTCGGCGCGCTCAGCCAGATCATCGCCACCGGACTGATGCTGCTGGCGATGACCGACCGCTCCTTCGTCGTCACCACGGCCTATCTGAAGACCGAAGCGATCCAGACCGCGATCTTCGGCTTCATCTTCCTCGGCGATCCGCTCTCGGTGCCGAAGGTAATCGCGATCCTGATCGCCACCATCGGCGTCGTCGTCACGGCGCTTCGGCCCGGTGGCGACAAGAGCTTTGCGGAGTTGAAGCCGACCGTGACCGGCCTCGTTGCGGCGGCGGCGTTCGCCCTGTCGGCGGTCGGCTTCCGCGGCGCCATCATCACCGTCGACGGCGTCTCCTTCGTGACCGCCGCATCGTACACGCTGGTCTGGGGCCTGTTCGTGCAAACCGCGATCCTGACCGTCTACCTGCTGGCGCGCGCGCCGGACATCCTGCGCGGAATCCTGTCGCTGTGGCGGCCGTCGATGATGGCCGGCTTCGTCGGCGCCTTCGCGTCACAATTCTGGTTCCTGGCTTTCGCGCTGACGGCGGCCGCCAACGTCCGCACGCTCGCGCTGATCGAGGTGCTGTTCGCGCAGGGCGTGTCGTACTACTCGTTCAAGCAGCCGGTTTCGCTGCGCGAGATCTGTGGCATCGTGCTGATCGTTGCCGGGGTAGCGCTGCTGATCGCAGTGTAGTCAGCCCTTGATCGCGATCAGCACGGCGCCGGCCGCGATCAGGGCGATGCCGATCCAGCCCTGCAGGCTCGGTCGTTCGCCGAGAAACACGACGCCGAACAAGGCGACCAGCACGACGCTGAGCTTGTCGATCGGAGCGACCAGCGTCGCGGGGCCGAGCTTCAGGGCACGGAAATAGCACAACCACGAGGCGCCGGTGCCGAGCGCCGACAGCGTCAGGAAGATCCAGCTCTTCATCGAGATCGGGCCGGGGCTCGTCAGTTGGCCCGTCGCGAACAGGATCAGCGCCAGCGTCACCAGCACGATCGCGGTGCGGATCAGCGTGGCGAGATCGGAGTTGAGACCTTCGACGCCGACCTTGGCGAAGATGGCGGTGAGGGCCGCAAATAGCGCCGACAGCAGAGCCCAGAGCTGCCAGGAGGAGGAGAGGGGGGACATGTCGTCACACCGGCGAAAGAGAGAGTGCAGGCCGAGATCTCTCCCCCGTCATTGCGAGCGAAGCGAAGCAATCCAGAATCTGTCCTCGACTCCTGGATTGCTTCGCTTCGCTCGCAATGACGAAGAGGCCTTCTCGATTGCTCAATTCCGGTCGTCCGGCAGCACCGGGATCGGGGCGACCTCGATGCCTTCCTCGATCAGTTCGCGGGCCTCGTCGAGCGAGGCCTCGCCATAGATCGGCCGGTGCTCGGTCTCGCCGTAATGCATCTTGCGGGCTTCGGTCGGGAATCGTTCGCCGACATCGTCGGCGTTCTTGACGATGTGGTCGCGCAGCTCCTTGAGCTTGGCGCGCAGCTCGCGCTCCTGCGCCATCATCAGCGCGGTCGATCCCGGCGGAATCACTTCCTGCGCTGGCGTCGGTGAGGCCGGTACCGGCACGGCCTCGCGGCCCTTCTTGTTGACGATGCGCGGCGCCATGATCGCCTTCTCGACCTTGGTCGAGCCGCAGGTCGGGCATTCCACCAGCTTGCGCTTCACCTGCGAATCGTAGGCCGAGGAGCTCTGGAACCAGCTTTCGAACGTATGGTCACGCTCGCAGCGCAGCGCATAGCGGATCATGCCGAGCCCCGCACCAGGTGCAGATAGTCCGGACCCGCGTTGGGGTCGGCGATGCCGAACCGGCGGCCGTGCTGCAGCGAAGGAATGGTCTGGCGCACGCTCTCGACCCGCGACGGATCGATGCGCGCCATGATCACGCCGGGCTCGACGCCGCCCTCGGCGAGAATCTCGCCCCATGGATCGATGATCAGCGAGTGGCCGAAGGTCTCGCGCTTGTTCTCGTGCAGGCCGCACTGGGCGGCGGCGAACACGAAGCAACCCGTCTCGATGGCGCGGGCGCGCAGCAGCGTGTGCCAGTGCGCCTCGCCGGTCTTGCGCGTGAAGGCGGAGGGCACGCTGATGAACGAGGCGCCGCTCTCGGCCAGCGCACGATACAGCGCCGGGAAGCGCACGTCGTAGCAGATCGTCAGCCCCAGACGACCCCAGGGCAGATCCGAGATCACCGCCGTCTCGCCCGGCTGATAGTTGGCCGACTCGCGATAGCTCTCACCGCCCGGCAGGTCGATATCGAACATGTGGATCTTGTCGTAGCTCGCCAGCACGTTGCCCTCGGGTCCGATCAGGAACGAGCGGTTCACGGCCTTGTCTGCCGAGAAGCGCAGCGCCAGCGATCCGATGTGCAGATGGATGCTCAGCTCCTTGGCGAGCGCCTGATAGGCTTTGAGAGAGGGATCGTCCGCCTCGCTCTTGAGCTGCTCGAACAGCGCCGTCCGGTTGAGCTGCATCATGTTGCTCACTTCCGGCGTCTGGACGTACTCCGCGCCCTGCGCGACCGCTTCCCGGATCAGCCTGGTGCCCTGCTCGAGGCTCGGCTCGGGCAGGAGCGAGGTGCGCATCTGCACCATGGCGGCGGTAAAGCTGCGGTCGTTGCTCATGATGTCGCCTTGTCTCCCGCCAGCATGGCGTCGAGTCTGCCCTCGCGATCGAGCGCATAGAGATCGTCGCAGCCGCCGACATGGGTGTGGCCGATGAAGATCTGCGGAAAGGTCGAGCCCGGGCCGACACGATCATACATCTTCTGCCGGATCGTCGGATCCTTGCCCGCGTCATGCTCGGTGAAGGGAACGTTCTTGCGGGTCAGAAGCGATTTGGCGGCCGTGCAGTAGCCGCACCCCGGACGGGTATAGATTTCGATCGCAGCGGTCATGTCGCGCTCAGCTGTTACGGAACGACAGATTATATGGGAGCGCGGGGGGCATCGACAACCCGGGCGAAAACCAGCACGCTGACCTCGGCCGCCTTGGCGCGCAGCAGAGCGCGGGCGCAGGCATCCACCGTCGCGCCGGTGGTCAGCACGTCGTCGACGATGACGATGCGGCGCCCCTGCACGTCATGCAGGCGGTCTGAAGATACCTGGAATGCGCCCTGCACATTGCTGGCGCGCTGGGCGCGCGACAGGCCGACCTGCTGCTCGGTCGCCCGCACGCGGCGCAGCGCATCGCCCTGCATTCGGACGCCGCTGGACCGGGCGATCACCCGCGCCAGCGCGCCGGACTGGTTGTAACGCCGGCTGAAGCCGCGCCGCCAGTGCAGCGGCACGGGCACCACGAGGTCGGCCTCGGCCAGCAGCTCGCGGCCGGCGCGAGCCATCCAGCGGCCCATGATCGGCGCCAAATCGGTGCGGTCCTGATATTTCAGCTGATGCACCAGGGTGCGCGCGACCTCGTCATAGCGCACGGCGGCGCGGGCCCGGGCATAGACCGGCGGCGCCGCGATCGCCTCCATCGACAGCAGCTCGGGACCGGGATCGTAGACGAAGGGGATGCCGAGCTTCGGGCAATACGGCCGCTCGATGAACGACAATTTGCCCCAGCAGGCGGGACAGACGCCCTCGCCGTCGACCGGCTCGCGGCAGGCGATGCACAGCGTCGGCAGCGCGACGTCGAGCGCGAACTTCGCGACATGCGCGAGACCGCCGTGCAGCGCGCCCACGGCTGCACGAAGTCGTCCGACGCTGATTGGAGCAAACGTCACACCCATGTATTGAGGCTAGCGCCGCAACCCACGTTGCTCAAGCGGTGCATTGCCCGGCCGCGAGGATCGGCGTAACCAGACCCAATGATCCAGTCCGTCACCACTCCCGTTCTGTTCGATCGCAGCTTGCTCGCGCTCAGGCAGCGGCGGGCTGCGGCAGCGCCGGAGACCTTCCTGTTGGAGCGCGTTGCGGAGGACATCGAGGATCGGCTTGCGGCAGTGAACCGGTCCTTCACCGCGGCTGCCGACGTCTGGACGCCGGCCGCGGGCTTGAAGCCGTATCTTTCGGGACGCCTCTCGCAGCTCGCACATATCGCTGCGCCCGAAACGGCGGATGAGCGGCTGCCGCTGGCCGCGCAATCGCTCGATCTCGCGCTGTCGGCGCTGGCCTTTCAATTCGTCAACGATCTGCCCGGACTGCTGGTGCAGATTCGCCGGGCCTTGCGCCCCGATGGTCTGCTGCTGGCGGCCATGATCGGCGGCGATACGCTGACCGAGCTCCGGCAATCCTTCGCCGCCGCCGAGGCAGAGTGCGAGGGCGGCGTGTCGCCGCGCGTCGCGCCGTTCGCCGATCTGCGCGACATCGGCGGCCTGCTGCAGCGGGCCGGCTTTGCGCTTCCCGTCACCGACCTCGACCGCGTCGTGGTCCGCTATGCCAGCGCGTTCGGCCTGATGCAGGATCTCCGTCGCATGGGTGCCACCAACAGTCTGGTCGAGCGCCGCCGCACGCCGCTGCGCCGCGCGACCCTGCTGCGCATGGCCAAGATCTATGCCGAACGCTTCGCCGACCCCGACGGCCGCATCCGCGCCACCTTCGACATCATCTGGTTATCCGGCTGGGCCCCGCATGAGAGCCAGCAGAAGCCGCTGAAGCCGGGGTCGGCGACAGCGAGCCTCGAGGCGGCAGTGAAGCGAAATGTGCAAGGGCCGTCCAACGTCGAGTGATCACCCGATGATCGTCGGTCTTGACCTTCTGCGATTGCGCGCATAGATTGTACGAGCCTCGCCATGACGGCAGGCTCGTTTTGTAGGGCTGTTCCCTCAGAACGATATCAGCACAGGGCAATGTCCCTTGCGAACCTGGAGACTTAAAATGCAGCTCTCTAAGCTGACCTTTCCGGTTGTCTCGTTCCGGAACCTCGAAGCCCCCGCCCATATTCATAAGCTCGGATACCGCGATTACTTCGCGATGGTTGACGTGCGCGATCTTCCTGATCTTTCGGAATGGCGAAAGATTAACGTTCGCGATCCAAAGCTGACTGGTGCGGTCCCAAACAAGATCCGCGCGAGCGTGAGCGATAATCCCGATCTTTTCGTTTTTATGAACCGCGGGATCGTTGTCTCGGTCGAGTCGGTTCAGTTCGATAACAAGAACGGTAGAGTTACCATCGGCTTGCGCGATCCCGTTCTTCATGGACTGCTCGATGGGGGGCACACCTACAATATTCTTTTGGAAGAGCGGGATGCGCTTGAATCGCCTCAGTATGTAAGAATTGAGATCCTCGAGGGATTTAAGCCTGAAGATATCCCGCAAATGGTGGACGCGCGTAACACTTCGAATCAGGTGCGCGATCAAAGCCTAATGAATCTCAGTGGTGAGTTTGACAGGTTGAAGAAGGCCTTGGCTAAGGCGCCTTATGCGGATTTGATTGCCTATAAGGAGTATGAATTGTTGCCCAACGGTGATCAGAAGCCCATCGACGTAAGGGACATCATCGCAATTCTGACGGCATTCGAACGCGACCATTTCGACGATAAGACTCACCCGATCAATTCGTATCGATCAAAAGCGGCATGCCTGCAGCACTTCAAGGAGAATACCAAGTCGTATCAAAAGATCTATCCGCTGGCAGCCGATATTCTAGAGCTATACGACCTTATCCAGCTTCATCTGCCCGATCTTTACAATAAAGTTCGGGGAGGCAAGTTTGGCCACTTGACGGGAGTTACTACCTACAAGGGGAAGCATAAGGCGCATTTGGACTTCATTGACAAGGAATCGAAGTATGGTGTGCCTGCCGGATTTACCTACCC
Source organism: Bradyrhizobium sp. SZCCHNR2028 (assembly GCF_032380995.1). Lineage (NCBI taxonomy): Bacteria > Pseudomonadati > Pseudomonadota > Alphaproteobacteria > Hyphomicrobiales > Nitrobacteraceae > Bradyrhizobium > Bradyrhizobium sp. SZCCHNR2028. The sequence goes on along the minus strand of NZ_JAUHJF010000006.1, from coordinate 112,244 downwards.
GATACTTGGTGGTTTCCGCGCGCTCGTGGAAGAAAAGGGGGGGCGCTACGTTTGGGGAAAAAATTTAGATCCCCGGCAAATGCTCCAGAATGGACTTGGAGAGACCCTCGCGGATACGATCGGAAATTTTGCGCTCGACGCTCGTAACCCTTCCAAGACCGGAAAGTCTCCATTGGTTTGGCAGGCCTGCTATCAAGCAGCTCGTGTCGCTTACCTAGAAGCAAACTAGTCAAACTAGTTGACAAGGGTGCTGGGAGCGCTAGCTCCCAGCACTGAAGTCGTTATGACCGTCACATCAGCAAATCCATCAGATGCGGCAGCAGCGGAATATCCGCCGGCGGCATCGGGTAGTCGCGCAGCTTGTTGGGCCGCACCCAGGCTAGTTGCTGGCCCTCGCGCGCGGTCACCAGGCCTTCCCAGCGCCGGCAGATGTAGAGCGGCATCAACAGATGGAACGTCTCATAGGCGTGGCTCGCAAAGGTCAACGGCGCGAGGCAAGCTTCGCGCACGGTGATGCCGAGCTCCTCGTCGAGCTCGCGGATCAGGCTGGCTTCCGGGCGCTCGCCGGGCTCGAGCTTGCCGCCGGGAAATTCCCAGAGGCCCGCGAGCGCCTTGCCGGGCGGCCGCTGCGCCAGCAGCACGCGATTGTCGGCGTCGACGAGCGCGCAGGCGACCACGAGCGTGAGTTTCAGGTCGGGCATGGTCCGATCGGGTTTCGAGAGGGATGGGCCGGTCCGAGAACCAGGCGCGCCTGTTGAGGGAGTTTTAACCTAGGCCGTTTTGAGCCCCGTTTCCACGGTTGAAATAAGCCAACCTTAATGGCCGCCCGCGTATTTTCACGGGTGAACGCCGTGACCCCCTCATGGTTCGTTAGGCATCATTCATGCGAATTGTATCCAGCCTGCTTGCCCGCCTTCGCCGCGACGTCAGCGGCAACGTCGCGGTGACGTTCGCCATCGTCTGCGTTCCGCTGATCACGGCGGTCGGCTGCGGCGTCGACTACAGCCGGGCCAACCAGATGCGCGCCAAGCTGCAGGCGGCGGTCGACGCCGCATCGGTCGGCGCGGTGTCCCGGACGGCGCCGGCCTTCATTGCCGCGGGCGCGATGACCTCGGACGGGGTGATCGCCGCCGGCAATGACGACGCGGCGAAGATCTTCAACGGCAACATGTCCGGCACATCGGGCTATACGCTGACCAGCCTGACGCCGGAGGTGAAGAAGGCCGGCTCGGTGCTGAGCGCCACCGTGTCGTTCTCGGCCACCGTGCCCATGATGTTCATGAACATCGTTGGGTTCAAGACCATGACCCTGAACGGCTCGTCGACGGCGAAGGCCTCGATGCCGCGATACATCGATTTCTACCTGCTGCTCGACAATTCGCCGTCGATGGGTGTGGCGGCGACGCCGGCGGACGTGACCAAGATGGTCAATGCGACCTCCGACAAATGCGCCTTCGCATGCCACGACTACAACGACTCCAACAATTACTATAATCTCGCCAAGACGCTCGGCGTGACCACCCGGATCGACGTGCTGCGCAGCGCCACCCAGCAGCTGATGGACACGGCGCAGCAGACGCAGACCTATACGAACCAGTTCCGCATGGCGATCTACGATTTCGGCGCGGCGTCGAAGACGATCGGATTGCGGGCGCTGTTTTCGCTGTCGTCGAGCCTGTCCAGCGCCAAGAGCGCCGCGGGCAACATCGACCTGATGGGCGTCTACGGCAACAACGACTCCTACACGGCCGACAAGGATACGCCGTTCACCACGGTGTTCCCCGCCATCAACAACGAGATCTCGACGCCGGGCGACGGCACCACCGGCTCACCGTTGAAATACCTGTTCTTCGTCTCCGATGGCGTCGCGGACGAGAGCAACGCCGCCTGCCTGAAGCCAAAGGCCAGCGGCAACCGCTGCCAGTCGCCGATCAATCCGGCGCTCTGCACCACGCTCAAGAACCGCGGCATCAAGATCGCGGTGCTCTACACCACCTATCTGCAGCTGCCGACCAACAGCTGGTACATGAGCTGGATCGATCCTTTCAACAAGGGGCCGTTCGGCCCGTCGCCGAACAGCGAGATCGCGCAGAAGATGCAGGCTTGCGCATCGGACGGGTTCTATTTCGAGGTGTCGCCGACCCAAGGCATCGCGGAGGCGATGAAGGCGCTGTTCCAGAAGGCGGTCGCCGACGCACGGATCGCGAGCTGATCGACTTGGCCCGGAAGCGCGCCGGCCTTGCGCGCTTCCCCGCTGTGGTCGGTTGCGGAATCAGGACCGGTAGTCGCCGTTGATCGCGACATACTCCTTGGTCAGGTCGCAGGTCAGCACGCGGTCGCGGCCCTTGCCGAGGCCGAGCGCCACCTTGATCTGCACCTTCTGCGCCTTCATCGCCTCGGAGACTTCCGTCTCGTCATAGGACGGATCGCGCGCGCCCTTCGATGCGACGCGGATGCCGTTGAAGGAGATCGAGAGCTTGTCGCGGTCGGCCGGCTCGCCGGCCTTGCCGACGGCCATCACGACGCGGCCCCAATTGGCGTCCTCGCCGGCGATCGCGGTCTTGACCAGCGGCGAGTTGGCGATCGACATCGCGATTCTGCGCGCCGACGGCTTGCTCTTGGCGCCCTCGACGATGATCTCGACCAGCTTGCGGGCGCCCTCGCCGTCGCGCGCGACCTGCTCGGCGAGGTCGGCCAGCACGGCATTGAACGCCTTCACGAACGCTTTCGCGCGCGGATCGCTGGCGCGGCTGATCTTCGGTGCGCCCTTCGCCGCGGCGGTCCCGGTGGCGAAGGCGAGCAGCGTGTCGGAGGTCGAGGTGTCGCCGTCGATCGTCACCGCGTTGAAGGTGTCCTCGACGCCGGCCTTGAGCAGGGCCTGCAGCGCGGGTGCCGAAATCGGCGCATCGGTGAAGATGAACGACAGCATCGTCGCCATGTCGGGCGCGATCATGCCGGCGCCCTTGGCCATGCCGTTGATCGTCACCTTGGCCTTGCCGAGCTTGACGGTCGCGGTCGCGACCTTCGGGAAGGTGTCGGTGGTCATGATGGCGCGCGCCGCGCCCATCCAGTCCTCAGGCGCCGCGGTGCCGGCCAACCCTTCGAGCACGCCGTCGAACTTGGTCGCATCCAGCGGCTCGCCGATCACGCCGGTCGAGGCGAGAAAGATCTCGTCCTGCTTGCAGCCGACCGCCTTGGCGGCGATCGCCGCCGTCAGCGCCGTCGACTGCTTGCCGGTCTTGCCGGTGAAGGCGTTGGCGTTGCCGGAGTTGACCACCAGCGCGCGCGCCTTGCCGCCCTTCAGCTTGGCCCGGCACCATTCGACCGGCGCCGACGGGCATTTCGACAGCGTGAACACGCCGGCCACGGCGGTGCCGGGATCGAGCAGCGCCAGCAGCACGTCGGTGCGGTTCTTGTAGCGGATGCCGGCCGCCGCGGTCGCGAGCTTGACGCCCGCAACGGCGGGCATGTCGGGGACATCGGTGGGGGCGAGCGGGGAGACGGCTGAGGACATCGAGAGCTTCCGGCAGAGGATGAGCGGGAAGCGCTCTGTATCATCTCGGTCGTCGTTGTGGGAGTGGATGTCACTGCACCCACTGCTGTCATCCCGGCGAACGCCGGGATCCATAACCACAGGGTCCAGTTGGGAGCCCCGGTTTCGGCCACGTGCCTGTTTCAAACATCACGCGGTATGGGTCCCGGCTTTCGCCGGGACGACACCATTTATGACGCGACCATGTCGCGCCTCAAGCCAAGTAGCCGAGCCGCTTACTTCTTCGCCGGCTCGGCGGCCTTGGCATCAGCGGGCTTCGCCTCCGCCGGCTTGGCAGCGTCGCCAGCGGGCTTGTCCAGGCGCTCGATCTTGGCGGTCTCGCGCAGCTTGCCGACATAGTCGGCCTGGGCCTTGCGGGTGACGTAGGTCTCGATCTGGCTCTTGACCTGGTCGAACTCCGGCGGCTTGCGGCTGCGCTTTTCCTCGACCTTGATCACGTGCCAGCCGAACTGGGTCTTCACCGGGTCCGAGATCTTGCCCGGCTCCATCGCGAAGGCGACGTTGGCGAATTCCGGCACCATCTGCTCCTTGGTGAAGAAACCGAGATCGCCGCCGTCCGAGGCGCCGGGGTCCTTGGACTTCTTCTTGGCGAGTTCTGCGAAATCGGCGCCCTTGGCGAGCTCGGCCTTGACGGCCTTGGCCTCGTCCTCGGTCTCGACCAGGATGTGGCGGGCATGCACCTCCTGCTCGCCGCCGATCTGCTTGGCGGCCTCCTCGTAGACCTTCTTCATCGCGTCCGGCGTGGTCGCGGCCTTGCCCTCGCTGGCAAGCAGGCTGTCCATCAGCAGCCGGTTGCGGGTGAAGGCGAGGCGCTTCTTGAACTCCTCGCTGTCGGCGACCTTCTTGTCCTCGGCCGCCTTGGCGACCAGCTTCATGTCGATCAGGAACGACAGGACGTTCTCGTCCTTGGTCGCCGGATCCATCTGCGCGAGGCTCTGTCCGAGCTCCTCCTCGGCGAGCGTCACGTCGCTCTTGCGGATCTCGGCGCCGTTCACCTTGGCCAGCACCGGGTTGGCATCGTCGGCGGCGCGTGCGGGCGCGGCAAGCAGGGACAACGCGAGACTTCCGGCGAGAGCGGTGGCAAGGCCGAGGCGCAGGCCGGTTTTCGTAACCGGGAACGACGTGGTCATGGAAAATCCTTGTTGAGAAGAGGGGGCTCGAGGGGGGAGGCCTCAGGGCGGCCGGGACACTCGCCCAATCGCCGTGCCTTGGCAACGCGAAAAGTCTGTCAATTTCGTGAAATCGGCGACAGGTGGGCGGCGACGGCCCGGCTGTCGGGCGCCGTTGACAACGTTCCCCCCCAGCCATATCTCTCCCCGGTCGCTTCAAGGGCGATAGCGCTTATTTTGCTGCGTTTTTGGCCGTTGAACCCTGGTTTGCCTGTCTCCCACTCATCTGGCGGACGCCGCCCGGCGCCGAAGGTCGAGGCTGGCGCGGGTGCTGCGGTGCATCACGTCGGGAACAGCAAACCCAAACCATGAGTTACGGCTGCAACGCAGACCCATAGAGGCAGGATTTCAGCAATGATCGGCGCGCTCGCCCGTAAGCTATTCGGCTCCGCCAACGACCGTCGCGTCAAGGGCTATCAGTCCCGTGTCAACGCCATCAATGCGCTGGAGCCGGAGCTCGCAAACCTGACCGACGAGCAGCTCAGGGCGCGCACCGAGGAGTTCAAGAAGCAGCTCGCCGACGGCAAGACGCTCGACGACATCCTGGTCCCGGCCTTCGCCACCGTCCGCGAGGCCTCCAAGCGCACCCTCGGCCAGCGCCATTTCGACGTCCAGCTGATCGGCGGCATGGTGCTTCACGAGGGCGACATCGCCGAGATGAAGACCGGCGAAGGCAAGACGCTGGTGGCGACGCTCGCGGTCTACCTGAACGCGCTGGCCGGCAAGGGCGTCCACGTCGTGACGGTGAACGACTACCTTGCCCGCCGCGACGCCGGCTGGATGAGCCAGATCTACGGCTTCCTCGGCCTGACCACAGGTGTGATCGTGCACGGCCTCGACGATGCCGAGCGCAAGGCGGCCTATGCCTGCGACATCACCTACGGCACCAACAACGAATACGGCTTCGACTATCTGCGCGACAACATGAAGTACCGCCTGGAGGACATGGTCCAGCGCGGACACTTCTTCGCGATCGTCGACGAGGTGGACTCCATCCTGATCGATGAAGCGCGCACGCCGCTGATCATCTCCGGCCCGCTCGACGACCGCTCGGAGTTCTACAACACCATCGACACCTTCGTGCCGAAGCTCGACAAGACCGACTACGAGGTCGACGAGAAGCAGCGCACGGTGACGCTCACCGAAGCCGGCATGGAGAAGATCGAGACCCTGCTGCGCGATGCCGGCCAGCTCAAGGGCGAGTCGCTCTACGACGTCGAGAACGTCTCCGTCGTCCACCACATCAACCAGGCGCTGCGCGCGCACACGCTGTTCACGCGCGACAAGGACTACATCGTCCGCGACGGCGAGGTCGTGATCATCGACGAGTTCACCGGCCGCATGATGCCGGGCCGGCGCTATTCCGAAGGCCTGCACCAGGCGCTCGAGGCCAAGGAGCACCAGCCGGTGCAGCCCGAGAACCAGACGCTGGCCTCGATCACCTTCCAGAACTACTTCCGCATGTATGCCAAGCTCGCCGGCATGACCGGCACGGCCGCCACCGAGGCCGACGAGCTGTTCGACATCTACAAGCTCGAGGTGCTGGAGATCCCGACCAACCTGCCGGTCGCACGTCTCGACGAGGACGACGAGGTCTACCGCACCCAGCAGGAGAAATACGCCGCGATCCTGGCCGAGATCGAGCGGGCGAACTCCCGGTTGCAGCCGGTGCTGGTCGGCACCGCCTCGATCGAGAAGTCGGAAGTGCTGGCCGCCTATCTCAAGCAGCATGGCTACAAGCAGATCGACTTCGGCAGCGAGCGGGCGCTCGACAAGCTCTATGCGGCGGCCCGCGCCGGCAAGCCGGCCAAGCTGTTCGCGGTGCTGAATGCGCGCTTCCACGAGCAGGAAGCCTATATCGTGGCCGAAGCCGGCGTGCCCGGCGCGATCACGATCGCGACCAACATGGCCGGCCGCGGCACCGACATCAAGCTCGGCGGCTCGCTCGAGATGCGCCTGCAGCAGGAGACCGCCGGGATCACCGACGAGGCCGAGAAGGCCGCCAAGATCGAGCAGATCAAGGCCGACATCGCCCGCTTCCGCGAGATCGTGCTGAAGGCCGAGGAGACCGTCGAGATCGAGCCCGCCAAGGGCTCCAAGCCGGCCAAGACCGTGACCAAGCCCGGCGGCCTCTACATCATCGGCTCCGAGCGCCACGAATCCCGCCGCATCGACAACCAGCTGCGCGGCCGCTCCGGCCGCCAGGGCGATCCCGGCCGCTCGAAGTTCTTCCTGTCGCTGGAAGACGATCTGATGCGGATCTTCGGCTCCGACCGGCTCGACAGCATGCTGACCCGCCTCGGCCTCAAGGAAGGCGAGGCCATCATCCACCCCTGGATCAACAAGGCGCTGGAGAAGGCGCAGCAGAAGGTCGAGGCGCGCAACTTCGACATCCGCAAGAACCTCCTGAAGTTCGACAACGTCCAGAACGACCAGCGCAAGGTGATCTTCGACCAGCGCGTCGAGCTGATGCAGGACGAGAGCGTGGTCGAGACGATCACCGACATGCGTCACGCCTTCATCGACGACCTCGTCGCCAAGCACGTGCCCGAGCATGCCTATGCCGAGCAGTGGGACGTCGCCGGCCTGAAGGAGGAGCTGAAGCGTGTGCTCGACATCGACCTGCCGGTCGACGAATGGGCGAAGGAAGAGGGCATCGCCGACGAGGAGCTGCTCAAGCGCATCGAGACCCATGCCGACGAGCGCATGGCCGCCAAGGTCGCGCAATGGGGCCCCGACGTGATGCGCTACGTCGAGAAGACCATCCTGCTGCAGACGCTCGACCACCTCTGGCGCGAGCACTTGGTGATGCTCGACCATCTGCGCCAGGTCATCGGCCTGCGAGGCTACGGCCAGCGCGATCCGCTGCAGGAGTACAAGTCGGAAGCCTTCACGCTGTTCGAGGCCATGATCGCGCATCTGCGCGAGGCCGTCACCGCGCAACTGATGCGCGTCGAGATCGTGCCGCCGGAGGAGCAGCAGCCGGTGCTGCCGCCGATGCAGGCGCACCACGTCGATCCGAACACCGGTGAGGACGAAATGGCCTTCGCCAACGTCTCCGTGGTGCCGTCCTCCGGCGTCGCTCCGGTCCCGGCCGAAGCGCGTAACCCGAACGACCCCACCACCTGGGGCAAGATCGGCCGCAACGAGGACTGCCCCTGCGGCTCGGGGAAGAAGTACAAGCACTGCCACGGCAGGTACGCTTAAGCGCGGACTGAGGCAGTCTCTCCATCGTCATTGCGAGCGCAAGCGAAGCAATTTCAGAGTCTCGCAATCAGCTCTGGATTGCTTAGCTGCGCTCGCGTTGACGAATAATTCGTTCTGGGTTGGAGCGGATGTCGAAACCTGCCTAAGGAATGCGTCATAAGCCCTTGTGAAGGGCCACGAGTAGCGATGCGGCAGCAACCATCAGCGAGATTATTGAAGTAAGAGCTGCGATCCTGAGGGCGGAAGCTTGTTGGGTCTGCTGAGCTGCCTTCTCTGAAACCAAACGAAGAAGAGCGAATAGATCTTCAGTATTGAGCGGGGGGCGTTCCTGCTCTTCGTCAGCAACGACGAATCGAGAATGTCTCAAATGAAGTGAGTAGAGCGGTTCTCCATGATCTCGCGACACGCCTCTCGACTCTCGAAAGAGCCCTTTGAAGGTCCTTAACACACCGCGCACCGCATCGACATTCTCTATCGATAGATCTTTCGCAATGCCTTTCGGTTGGCGAGCTGGCCACTTGTTCACTGCAAGATGGGTGACTACCGCCATTAAAGTTTCGTAGTTCGCCGCGTAGTCGGGTCGTTGCATGATCCGTCAACTCACCAAAAAAGATTACAGAGGCCTCCGCCGAATATTGGCGGAGGGAGTCCGATCGCTGGAATACTGTGCAGTGGGGTCCTGCGGAGCTTGACTTGCCGGCCAACCGTTGGGTCCCAATCGATGCTGCGATCTACACTGCCCAACTCATAAACTCTAACTCTGCCAGCAACAAGTCATGGAAGGTCAACAGTCGCGCTGCTGCGTCGCGTGCTTGCTCGTGGCATCAGCTGAGTTCGGATCAGGCGGCCTTCACCACCTCAACGCGCGCGCCTTCCGCAATCGTCCGCGGCGCCGCGTTCAACTGCTCGATGGCGAATCCCGCGGCCTTCTTGTAACCGGCCATGAACGCCTCGCGCTCGGCCGGTGGGATGACGTCGTCGATGTTGGTGAAGGTGCCGCCGCAGCGCTCGTCGACCAGGTTGAGCAGACCGAACGGGCCGGCGCCACGGTTGCGCAGGATGACTTGCGAGATCGGGCCGCACAGCTTGTCGTCATAGGCCGCGAGCGCGGCCGGCGTGACGCCGTGCGCCAGCAGCGAGGCGCCGAGCACGCGGGCGTCGACGATGGCCTGGCTGGCGCCGTTGGAGCCGGTTGGATACATCGCATGGGCGGCGTCGCCCATCAGCGCCACCGGGCCGTCGACCCAGGTCGGCACGGGATCGCGGTCGATCATCGGGTTCTCATAGGCGCCGTCGGCACCGGCGATCAGCGCGGGCACGTCGAGCCAGTCATAGGTCCAGCCGGCGAAATGATGCGCGAACTCCTTGACCGGCACCTGGCGGAACCAGCCCGTCTGCTTCCAGCCCTCGGTGTTGTCCATCGTCACTTCCGCGATCCAGTTGATCAGCGCCAGCCCCGTTTTCGGGTCGGGATGCGAGATCGGATACACCACGACGCGATGGCGATGGGTGCCGAGCCCGACGAAGGACGATCCGGTGCGCATCGGCTTCGCCCAGGTCACGCCGCGCCACATCACGGCGCCGCCCCAATGAATCGGCGGCTGTGTGGGGTGCATCTGCGCGCGCACCGCCGAGTGGATGCCGTCGGCGCCGATCAGCAGCCGCCCGCGCGTCTCGATGCGCGATCCATCGGCATGCTCGATGCGGGCCGTTACCGATCCGTCCGAGTTCTTCTCGTAGCCCGCAACGCGACTGCCGAGCCGCACGCTTCCAGCGCCGGCGCGTTCCACCAGCCGGCTGTACAGCAGCATGTGCAGCTTGCCGCGATGCACGGCATATTGCGGCCAGCCATAGCCGGCGAGCAGGCCGCGCGGCTCGGAATAGATGTCGTTGCCATTCAGCCCGACCAGCGCCCATTCGCGCGCGGGCACGCCGACCTGGTCGAGATCATCGGCCGAGATGCCGAGGTCATACAATTCCCGCACCGCGTTGGGCTGCAGGTTGATGCCGACCCCGAGCGGCCGCATCTCGCGCACGCTCTCGTAGACGATGCAGGGCACGCCGATCTGCTGCAATGTGAGTGCGGTCGCGAGGCCGCCGATGCCGCCGCCGGCGATGATTACGGGAAGATCGGTCATGGGCATGGTCCGTCGCACGTGAACTCGAAAGCAGAACGCGAAAGGAGGGGCAAAGGGATGCAGGCACGGCGCTGCTGCGCGTGCGGATCGCCTCCCTTCGATCCGTCCTTGGCCAGCGTTGTCGGCTGGTCCGATGGTGAAAGGCCTAGTTCAGATGCCCGGCGGAGACAAGGGGAATGGGCATTCCGCGCTGCCGTGGTAGGCTGGTGCCATGCACCGTCCCACCCTGTTCCTCACCGCCGCTCTGTTGCTGCTCGGGCTTGCGAGCCCTGCCATGGCCTTTGACATCGAGGCCCATCGCGGCGGGCGCGCGCTGTATCCGGAGAACACGCTGCAGGCCTTCAAGATGTCTCTGGCCTTTCATGTCGACACGCTCGAGCTCGACGTCGGCGTCACGAGGGACGGCGTGCTGGTGGTCTCGCATGAGCGACGGCTTAATCCCGATCTCGTCCGCGCCCCCGATGGCAACTACGTTGCGCCGCCCGGGCCGCTCCTGATTGATCTGCCGCTTGCGGAGGTGCAGTCCTACGACGTCGGCCAGATCCGTCCGGGCAGCGACTACGCCAGGCAGTTTCCGGAGCAGCAGGTGATCTCTGGGGACGTCCCGCCGCCGCGCATTCCGACCCTGAAGCAGGTCATCGATCTCGTCAGGGGCTCGGGCAAGGATCGTGTGCGCCTCAACATCGAGACCAAGCTCGATCCAGCGCTCCCGAATGAAGCGCCGGACCCCGATCGGTTCGTATCCCTGCTGCTCGGCCTGATCGAGGCCGAGCACTTCACCGACCGGGTCATGATCCAGTCGTTCGACTGGCGCACCTTGCAACTGGTGCAGCAGCGCGCGCCAAGGATCTCCACCGTCTATCTGTCACGGCAAAGCGGCAAGACGCCCACGGTGTCGCCGACCGAGGCGACGCGCTGGACCGCGGGCTTCAACCCCGCCGATCACGGCGGCTCGCTGCCGCGGACGATTCACGCGGCCGGCGGCAAGGTGTGGTCGCCCTTTTTTACCGATGTCACGCCGGAGCTGATTGCCGAGGCGCATGCGCTTGGCCTGGAGGTCGTGGTCTGGACGGTCAATAAGCCCGCGGACATGGCGCAACTGATCGATGACGGCGTCGACGGCATCATCTCCGACCGGCCGGATGTGCTGCGCAAGGTTGCTGCCGACAAGGGGGTGGCAAATCCGACAGGCGAGCTGCGGCTGCAATCGACGAAGCCAAAGGCGCATCCGGAGTAGCGGAGCCGAGAGTTCTCACGCGTCGGGGTGAGGCGCCGCCGCGCGGGGGATACTTTGTTGTCCGATCTTTCGTCACTCCCCCTGACTGCACGTTCGATGCATCCGGACACCCAAGCACCGTTCGGGTCAGCCTGGTCAAGCCACCAGCCGTTTGGTCATGAAGAGGCTGAGCGGATCGAGTCGGTAGATCCCGAACGGCCCGCAATCCTGATAGCTGGAGCTGCGATAGAGCTGGATCGCCTGCGGCTGTCTGATGCCCACTTCGAGGCTTACGCGGCCAAGCCCGCGACCTTGGGCCTCGTCTTCCAATGTCATGAGGAGCCTGCGTCCGAGCCCACAGCCGCGGGCGGTTTCGCGGACGAACAATCGCTTGATCTCGGCATGTCCTGGGCCAATGAGCCGAAGGGCGATCGATCCGAGCAGCGTCCCGTCACGGCGGGCGGCAAAAAATGCGGCTCCGGGCACCGAGAGCGCGTGGGCATCGACGGGATGATTGCTTTCAGCAGGGTATAGCGTCCGCAGGTAGGCATTGGCCTCCGCGATCAGGTCGGCGACATCAGCCTGTCTGGCATCTTCGATCGCGACGGTGACGTCGGTTGGGTTCATCGTCTCCGGCCTGGCAAACGTGACGAAACGCGTCAGCATCGTGCCAGAGCACCACCGTCCCGATCAAATGCCGAGACGGCTGTCTCACGCGCAATCGCGGCTCACCCCATCACCACCTCGTGCCGGATCACGAACGGCGCCAGCAAGGTGTGCACCTCGTTCTCGACCGCCTCGCGGGTCTCCGCAGGCACGTTGCGCAACGTCACCGTCGCGATGCTGCCGTGGCTGCCGTGCGGGCCGACCTTCACACTGCAATCGATGCCGCGGTCGGTGACCTGCGACAGCACCTTGGTGAACACGCGCGTCGCGGCGTCCCAGCGCAATTGCGGCTTGAACACCTTGCCGACACCCGTGACCGGCATCGGGTCGATCGGGATGATCTGCACCGGCACGGCGGCGCGCTCGGGCGTGCGGGCGCGCACCCAGTCCTCCAGCTCGCCCGGCTGCACGGCAGCCCCCGGCTTGAGCTGGACGTAGCCGATCGGCAGCTCGCCGGCATAGGCGTCGGGTTGGCCGACCACGGCGGCGAAGCCGACCGAGGGATGCTGAAACAAAATCTCCTCGATCGGCGCCGGATCGATGTTGTGGCCGCCGCGGATCACGAGGTCCTTGGCGCGGCCGGTGATCCAGAGGAAGCCGTCGGCATCGAGCCGGCCGAGATCGCCGGAGTTCACCCAATGGCCGTCGATGAACGCGCCCTTGTTGTGGGCGTCGTCGAGATAGCCTGAGAACACGCCGGGCCCGGCCATGATGACGACGCCGATCTCATCCGCCGCGCAATCGCGCTCATAACGGCCGTCGGCATCGAGCTTGACGATCCGCACCTTGGCGTAGGGCAGCGGCAGGCCGACCGAGCCGAGCCGGATCGGCTGGTCCGGATAGGCCATGGTGTGCACGCTCGCAGTCTCGGTCATGCCATAGACTTCGATCACCGGCAGCTTCAGCTTGTCCATGATCGCCTGCCCCACGGCGACCGGAATCGCCGAGCCGCCGCCCGCGGCATAGCGCAGGCTGGAGATGTCGGCCGCGCCTTGCGGCACAGCCAGCGTCGCGGCGAGCACGGTCGGCACGCTCGACAGCGTCTCCGGCTTGAAGCGCTCGACCAGGCCCCAGATGTTGCGCACCGCATTCGGGTTGCGCCAGCCGGCACCGGAGAGCACGACGAGGCTGCCGCCCGCGGAGAGGGTCTGCAGCGCCTGCGTCAGTGATCCCCCGACATGGAATAGCGGCATGCCGAACAGCAGCGTCCCGCCGGGCTTGGCTTTCAGGACCAGGTTGATGCCCCAGGCCTGGTAGACTTGGTTGCCATGGCTGTGCCGCACCAGCTTCGGCGTGCCGGTGGTGCCGCCGGTGTGGAAATAGGCCGCGGTATCGCTGGCCTTGATCTGCCGGCCGCTGACGAGGTGATCGCCCGGCTGCGGCTTGATCAGGTCGTTGAAGGCGTGGATGCCGTTCGCCGGATCACCGCCGCCGCCATGGACCTGCACGATCGCCTTGAGGTGTTTGAGGCCGCCACGGACCTTCTCGACCTTCTGCCAGATGTCGGTGCCGGGCAGGGGGCCCAGCGCCACCAGCACCTTGGTCCTCGCGGCATCGAGAATCTCGGCGATCTGGTGCGGCTCCAGCAGCGGGTTGACCGGGTTCGCGATCCCGGCGGCCTCCGCGCCGAACAGCGTCACGAAGGCGTCGGGCACCAGGGGCAGCATGAAGCTGACGACATCGTTGGGGCCGACGCCGAGCGCATGAAACATGTTCGCGGCCTGCGTCACCCTGGCGACGAAGTCGCGATAGGAGATCACGACCGGCGCGTCGGCCGGGTCGGCATTCTGCAGAAACTGGATCGCCGGCGCGTCCGGGTTGGCTGAGGCACCGCATTTGAGCGCCTCGAAGGTGCTCTGCGCGGCGATCCGTTCATTGTACGGCATCTGTTCGAAGGCGCGGATGTCAGCCGTGCTGGCGAATGTCGGATAATCGCTGCCGATGGCGCGATCGAGCAGATGGATGCCCATGGCCTGTCCTCCCTGTGTCGTGTCCTCGTCCGGTCACGCATGCCCGGTGATCGCGCGCGGGCTCTGTGGTCCGTTCAACGCGATCGTCACAGGACAGGATGAGGGAGGATTCGTCTTGCGTCTATCCCGGCGTTGCCGGGGCGAGCAGACACATTTGCCGCAGGCGGGATGCGGTAGGGTGGGCAAAGGCGCGTCCACCGGTGCTGCTCCGCGGTATGCAGTCAACGCGCCATGCCCACCGTCCATCGGCGTGCTCGGTGTGCAATGGTGGGCACGGCGCGAGAGTCAGTCTTAGTCAAATCAGTAGCTCGGCGCGCCTTTGCCCACCCTACAGCAGCCGCTCAGCTCGCCGCGTCGATCAGATTCTCCAGCAGCCGCTTCAGCTCGCCGGTGGCCTTGTCGCCGTAATTCTCCAGGATGTGCGCCTCCTGGCTGGCGGCGAGCGAGTTCAGCCGCTTGCACAGCGCCTTGCCATGATCGCTGATGAACATCAGCACCTTGCGGCGGTCATGGGCGTCCTGGCGGCGGTAGACCAGCGAGTCCGACACCATGCGGTCGATCATCTTGGTCAGGGTCGGGTGGTTCAGCAGCACCGCGTCGGCGAGATCGCCCATCGAGTGCCCCTCGCCGTCCGAGAGCACCTTGAGGATGCGCCACTGCTCGACGGGCACGCCCTCGGTGCTCAGGCGCGACTCCAACTGCCGGTTGATCTCCCGGTTGGCTTGCGCGAGCAGGTAGGCGAGATGCTCGGTGAGGGGGGTGTTGGGATGGGGCGGTTTGGCCACGGTGAATTTCGCTTGCGGTCCCGACTTGAATGAATGTCCGGCAGTTGCTGCCCGATCTATATGCATCCCAATTCTTGAACATTCAACATTTTCGAATAGGATATTTGCCGAACACGTGCTGATTTTGACGGCGTATGACCGCCGGTCCACAATGGGCCAGACACGGTTGCGGCCAAGGAGTGGGTGTGCTCTCGACAGGATCTGTCACGGCCGGGCGTCTCAGTCTGCCGCCATCCCTGCTGTTCAGGAGCCCGCCCCGGCGGGCCGGCCTTCCCGCACTCGCCCCGTTCGATCCTGACTGTCTCCAGCGGCGCCGCTCCCAGAACAGGCTGCGCATCGGCAACTTCCTCACCTTCTCCGGCTCGCCCGGCATCTGGGGGCCGGCCGCGACCAACAGCGCGCTGCTCGCGGTGTCCGAGATCAACCGCCGCGGCGGCATCCTCGGGCGCGAGATCGAGTTGTCGTTCTACGATTCCGGCGGGCCGGTGGACGAAGTGACCGATCGTGCCAGGGACGCGCTCGAATTCGGCGACATCGACGTCGTCATGGGCTCGCATATCAGCGCCGTCCGGCTGGCGCTGCGCCGGCTCACGCGCGGCCGCACCCCTTATGTGTATACGCCGGTCTATGAAGGCGGCGAGCGCACGCCCGGCGTGATGGCGATCGGCGAGACGCCGCACAGCCAGACCCGCCCCGCGATCCACTGGCTGGCGGAGAACAAGCGCGCCCGGCGCTGGTATCTGATCGGCAGCGACTATGTCTGGCCCTGGCAGTCCCACCTTCAGACCAAGACCTACATCACCGAGGCCGGCGGCCAGGTGGTCGGCGAGGAGTTCGTGCCGGTCGGCGAGGATGATCACGAGGCGCATCTGGCGCGCATCCGCGCCGCCAGGCCCGATGTCGTGCTGATCTCGTTGATCGGCACCGACAGCATCACCTTCAATCGCGCGTTCGGCGAGTCCGGCCTCGCCGCGACCACCCTGCGTCTCGCCGGCGCGGTGGACGAAACGGTGCTGCTCGGCATCGGCGCCGACAACACCGAGAACCTGTATTCGGCCTCCGGCTACTTCAGTTGCATCGGCTCCAAGGCCAATGACGCGTTCATGAGCCGGTACACGGCCATGTTCGGCGCCGATGCGCCGCCGGTCGGATCGGTCGGCCAGTCGAACTACGAGGGCCTGCGTTTTCTCAAGGCGGCCGCCGAGCGCGCCGGCTCGCTGTCGCTGCGCCCGCTCGCCGCCGCCGGCCGCAACATCGTCTATTCCGGCGCGCGCGGTGAGGTGACGATCCGCCAGGGCCGCGCCGGCATGGCGATGCATCTCGCCGCTGCCGACGGACTCGATTTCAAGATCATCCGGACGTTCTGAGTAACGCTGCGCCGAGCTTGGCCGGGCTGCGTGCCGCGGTCACCCTCCCCTGGAGGAGGCGGGGTGGGGTGATCTCTCCTCTGGAGCCGGCGCGCGTGGAGACATCACCCCACCCCGCTCGCCCGCTTCGCGTGCGATCGACCCTCCCCCTCCAGGGGAGGGTGAGCCATCACATTCGCGGCCGCCTGTTCAGTTCAGCCGCAAGGCAATCACGATGACAAGATCTGCCGTCACGCGGCCGCAGCCTTCTTGGCCTGCACGTCGACGGCAGCCGCCGGCGTACCTCCGACCAAACGAATCATCCTGCTGATGGCCTCCTGCGGCATCGGCTTGCCGAACAGGAAGCCCTGTACGCTGGCGCAGCCTTCCTCGCGCAGGAAGGCGAGGTGCTGCTCGGTCTCGACGCCCTCGGCCAGCACGGGAATGTTGAGGCTGCGCCCGAGCAGCCGGGTGGCCTTGATGATGGCTGCGGCGTGCACGCTGGTCTCCACCGACTGGATGAAGCTCTTGTCGACCTTGATCTTGTCGAAGGGAAACACCTGCGGCGACGAGTAGCCGGTGCCGAAATCGTCCATCGCCACGGTGACGCCGATCGCCTTCGGGTTCCTGCAAGGAACTCGGGCATCGTGGCGAAACTCCCAACGCCGGCCGCAGGGCTCGCCGGCACACGGCCTTTTGCGCCCCCGGTGGCCGGAACGGGTTGCCGCTCCGTGACGGAATTAATACGATCGGATGTCAGTCACATGAAAGTTGGAGTGCCCGGATGCATGCGCAGTCGCGAGCCCTGTCGAACCCGGTCGGTCTGTGGTGGGCGATGCTGACGCTCGTCAGCCTCGCCAACATCGTGTTCTGGTTCATCCTGTACCGCCAGCTCAACGGCGGCAGCAATACCCTGGGCCAGGCTTCCCAGACCGGTTCGATGCTGGCGCTATCGGCGGCCTATGTGTTCGGCTGCGCCTTCCGCTCGGTGCTGCCGCGCGCCGACGTGCAGCGCATCTGTCTGGTCGACAGCTGGCTGTCGAGCGTGTTCGTCGGCCGCACCGTGGCGACCATCGCCGAGATCGCCTTCGCGGCGCAATGGGCCATCATCCTGGCGCAGCTCGGCGCGATCGCGGATGCCGAGACCGCGGTCAACATGGCCCGCATCATCGTGCCGCTGATCGTCGTTGCCGAGATCTGTTCCTGGTATGCGGTCGTCACCAGGAATTTCCTCTACAACGCGATCGAGAACTCGCTGTGGGCGGTGGCCTTCCTGTTCGTCGGCATCGGCCTCGGCCGGCTGCTGCCGGAGTTCGACGGCATGGTTCGCGGGCTTCTGATCGCGGGCCTCGTCGGCATCGCCTGCTATCTCGCCTTCCTGGTCGTGATCGACGTCCCGATGTATGTGAAGCGCTGGCGCATCGAGCGCGCCGCCGGCACGCCACTGCTGCATCCGCTCGCCGGTTTGCGCGACTCCGCCACGCGCTGGACCGTCACCCACGAGTTCGAGCACTGGAAGGAAGAGATCGCCTGGATGTCGCTGTATTTCAGCGCCGCTGTCTGGGGCTCGCTGGCGCTGTGTGCGCTCTCGGCGATGAACGATCAGCCGCATGATCGCGCGCAGGCGATCGGCGCGCCGCCGGCCATCGTCCAGCACGACGCCGATCGGTCCTGACGCGACATCCCGCCGTGACGGTCACGGCGGGATGCCTGCCGGCTGAGCGCCGGTGTCTCAGCCATGCATCGCGAAGTGATGCGAATCGTCCATCTGGACGATGTGGCTGTAGTCGGCGTGCGGCGCGTCGTGCACGGCCACCGGCGCGTGGTCGAAATTCGGCGGCACGATGCCGGTGTTGCCCCCATGGCCATGGTCGCCGAAATTGTCGACGATGATCGGGTTGTGCGACGAGCCCTCGCCGTGCAACGGGCCGGGGAAGCCGGGGCCGGGGCCCTGGCCGCCCTGGACGTTGTCGCCGGACTGATGGATCGCCTGCGCGATCGAGTCCCAGAACCCGCCATGGCTGCCGCCGTCCTGTCCCGCATGAGCGATCTGGATGCTGCCGTCGCTGCGCAGGCCGTCCTGGGCCAGCTTGAAGACGTCGCCGATCGCCGCGCCGAGATCGCCATGGCTGAGGTCGTTGACCAGCGAGCCCAGGTCGTGGCCGATCGCGTCGAGCTGCTGCCCCAGCGAGTGGCTCAAATCGCCGGCGGTCTGCGCCAGCCCGTTGAGCCCCTCGCCGACGAAATGGCCGACGCCATCGACGATGCCGGTGCCGACCGCATCGGCGCCGTGGGCGATGCCGGAGATCGCTTCACCGATCGGTCCGCCGATCAGGTGGCCGGCCGCGGAGGCGCTGTCGGTGACCACGCCGATGGCGCCGTCGGCCACCGCCACGCCGGCGTCGAAGCCGCCCTTCACCACCGCGCCTGCGGCGTCGAGCGCGTCCATGCCGACCTCGCCGGCCGTTCCGACGATGGTGCCGGCCATGCCGAGCGCGCCGTGGCCGACCGCGCCGGCCGCCTCCAACCCGGCCTCGCCGAGGCCGACCGCGGTGTGTGCGAGGTCGCCGGCGACGTCGAGGGCGCCATGCGCCACGTCGCCCCCGACCTTGAGTCCACCATCGACGATGTCGCCGCCGATATGCTTGACGTCGTTGATGACGCCGTCGATGTCACCATGCACCAGATGGCCGACCCCGGACGCCACGTCGCCGGCGACGTTGATCCCGGTATGGAGGACGTCGCCGCCGACATGGACCACGGTCGAAGCCACGTCGCCTACGGTGTGAAGCAGCCCGCCGCCGATCGCCTCGGCACCGTGCCCGATCGCGCCGAGCACGCCGCCCACGGTATGGATGGCCTCGCCGCCGAGCGCACCGATGCCATGCACCACGCTGCCCACGGCATGGGCCGCATCGCCGGCGACGTGCTCGACCGTGTGGACCACGGCGCCCGCCGCGCCACCGACCGCACCCGCCACATCCTTCGCGACGTCCTTCACGTCGTCCACGGCGAAACTGACGGCATCTCCGATATCATCCCAAAAGCTCATGACCTGCTCCTCTCGGTTGCGTCACCTCGCCTCGGGTGACGCGCCGTTTGTCGCAGATCGCGTCCCGGCGCTCCGTGCGCGACATCACGCAAGCTGAGACGTGGCAGGGCTCCGGCGCGAAGCCTGTCCGTAAGCCGAGTCATCCACCTCTTCGGGGGCCGCAGGGAGGGACATGCGCGGATGCCGGCGCAGGCCGGGCAACTAATTAGCAGGCTCTGATCGCGATCGTTCGGGGAGCATAGGTGTGATGCTCGGCGGCGGTTCAGGCGTGACCGATCCAGCCATGCCAGGTCAGCGCCGTGAAGAATGGACGAACATCGCGAAAGCCGCCGTCACGCAGGATGGCTTCATCCTCCCCTGGGCTCAGCATGTTGACGCTGGCATCGACGGTCGCGCGCATCGTCTTGGCCCTCTCGGGGTCCGTGCCGGACGCAACGGCATAGGCCGCGTACCGATCCAGCCACAGCGACCTCTCGACTGGCTCGTTGGGCAGGCAGCTATGGGCCACCACGAAAGGCGCTCCAGGGTGGAGCCGGTCGTGCACGGCGCGGACTGTCCGCAAACGTTCCGATGCTGCCAGAAAATGCAGCGTCAGCAGGCATGTCGCCGCGTCAAACGGGCCGGCCGGCGCATCGTCGATGGTGCCCTCGATCAGTTCGACCCGGCTCGTCCGCGCGCCGAGCGTGCGTTCGGCGAGTCGCAGCATCTGCGGTGCCGGATCGACGCCGACGAAGGTCCACGATGGTTGCGCTTCCGCCAACGCATTGAGCTCGAGCCCGCCGCCCGCGCCCAGCACGAGCACCCTCGCATGTTCGGGCGCCCGCTCGGCCAGCAGGACCGCCGTCATGCGGTGCAGCCCGTCGAGACCGGGCACGAAGCGACGCGGACCATCCGTGTAGCGCGCGACGAATTCGGGATCGGAAAACGCGCGGATGAACTGCTGGGCGCCGTCGGCAATGTCAGCCGGCATGACAAATGTCTCCTTTGCGAGGTCGCTTCCGTCGTTCGAGGCGGTCGTGGAAATCAGCGCTCAGCACCGCCAGCGTGATGGCGCCGAGACGCGACAGCAGCAAGGTCTCGGCGGCCCGGATGGAGGTGTCGAGCGCCGCATTGACCGCCTGCTCGACGAGGCAGTCGGGAGTCTCGCTCCGATGGCCGATGGCGAACAGCGACGGGCGCCCGAGTGAATCGTAGACGTCGCGCAGGGTGACGGTCGCCAGATCGCAGGCGAGCGTCCAGCCGCCGCCATGGCCTTTCTCGGAGCGCACATAGCCGCTGTCCCGGAGGCCGGCCATGATCCTGCGGATCACGACCGGATTGGTCTGCATCATCGCTGCGAGCGCCTCGGACGTGACCGGACCGTCGTGCTCCGCCATGTGGAGCAGGACGTGCAGGATGCCGGACAACTGGCTGTTGGGTCTCATGTAACTTTTAATATGGCATGATATTCCAGCCGTCAACCGGCCGGCCCAGCCATGAAGGCTTGGGCGACGACGCCGGCGCCTCTGCCCGTCGGGCGATTCGGTCCTGCGTCCCGCGTGCGGCGGGCGGGTCCATGCCTCGCAGCGATGAGAAATGTGCCGCGCGTAAAAACTGAATTTTCCTGCGCGTTCAAGCTGATTTCGGCTGTCCAGTCCCCTTAGCAAAAATATGCCGCTTCTCGTTTTCGGAATTTCGTGATTTATTCCGTTCGTCCCGCCTCATCGACGAGGGGCGCTGCGCGGTCGTCACGAAGCGTGGAGTGCGGGATGCGATGGGCGGGCCGGTTTGCAGCGTGATCATTCGCGCGGACGAACAACATCGGCTCGCACGGTCAAGTCGCGTGGTCCTGGCCTCCCGATGCTGAGGTCAAGTCGGCTGATGATGCCCCGCGCATCTCGCCGGTGATGGGGGCAAGACAGCCCGGTCCCCAGGGAGATCGCGAAGCAGCCGTTAAGACTATCGCGCAGGGAGGGCCGGGTCGTCCGGCTGGACCTGTGGTACCTGCCGCCTGCATTTTTTTCGCAGGCGGGCCACGGGCCTCAGTCGAGGTCCGGCCTTCCCTGCACCCTCGCTTCGGAGGAGGGTGAGATCGATGCATCACTCAGACGCCAAGAGCGCCGCGAGGACAATGACGCGCATCCCCAAATGCAGTTTGAGATTGCTGACCACGACGGCACCACAAACGCGGTGCTCACCCTCCCCTGGAGGGGGAGGGTCGCCTCACGAGGAGCGAAGCGAAACGTGAGGCGGGGTGGGGTGATGTCTCCGCGCGCAAAAGCATGCGTGGAGAGATCACCCCACCCCGCTCGCCCGCTTCGCGTGCGATCGACCCTCCCCCTCCAGGGGAGGGTGGCACCGAGCGCGCGGCTAGCTTGCGCGCGTCCGGCGGCCCTCGGTGTCTCGCAAAAAAGCGGCGCTCGATGGACGGCTTACTACTTGAATCCCGAGAACCGGCTGTCGAACGAGTTCGACTGCAGCACCGGGACGGCGCCGGAGACCAGTGCGGTCTGGGTCTGTGCCGGCGCCGACGCCGTGGTGGTAGGCGCGTCGCTGCTGGCGGGCTTGAACGGCGGCCGCGCGGCAGCCTGCCTGGCCTCGGCCGGCTTGGCCGCGACCGGCTTGGGCGCAGGTTTGATCTCGGCGGGCTTGATCTCCGAGGGCCTGGCCTCCGCGGTCCTGGTCTCGGGCTTCGCCGTCGCAGCCTTGGTGTCGGCCGCCGCATTGCCGCCGATCCCAACCTTGCGGGCGAGGCTCGACATGAAGCTCGGCTTCTCCGGCGCACTGACGGCTGCCACGCGGGTGGAGGGCGCCGCTGCGGGAGCCGGAGTCGCACTGGCCGGCATCGCGGCGACCTCGTCGGCGCCGGGCGCGCGCGGCGGGTTGACATGACCGGGGATCGTGCCTGGCGCCGGCGAGAAGTTGGCGAGCGACAGTCCCGGCGCTTCGCCGGCATCGGACAGGCCGGTGGAGGCGCCCGGCACGCGGCTGGCGAAGATCGGATTCATGCCGCCATCGATGCCGGTGTTGAGCTTCGCGACCGGCGTGCCCTTGGCGACGAGCTTGGCGTATTCCACCTCGTCCGCCTGCTGCTTGTCGCGCACGGCGGCGGTGATCTCGTCGGGAACGACATAGGCCGGGCACTTGGCGGCGGCGTCGAACACCGGATCATGCGTCGCGCCCGGCGGCTTCTGGGCGTCGAAGACGTACTTCTTTTCGCAGAAGTCGACCTTCGGCTCCTGCCGGGTGACTTCGAAATGGTCGTAGCCTTCCTTGATCATGCGCCAGAACGGCATGTTCGGATTGTTGCGGTGCCTGGCCATGTTCACCGGCGTCATCCGGAACGGATAGGCCTGGAACTGGAAGGCCCGCTGGCCGCCGAAGAACGACTCGCGCCCAAGCGCATAGATCTCGGCGATCTGCTCGTCGGTCATGGCGAAGCAGCCGCGCGAGGAGCAGTCGCCATGCACCATCAGCTGCGAGCCGCTGCGGCCCAGCGCCTTGTCGAAGGCGTTCGGATAGCCGGTGTTGAAGGACAGGTAGTAGGCCGACTGCGGATTCATCTGGCTTGGATTGATCGAGTAGAAACCCTCCGGCGCCTGGCGGTCGCCCTCGCGCACCTTGGGTCCGAGGTCGCCGGACCAGCGGCAGATCGGATAGGTCTTGAGCAGCGCGAACTTGCCGGAGCGGTCCTGCTTCCAGACCTCGAGCTCGGCCTCCTGCTTGAACACGCGGACCAGGATCGGCGACTGCAGATCCATGTCCTTCTCGCCCATCGTCGCGACGAGCTTCGGCGACACCGGCTGGTTGGCCTTGGCGTTGGTGGCGAGCGCGACCTGATCGCTGTTGCAACCCGTCAGCAGCGCACCGGCGGCCAACACCGCCGAGGTCATCAGAACCCGGACGAAAGCGCGGTTGATCAAGACAATGCTCCCCGCAAACCCGGCATGCCGCAACACCCCAGTCTCATCTCACCCGATCGGCCCGAAAGCTGGATAAATCACGGGTCGACCCTGCGTCATGCCGTCAAACCATTGATTAAAATTGTAGCCTTTGACCCCACGACCCGCAACCCGCGCTCCGGTGGAGCCGCGAGGCCCTGGCCGCTTTGGTCAACAACTTCTAAACAGCAGAGCCCGCCGGCGGGGCCGAAATGCGGCCAAACGGCTGGAAAGACTCACAAAACCGCGAGCGCCGAGCGCTCGGCTCCCGCCCGCTCAGCCGAGCTTGCGGCCGATCTCGATGAACTTCTGCCGGCGCTGCTTGCGGATGGCGTCGGCGTCGAGGCCCTTCAGCTCGTCAAGCGCCTGGGCGATCGCCTCGCCGGTGGCCGCGATCATCGCCGCGGGATCGCGGTGGGCGCCGCCGACCGGCTCCTTGAGAATGGTGTCGACCACGCCGAAGCGCAGCATGTCCTGGGCGGTGATCTTCATGCTGTTGGCGGCTTCCTGCGCCTTGGTGCCGTCGCGCCAGAGGATCGAGGAGGCGGCTTCCGGCGAGATCACGCTGTAGATCGCATGCTCCAGCATCAGGACGCGGTTGGCGGTGGTCAGCGCGATGGCGCCGCCCGACATGCCCTCGCCGGTGATGATCGCGACGTTGGGAACGCCGAGCGCCAGGCAGGCATCGGTCGAGCGCGCGATGGCCTCGGCCTGGCCGCGCTCCTCGGCGCCGATGCCGGGATAGGCGCCGGCGGAATCCACCAGCGACAGCACGGGGATGCCGAACCGCTCGGCCATTTCCATCAGGCGGACCGCCTTGCGGTAGCCTTCCGGGCGGGCCATGCCGAAATTGTGCTTGAGGCGGGATTCGGTGGTGGCGCCCTTTTCCTGGCCCATGACGCAGATCGGCTCGCCGCGGAAGCGGCCGAAGCCGCCGAGCAAAGCGGCGTCTTCGCCGAACTTGCGGTCGCCGGCGAGCGGGGTGAACTCGGTGATCAGCCCGCCCACGAAGTCCGTGAAGTGCGGCCGCTGCGGATGGCGGGCCACCATGGTCTTCTGCCACGGCGTGAGCGTGGCGTAGAGCTCGGCCAGCGCCTGGCCGGCCTTCTCCTCGATCCGGCTGACCTCCTCGCCGATATCGGTGCCGGAGGCGGCCATCGCCCGGAGTTCGTCGACCTTGGAATCGAGCTCGGCAACAGGCTTTTCGAAATCGAGGTAGCTGCGCATGGGATCCGGCATGGAAGAGCTGAAGGAAGAGCGCTGGGAGACGAAATCGGTTCGGCCTTCGGACCTGAAGCCGAAGGACTTCAGGAGCTTAGGGTACGATCGGTGCCCAGCCTCCCGGCATCGCGCCGGGATCGCGGGCAGGATGGCGCTCTTTCAGGGCAGACGGGCGCGAAGTCAAGCCGGCCGGGCGTCACGCCGGCGGATTTGGTTTCGGGAAGGTGTGAAGCGACGTCAGGTCTCGGCCAGCGGGTGCAGGTCGCGCACCAGGCTCTTGAGCCGTTCCTCGACCACATGGGTGTAGATCTGGGTGGTCGAGATGTCGGTGTGGCCGAGCAGGGTCTGGACGATGCGCAGGTCGGCGCCGTTGTGCAGCAGATGGCTGGCGAAGGCATGGCGCAGCACGTGCGGCGACACCAGCCGGGCTGGCAGGCCGCTCGCCACCGCCAGCTCCTTGAGGTCGCGGGCGAAGTGCTGGCGGGTGAGGTGGCCGCTCTCGCCGAACGAGGGAAACAGCCATTTGCCGAACGTCGCGCTGGCCTTCTTCTCGGGCTTCAGCGCATCCAGGGCGGCGAGATAGTCGGCCATCGCCTGGCGCGAGGCCTGGTTCAGCGGTACCAGCCGCTCCTTGTTGCCCTTGCCGCGCACCACGATCATGCGGGCATCGTTGCGGGCGGCCGTCCGCGGCAGCGCCACCAGCTCGGAGACGCGCAAGCCGGTCGCGTAGAGCACCTCGAGCAGGCAATACAGCCGCAGCGCGCGCAGCCGCTGCGCCGGCGAAGCGTCCGTGCCCTCGCTCAGCTCCTTCGCGCGGGTCAGCATCCGGTCGACATCGCCGATCGACAATACCTTGGGCAGCGGCCGGCCGCGTTTCGGGCCGGACAGGATCGCGGCGGGATCGTCGCTGCGGATGCGCTCGCTCAGCAGGAAGCGAAACAGGTGTCGCATCGCCGACAACCGCCGCGCCACGCTGGAGGACTTGAAGCCCCTGGTGTCGAGATCGGCGAGATAGTCGCGCAATGCCTGGGTGTCGGCCGTGGCGAAGCCGTTGGCCTTGCCGCCGAGAAAGTCGGAGAGATCGGTGAGGTCGCGGCGATAGGCGTCCAGCGTGTTCTGACCGGCGCCCTGCTCGGCGGCCATCATGTCGAGGAACAGGCTCATCAGCCTGGCGTCGGAGGCCTTGACCTTCATGTCGTGAAATCCGCTGCGTCCGAGGCGATCGAATCACTACGAGGTATTCGTGCCGGCACGTCGAGCGGTGACTGCAAATCTGGCCGATATCGCGGCGCCCGGCCGCCTCAGACAATCGTAAAATTCTTAATCAATGCCCTGTGGCTTTTCGGTTCGCCGCAGCGGTGCCGATCATCTCTTCTGGAACCTGTCCGGCGGGATCGTCACCGTCATCTCGCGCGGCTTCGGGTTGACGAAATTCGCCAGCGCGTAGATCGCGCCATAGACCACGCCGACGATGATGGCGATGACGGTCAGGAAGCGGAACAGGCTGGGCATGTCGGTCGCGCAGGCCACCAGAAAGGGAATAGTTTCATCCAACATGTTCGCATCGGCCTTGCAAGCCCGTCGGGCAGACCGGGCAGCTCGCCTTGGCTCGGGGAGCGGAACAGGATGCCTTTGAAAGCAGCAGGGCCTGGGTTAGAAGCGGAGAAATGACCGAACCGACGCAACCAGCATCTGGACCTGTCGCCCAGGAGGCCGCGATTCTCGCAGGCCTCGGCAAGCGGCTGATCGTGCTGGTCGGCATGATGGGGGTCGGCAAGTCGACCGTGGGCCGGCGGCTCGCGGCGCGGCTCCGGCTGCCGTTCGTCGATGCGGATACCGAGATCGAGACCGCAGCCGGCATGACCATACCGGAAATCTTCGAGTCGCGCGGCGAGGACTATTTCCGCAACGGCGAGGCGAGGGTGATCGCCCGCCTGCTCGAAAATGGTCCGGCGGTGCTGGCAACCGGTGGCGGCGCCTTCATGCGCGAGGATACGCGGCGGCGCATCCAGGAGAAGGCGGTCTCGGTGTGGCTGAAGGCCGATGCCGACGTGATCATGCGCCGCGTCCGGCGGCGGGCCGACCGCCCGCTGCTGCAGACGGCTGATCCCGAAGGCACCGTCGCGCGCCTCCTGACCGAGCGTGAGCCGGTCTACCAGCTCGCCGACCTCACGATCTTCTCGCGCGACGTGCCGCACGACCGGGTCGTCGAGGACTGCCTGGAGGCGCTGCAGGCGTTCTTCTCTCCACCGGAGACCGCGGCGAGGCCCACCGGACCACAACCCGATCCAGTTCAATCCGATCCTCCGCAGGCGATGGGCGCGCTCCGATGACGGCACCACTGAAGCATTCCGATCCGATCATCGTCGACGTCGCGCTCGGCGAGCGCGCCTATGACATCGTCATCGGCCGTGGCGTGCTCGCCTCGCTTGGCCAGCGCATCTCGGCGCTGCGGCCGGGTGTCCGGACGGCCATCGTCACCGACCGCACCGTGGCCGCGCACTGGCTGAAGCCGACCGAGGCGATCCTGGCGGAGGCGGGAATCCCGTCGTCCACGATCGTGGTCGAGGAGGGCGAGGGCTCCAAGACCTATGCCGGCCTCGAGAAGGTCAGCGAGGCACTGATCGCCGCCAAGATCGAGCGCAACGACCTCGTCGTCGCGCTCGGCGGCGGCGTGGTCGGCGATCTCGCCGGCTTCGCGGCCGCCATCCTGCGCCGCGGGGTCGACTTCGTGCAGGTCCCGACCTCGCTGCTGGCGCAGGTCGATTCCTCCGTCGGCGGCAAGACCGGCATCAACTCGCCGCAGGGCAAGAACCTGCTCGGCGCCTTCCACCAGCCGGTGCTGGTGATCGCCGACACCGCGGTGCTCGACACGTTGTCGCCGCGCCAGTTCCGCGCCGGCTATGCCGAGGTCGCCAAATACGGCCTGCTCGGCGATGCCAGCTTCTTCGCCTGGCTGGAAGCCAACCACGCCGACGTCGTCAAGGGCGGTGCGGCGCGCGAGCACGCGGTTGCAACCTCCTGCCGCGCCAAGGCGGCGATCGTCGCCCGCGACGAGCGCGAGACCGGTGATCGGGCGCTGCTCAATCTCGGCCACACGTTCGGCCATGCGCTGGAGGCCGTGACCGGCTTCTCCGACCGGCTGTTCCACGGCGAGGGCGTCGCGGTTGGCGCGGTGCTGGCG
The DNA here is from genome assembly GCF_032380995.1 of Bradyrhizobium sp. SZCCHNR2028. NCBI lineage: Bacteria > Pseudomonadati > Pseudomonadota > Alphaproteobacteria > Hyphomicrobiales > Nitrobacteraceae > Bradyrhizobium > Bradyrhizobium sp. SZCCHNR2028. Next base: position 84,817 of record NZ_JAUHJF010000006.1, on the reverse strand, counting down.
GCGCAGTTCTCGGCCGAGCTCGGCATGCTGCCGCCCGACGACGTCACACGCATCGAGCGTCACCTTGCCGCGGTCGGTCTGCCGACCCATCTGCAGGACATCGCCGGCTTCGCCCAGGAGGGGATCGGCGACGCCGACCGGCTTTTGGCCTTGATGGCGCAGGACAAGAAGGTCAAGCGGGGCAAGCTCACCTTCATCCTGATGGAAGCCATCGGCCGCGCCGTCATCGCGAAGGACGTCGATCCGGCGCGCGTTCGCGACTTCCTGCAGGCCAAATTGCGCAGCAGAAGCTGATCCTGGGCTTTACGCCGTGTTGAGCAGTGCCAACGGATCATCGGCGGCCTCCCTACAGAGCGACATCGGCGTCATGGACTGGATCACACTCTCCGTCGTCATCATCCTCCTCGCCGCCTCGGCCTTCTTTGCGCTGAGCGAGACCGCGCTGACCGGTGCCTCCCGCGCCTCGATGCTGCGGCTGTCGAAGCAGGGCAATCGCGACGCCGATGTGGTGTCGAGCCTGTTCGACATGCGCGAGCGGTTGATCGGCGCGCTGCTGCTCGGCAACAACATCGCCAATATCGCCGCGTCCGCATTGGCGACCGGCATCTTCACCGCCTGGTTCGGCGAGGTCGGCGTGCTCTATGCGACCGGCGTGATGACCGCGCTGGTCGTGATCTTCGCCGAGGTGCTGCCGAAGACGATCGCGATCAATGCGCCCGATCGCGTCTCGCTCACGGTTGCCAGACCAATGCGGGCCGCCGTGATCGTGCTCGGTCCCGTGCTGGCCGTGATCGAAGCGATCGTGCGTGGGCTGATGCGGCTGATCGGCTTCAAGGTCGGGGCCAATCAGCCGATCCTGTCGCCGACCGAACGCCTGCGCGGCGCCGTCGATCTCCTGCATCATGAAGGCAAGGTCGAGAAGCAGGACCGCGACATGCTCGGCGGCCTGCTCGACTTGCGCGAATTGCAGGTATCCGACGTGATGGTCCATCGCACCGAGATGGTGATGGTGAATGCGGACCTGCCGCAGGAGGAACTGGTGCGCGAGGTGCTCGCCACCGAGTACACCCGCATCCCGCTGTGGCGCGGCACGCCGGAGAACATCATCGGCGTGCTGCATGCGAAGGACCTGCTGCGTGCGATCCGCGCCGCCGAGGGCGATGTGTCGCACATCGACGTCGCCTCGCTGGCGCTGCCGCCCTGGTTCGTGCCGGAGATGCGTTCGGTGTCGGAACAGCTGAAAGCGTTCCGCCGCCGCAAGACGCATTTCGCGCTCGTGGTCGACGAGTATGGCGAGGTCGAAGGCATCGTCACGCTCGAGGACATCCTGGAAGAAATCGTCGGCGACATCTCCGACGAGCAGGACGTGCAGGTCGCCGGCGTGCGCGTGCAGCCGGACGGATCCGTCGTCGTCGATGGATCGGTGCCGATCCGTGATCTCAATCGCGCGATGGATTGGACGCTGCCGGACGAGGAGGCGACCACTGTCGCAGGTCTCGTGATTCACGAGGCGCGCTCGATCCCCGAGCGCGGCCAGAGCTTCACGTTCTACGGCTTCCGCTTTCGCGTGCTGCGCCGGGAGCGCAATCGCATCACCGCGCTGCGCATCGTACCGGTGCCCCGCGGCGAAACCGAGGAGACGCGGCCGCGCCGTGCAGGCACGGCGTTCTAATTGGGGATCAAGCCTCGCCCGGCGCCTTCGCATGCAGCGCGAGCGCGTGCACCGAGCCGGCAAGTTCCGCTGCCAATGCGGCGTTGATCAGGCGGTGGCGATCGACACGGCTCTTGCCGGCGAAGGCCTGCGACACAATATACACGCGGAAATGGGTCTCACCGCTCGGCTGATGGCCCATATGGCCTTCGTGCAGATGTGATTCGTCCTGAACATCGAGGCTTTCCGGCGAGAAAGCTTCGCGCAACTTTTCGATGATAGCATCTCGGGTCCGCATGGTCTCTGGAAATACGCATCAAATTATTTTTCGTCAATCGGCGGTCCCCGCCAGAGGTATTCGCAATGTCAAGACTTGAAGCTTTCGGCGTTGCGTAGTCAAAGTCCGCCATGGCGATCGATTCAAACAAATTCTTCGACTCCATCCGCATCAAGCCCAAGAAGCAGGCTGCGCGGCAGCCGGTGGTGCGCGAGGAGGCCCAGCCCTGTCAGTGGCCGGATTGCAAGAACAAGGGCTCGCACCGCGCGCCCAAGGGACGCGAGAACGTGCGCGAGTATTGGCACTTCTGCCTCGACCACGTGCGCGAGTACAACCAGTCCTATAATTTCTTCTCGGGGATGAACGCCGAGGCGGTCGCGCGCTATCAGAAGGATGCGCTGACCGGGCATCGCCCGACCTGGAAGATGGGTGCCAACACATCGGCCAAGCGCGGCACCGGCAGCGCCGAGGGCGATCTCGGCGATGCCGCCGATCCGTTCAGCGTCTTCGCCGAGATCAACGGCCGCGGCAGCTGGCGTCCGGATCCCCAGTCGGCCCCCAAGGCCGAGACGCGCAAGGTCTTCAACGCCGAGCGCAAGGCGCTGCAGGTGATGGGCCTTGGTCCCGATGCGACGCTCGAAGACGTCAAGGTCAAGTACAAGGCGCTGGTGAAGCAGCACCATCCCGACGCCAATGGCGGCGACCGCTCCACCGAGGATCGCCTGATCGAGATCATCAAGGCCTACAACTACCTGAAGACGGTGGTGAAGGGCTGACGCGCGGCAGCGCGCGAGGCTGCCGCGCGTCGCGCTCGACGGTTCAGGGCTTCGGCCCGATATAGGCCGAGCTGGGCCGGATCAGCCGCCCCGTCCGCTGCTGCTCGCGGGCATGCGCCGTCCAGCCCGCCGCACGCGCCACCGCGAAGATCGGCGTGAACGCCTGGCGCGGAATCTTCAGCGCATCGAGCAGGATGGCGGTGAAGAATTCGACATTGGTGTCGAGCACCCGCTCCGGATTCTTCTGCCGCAGCGCTTGGCGGATGTAAGCCTCTACCTCGCTCGCAAACGGCAGATCGGCCCCGCAGCCCGCCAGCCGCTCGATCGCGCCCTTGAGCACGTCGGCGCGCGGATCGCGCACGCGATAGATCCGATGCCCGAAGCCCATCAGCCGCTCGCCGCGGCCGAGCGCCGCATCGACCCACGGCTTGATGTGGTCGCGCGTCCCGATCGCATTGAGCATCTCCAGCACCGGCTCCGGCGCTCCGCCATGCAGCGGGCCGGTGAGCGCGCAATAGCCGGCGGTCACCGACGCGAACAGGTCGGCCTGGGTCGACGCAACGACCCGCGCGGCGAATGTCGAGGCGTTCATGCCGTGATCGCTGACGGTGACGAGATAGGTGTCCAAGGCCGCCACCTCCCCGCTCTCGGGCCTATCGCCACGCACCATCCGTAACGTATCGGCGGCGTGGCTGGCATCAGGGTCGGGGGCAATCGGCTGCGCTCCCTGGGCGCGCTGGACCAAGGCGCCGGCGATCACCGGGCAGGCGCCGACGATCGTGGCTTCGTCGTCGAGCCCGGGTTCGTGGCGCAGCGCCGCGACCGCGGCGCGGAAGCCGTCGATGATCGACAGGCCGGAGGTCGCGGCGAGCAGCTCGGGCAGCCGGGCAAAGGCACGCTCGCGGGCACGACCAAGGCTGGCGCGGACCTCGGCCTCGCCGACGGTGCGCTTCGTGGCTGCGCTCCATAGCCGGGCCGTCACGCCCTCGAAGCCGTTGGCGGCGGCGAGATCGGCCACACGGGCGCCGGCGATGATGAGCTCTCCCTGCTGGCCGTCGACGTGGCTGAGCACGGTCTCGGCGGCGGCGATGCCGTCGAGGCCGATCGGGGTCTTGCCGAGGTGGATGGTCATGGCGGGTCTCCTTCACGAATGGTCACGCCGGCAAGATCCGCCCAGTCGACAACTTGATCAATCTTGATTAAGCTGATCAATATGAAAAAAGACAGCGGACTTTACCTATCTGCCCGTGAAGCTTCGGCCGAGCTCGCGATCTCGCCGGCCACCCTCTACGCCTATGTCAGCCGCGGCCTGGTCCGCTCCGAGCCGTCGCCGAACTCGCGCAGCAGCCGCTATCGCGCCGAGGACATCCGCGCCCTGAAGGAGCGTCGTGCGCCGGCCCCCGAGCCGCGCGCTTTCCGCAGCTTCGATGCGGATCTCCCCGTGTTCGATTCCGCCGTGTCGACGATCACCGAAGCCGGTCCGATCTATCGCGGCGTCAATTGCGTCGACCTGGCCGCGCGCGACACGCTGGAGCATGCCGCGACACTGTTGTGGGACGTGACCGCGCTCGATCCGTTTGCGCCAGACAACCTTCCGGCCGTGTCGGAGGAGATGAGTCTCATCGCCGATGCCGCGCGGCGCGCGGCGCCGATCGACCGCGCCATCGCGGTGCTGGCGCTGGCGACACATGCTGATCCCGCGGCCTTCAACCGCGCACCCGACGGTCGGGCGCTGGTCGGCGCCCGCATCGTTCGGCTTGTGGTCGCAACCATGCTGAACCAGCCCGCGTCAGCCGATCCGCTCCATGTTCAGGTAGCGCGGAGCTGGGCGCCCGGACACGAACATGCGCCGGACCTGATCCGCCGCACCTTGGTGCTGCTTGCCGATCATGAGCTGAACGCGTCGACCTTCACCGTCCGCTGTGCGGCGTCGACGGGCCTCAGCCTCTACGATGCCGTCATCGCGGGTCTTGCGGCGCTCAAAGGGCCGCAGCACGGCGGTGCCGGCGTGCTGGCTTCGCAACTGGTGAAGGCACTCATCGATCGCGATGTCGCGCCGCTGATCCGCGAGCGGGTGGCGCTGGGCGAGCGCTTCGCCGGGTTCGGGCATGGCGTCTACAAGCGCGGTGATCCGCGCGCGATCTCGCTGCTGGAGGCGCTGACGCGGGCCGGCGCGCCGCGCAAATTCACCCGCGAGGTGCCGGAGCGGATCGCAGAGGCGACCGGCGAGTTCGTTAACACCGACTACGCGCTTGCGGTGCTGGTGCATAGTCTGCGTCTGCCCGCCGGCAGCGAGCTGGCGCTGTTCGCGATGGCCCGCTGCGTCGGCTGGATCGCCCACGCCTGCGAGCAGCTGCAGCATGGCCGCCTGATCCGCCCGCGCGCCCGCTATATCGGACCCGCACCCGGCCGCGGCGCCATGTTGGATTCGCTGTAGCCGTTCTAATCCGCGGCGCCGGCCGCCAGCTGCGTCTCGCGCCGCTTCCGCGTCAATCTGAGGACCAGCCAGACCACGATCGTTCCGGCGATCGCCGCGATGATCCAGGTGGATTTGGCGATATGGCTATGATGCGGAATGCCGCCATAGCGGTGCAACAGCTGCACGGCGAATACTCCGGGCAGGACATGGGCGCAGGCCCACAGCACGATGGCAGGGATGTTCACGGCGTAGAAGCGCGGCGGAGGGATGTCGAGCGCGCCGGCCGTGATCGGCACGACGGCGCGGATCGGCGCGACAAAGCGGGCGAAGAAGATCGCCAGGGTGCCGAAACGGTGGAAGAAGGCCTCGCTCTGCGCCACTAGGCGCGGATAGTTCGAGAACGGCCAACTCGTCAGGATCTCGCGCTGCCTGCGATGGCCGATCCAGAACGCCCCGCCGTCCCCCAGCACCGCGCCCAGGATGGCCGCCGCCAGCACCCATTGCAGGGTCAGCTCGCCGCCCGGAATCAACGCGCTCAGCGCCAGGATGATGGTCGTGCCTGGAACCACCGAGCCCATGATCGGGATCGCCTCCAGCAGGGCGGCCAGAAACAGGGTGAGATAGGCCAGTCCCGCATGCGCTGAGACGAAGGCAATGAGGGGATCGAACAGATGGGCCACGCGGTTCCTGTTGGTGGAGAGGGTGGGCGGGAGCTCCTCGATAAGTAGGAACCCCGGCTCCGGGTGCCACGTCGAGATCCTGGGAAGAGCCGGTGGGCGAAAAGGTGGCACGATTCGCAGGGCAGCCTTTCGAAAACGGCCACTCATGCCTATCTCGATGATATAACGACGGAACTTTGATCAAGGCTTAGGCTTCTGCCCGCGCGTGCTCTCTGCTAGGCTGGCGTCGAAGCCCTTCAACCGCAGCCAAACATGAAATCTGGTTTCGGGAATGCCCGGGACCCCGGAGGATGAATGACGACCGCCGCTACGACCAATGCGCAGGAGATGACCGGTGTGCCCGACATGAAGGTGTCGGTGCGGCAGGTGTTCGGGATCGACAGCGACCTTGAGGTGCCGGCTTTTTCCGCAAGCGACCCGCATGTCCCCGAGGTCGACGCCGACTACCGCTTCGACCGCGCCACGACGCTTGCGATCCTGGCCGGCTTCGCCAAGAATCGCCGTGTGATGGTGACCGGATACCATGGCACCGGCAAGTCGACCCATATCGAGCAGGTCGCGGCGCGACTCAACTGGCCGTGCGTGCGTGTCAACCTCGACAGCCACATCAGCCGTATCGACCTCGTCGGCAAGGACGCGATCGTGGTCAGAGACGGCAAGCAGGTCACCGAGTTTCGGGATGGCATCCTGCCCTGGGCGCTGCAGCACAACGTCGCGCTGGTGTTCGACGAATATGATGCCGGCCGTCCGGACGTGATGTTCGTGATCCAGCGCGTGCTCGAAGTGTCGGGCCGGCTGACCCTGCTCGACCAGAACAAGGTGATCAAGCCGCACCCGGCGTTCCGTCTGTTCGCGACCGCCAACACCATCGGGCTCGGCGACACTTCGGGCCTCTATCACGGCACCCAGCAGATCAACCAGGGCCAGATGGACCGCTGGTCGATCGTCACCACGCTCAACTACCTCGCCCATGACGAGGAGGTCGAGATCGTGCTGGCCAAGGCCAAGCACTATCAGAACGCACAGGGCCGCGACACCGTCAACAAGATGGTGCGGCTCGCCGACCTCACGCGCAACGCCTTCGCCAATGGCGATCTGTCGACGGTGATGAGCCCGCGCACGGTGATCACCTGGGCCGAGAACTCCGAGATCTTCGGCGACATCGGCTTCGCCTTCCGTGTGACGTTCCTCAACAAGTGCGACGAGCTCGAGCGTCCGCTGGTCGCGGAATTCTATCAGCGCTGCTTCAATGCGGAGCTGCCGGAATCCTCCATCAACGTGGCGCTGAGCTGACACACCGGCGTCGTCCTGGCCTCGGGCCGGGACCCATACGCCGCGGCCTCTCTCGTCGGGTGATGCGGGAGAGCGAGTGCGAACAAACGAACGCCGGTGGTTATCGGGCCTGGCGTTCGCCGGGACGATAGCCGCAGGAATCAGATGACCACACCGAGCAACAAGCCCCGTCCTGGCGTCAAGGAAGCACCAACCGAACCTTTCAAGAGGTCGGTCACGGGGTGCCTGCGCGCGATCGCCAGGGCGCCCGAGCTCGAAGTCTCCTTCGCGGCCGAGCGTCCCGGCCTTGCGCCGGGCAAGGCCCGGCTGCCGGAGCCGGCGCGCAAGATGACCAAGCGCGACGCCGCCGTGGTGCGCGGCCATGCCGACTCGATCGCGCTGAAGCTCGCCTGTCATGATCCGAAAATCCATCGCAAGCTGATCCCGGGCAATCCGCAGGCGCGTGGCGTGTTCGAGGCGGTCGAGCAGGCCCGCGTCGAGGCGATCGGTGCAAAACGCATGGCCGGCGTCGCCAGGAATCTCACGGCGATGCTCGATGATCACTTCCATCGCGGCAAATATGACGAGATCACCGACCGTGCCGACGCGCCGCTGTCGGATGCGCTGGCCATGATGGTGCGCGAGCGCCTCACCGGCATGGCGCCGCCGAATGCGGCGCGTAAGGTGGTCGATCTCTGGCGTCCGTTCCTGGAGGACAGGATCGGCCAGCGTCTTGATGAGCTCGGCCGCTTCACCGAGGACCAGGCCAAGTTCGGCGACCTCGTCCACGATCTCTTGTCGGCGCTCGATCTCGGCGATGAACGCAACGCCGATTCGGAAGAGGACGAGGACAACGACGACAACCGCGACGGCGACAATGAGCAGTCCGGCGCCGAGGGCTCGCCCGAATCCGACGCTGCGCAGGAGATGAGCGCAGACCAGGCGCAGACGACGTCGGACGAGATGTCGGAGAGCGCCATGGAGGCGGCACAGGCCTCGGCGTCCGACACGCTCGATGACGGCGAACTCGGCGACGACGAGACGCCGGGTGAGGCGACGCGTCCGAACCGCGGCGGTGCCAACGAGCCGCGCGGCCCCGAATATCACGCCTTCGCGCCGAAGTTCGACGAGATCATCGCGGCGGAGGACCTGTGCGACCACGACGAGCTGGAGCGCCTGCGCTCCTATCTCGACAAGCAGCTTGCGCACCTGCAAGGCATCGTGGCGCGGCTCGCCAACCGGCTGCAGCGCCGGCTGATGGCGCAGCAGAACCGCGCCTGGGAGTTCGATCTCGAGGAAGGCGTCCTCGATCCGGCGCGGCTGTCGCGCGTGGTCATCGATCCCTATCAGCCGCTGTCGTTCATGCGCGAGAAGGAGGCGACCTTCCGCGATACGGTCGTCACGCTGCTGCTCGACAATTCCGGCTCGATGCGCGGACGCCCGATCACGGTGGCCGCGACCTGCGCCGACATTCTCGCCCGCACGCTCGAGCGCTGCGGCGTCAAGGTCGAGATCCTCGGCTTCACGACGCGGGCCTGGAAGGGCGGGCAGTCGCGCGAGGCGTGGCTCGCCGCCGGCAAGCCGGCCAACCCCGGCCGCCTCAACGATCTCCGCCACATCATCTACAAGTCGGCCGATGCGCCGTGGCGGCGGGCGCGCAAGAATCTCGGCCTGATGATGCGCGAGGGGCTGCTGAAGGAGAACATCGACGGCGAGGCGCTCGACTGGGCGCACAAGCGCCTGCTCGGGCGTACCGAGCAGCGCAAGATCTTGATGATGATCTCGGACGGTGCGCCGGTCGATGACTCCACGCTGTCGGTCAATCCGGGCAACTATCTGGAGCGGCATCTGCGCCACATCATCGAGGAGATCGAGACTCGCTCGCCGGTCGAGCTGATCGCGATCGGCATCGGCCACGACGTCACGCGCTACTACCGTCGCGCGGTGACCATCGTCGACGCCGAGGAGCTCGGTGGCGCCATCACCGAGAAGCTCGCCGAATTGTTCACGGAGACCCACGCGGCGCCGCAGCCTGCGCCGGGGCAGAAGCGCAGGCTGCATTCGTAAGCGGCCGTCGGCCGGCTGCGTCCCTCCTCCGCCTCGGAGGAGGTGGGGGAGGGGGCTCCGCTGACGATGTCGCTGCAGGCGATTGCCGACCGCAGGCGCTTTCTCGCGCTGACCATCGGCGGAGTGTCGGCATTCGCATGGTCCACGACGGCTCGTGCGCAACTCGCGCCGACGCCTGTCCGCAGACGCGCAGCTTCCGACGAGCACTCCGTCACGTCGCCGGTGAAGATCGAGGTCAATGCGCGACCGCTGCCTGCGTTCGACCTCCGCGATAGGACCCATCTGCGCTTCGGGATGCTGCAGTATCGCAGCGGCGTGGCGCTGACCTCGTCCTATCCCGGCTTCGGCGGCCTGTCCGGCATCCGGCTCGATGCCAAGGGTGAACGCTTCCTCGCGGTCAGCGACAAGGGCGGCTGGTTCACCGGCCGCATTGCCTATTCCGGCCGCGAAATCGCGGGGCTCGCCGATGTCGAAGCGGCGCCGCTGCTCGGTCCGGACGGACGGCCCATCACCGATCGCGGCTGGTATGATTCCGAGTCGCTCGCTCGCGATGGCGACATCGTCTATGTCGGCCTCGAGCGCGTCAACCAGCTCCTGCGCTACGATTTCGCCAAGGGCGGAACCGGCTCGCGCGGCGAGATCGTGCCGCTGCCGCCGGCCGCCAAGCGGCTGCCCCACAACAAGGGACTGGAAGCGTTGGTAGTCGTGCCGAAGGGACTGCCGCTCGCCGGCGCCCTGATCGCGCTCTCTGAGCGCGGTCTGGACCCGAACGGCAATCTGCTCGCCTTCCTGATCGGCGGACCCGCGGCGGGACAGTTCAGCATCGTCCGCAGCAACGAGTTCGACGTCAGCGATGCCGTGCTGCTGCCGTCGGGCGATCTGCTGGTGCTCGAACGCAAGTTCTCGCTGTTCAACGGGGTCGGCATTCGAATCCGCCGGCTGATGCTTGCGCAGATCGCGCCGGGCGCGCTGGTCGATGGTCCGGCGATCTTCTCCGCCGATCTCGGGCAGGAGATCGACAATCTCGAGGGCATCGATGCGCATGTCACGCCGGAGGGCGAGACCGTGCTGACGCTGGTGTCCGACGACAATTTCTCGATGATCCAGCGCACGCTGCTGCTGCAGTTCACGCTGGTGGAGTGAGCCGCGGCGCCGCTGCGGCGCCTCGCGTTGACCGCGCCTCGTCCATGATCGACACTCGCCGCCATCAGATCATCGCGTCCACCGTCGCAACCTGGAACTCAGCATGAGCGCCCTGTTTTCTCCGATCAAGCTGCGCCACCTCGAACTCGCCAACCGCATCATGGTGTCGCCGATGTGCCAGTACTCGGCCGAGAATGGTGCGGCCAATGACTGGCACTTCACCCACATCAACACGCTGGCGCTGTCGGGTGCGGCGATGTTCTGCATCGAGGCGACGCATGTCGAGCCGATCGGGCGCATCACCCCCGGCTGCCTCGGGCTGTGGGACGATGCGACGGAAGCTGCGCTGAAGCCGATCCTGACCTCGGTTCGCAAACATGCGAAGGCTGCGGTCGCGATGCAGCTCGCTCATGCCGGACGCAAGGGCTCCAGCCACAAGCCGTGGGATGGCGGACAGCAGATTCCGCTCGCGGACGGCGGATGGCAGACGGTCGCGCCCTCGGCCCTGCCGCACAAGGATGGCGAACTCGCGCCGCAGGAGCTCGATGCAGCCGGACTGAAGCGGGTGTGCGATGCGTTCGTTTCCGCAGCCCAACGAGCCGCGCGCCTCGGCATCGACGCGATCGAGCTCCACGGCGCGCATGGCTATCTGCTGCATCAGTTTCTGTCGCCGATCGCCAACCAGCGCAGCGACGCCTATGGCGGCTCGCTCGAAAACCGCATGCGGTTTCCGCTCGACGTGTTCGATGCGGTGCGGGCGGTATTTCCGGCGGACAGACCGGTCGGCGTGCGCGTCTCGGCGACCGATTGGGTCGACGGCGGCTGGGATCTCGATCAGACCATCACGTTTGCGCAAGAGCTGAAGCGCCGCGGCGCCGATTGGATCGACGTCTCCTCGGGCGGCGTGTCGCCGTTGCAGAAGATCACGCTCGGACCCGGCTATCAGGTGCCGTTCGCCGCGGCCGTGAAACAGGCGACGGCGCTTCCCACCATTGCGGTCGGTCTCATCACGCAGGCGCAGCAAGCCGAGGAGATCGTGGCCTCGGGCAAGGCCGACATGGTCGCACTGGCCCGCGGCATGCTCTATGACCCGCGCTGGGGCTGGCATGCCGCAGCGGAGCTCGGCGGACAAGTCGCCGCACCTCCGCAATATTGGCGCTCGCAGCCGTCGACGCAGAAGGAGCTGTTCGGCAGGACGACGTTCGGCGCACGCTGACGTGCAATTGATGACCGCAATGTTGCGCATCAGCGTTGCAAAATTCTGCGGTCATCATTCCGCCCGCGACACGGCTGACGATTGTCGCTGTCGGACGAAGTGCTAGACTTCGCAGACCACGTGCGGCGATGCCGACTCGTCTGGTCGTGTTTCGTCTCGCGTGACGATGAGCGCATCGCAAAGATGCGCCGCAATATAAACGCGAGAGGAAAGCGCCATGGAAATCGGATATTTCACGATGCCCTCGCATCCGCCGGAGTGCGGATTGAAGGAGGGGCAGGAGTGGGACCTGCAGGTCCTGCGGTGGCTCGACGAGCTCGGCTATCAGGAAGCCTGGATCGGCGAGCATCACACCGCGCCCTGGGAGCCGCATCCGGCGCCCGACCTGATTCTGGCGCAGGCCTTCCGCGAAACCAAGAACATCCGGCTCGGGCCCGGCGGCTTCCTGCTGCCCTATCATCACCCGGCCGAGCTCGCCAATCGCGTCGCGATGCTCGATCACCTCTCCGACGGCCGCCTCAATTTCGGCATTGCCGCATCCGGCCTGCCGAGCGACTGGGCGATGTTCAACGTCGACGGCATGAGCGGCCAGAACCGCGAGATGACGCGCGAGGCGCTGGAGATCATCCTGAAGATGTGGTCCGAGGACGCGCCATGGACGTACAAGGGCAAGTACTGGACGGTGACCAAGCCCGATGTGATGTTCGACTTCCTCAAGCCACACATCAAGCCGATCCAGACGCCGCATCCGCCGATCGGCGTCGCCGGCCTGTCGAAGAACTCCGACACGCTGAAGCTCGCCGGCGAGCGCGGCTTCATCCCGATGAGCCTCAACCTCAACCCCGCCTATGTGTCGTCGCACTGGGACTCGGTCGAGGCCGGCGCCGCCAAGTCCGGCCGCAAGCCCAGCCGCAGCGATTGGCGGCTGGTGCGCGAGGTATTCGTCGCCGATACGGACGAGGAAGCCTGGCGCTTGTCCTCCGGCGACATGATGGGACGGATGATGGGCGAATACTTCCTGCCCCTGCTCGGTCATTTCGGCTTCAAGGACTATCTGAAGCACTCACCCGATGTGCCCGATTCCGACGTGACGGTGGATTATTGCGCCAAGCGCAACTGGATCGTCGGCTCGCCGGCCACGGTGACCGAGAAGATCGAGAAGATCTGGCATGAGGTCGGCGGCTTCGGCACGCTGTGCGTGTTCGGCTTCGACTACAAGCACAGGCCGGAAGCCTGGCACAACTCGCTGCGCCTCTTGAAGCAGGAGGTCATGCCGAGGTTGAGCCACCTCAATGCCGACCTGACCAGGGCCGCCTAATATGTTGACGCCAGCATTCGCCCTCCCTTTCGGGCAGTGCTGGCGTCAAAAGAAATGTAGCTAAAATTTTCGCGCGAGTGCAGCTTCAGATTTGACGTTTGGGTGACGGTCTTGCCGTTAGGACGGTCCAGGCGTCGAATCCGCTGCATGCGCGTGGCGGGTCTGACATTTGGGGGCAGGTCATGCGGTTTCGCGTCAGGAAGTTTGCCCATATCCTCGAACGCTCGGGTTTGGCTCTGGCGGGGGCCGCCTGCGGCGTCTTCGTCGGGGCGCATGTCGGCTCCAGCGTTCCGTTGCTGACCACGCAGGGCTTCCTGATCGTGATGATGCTATCTGGGGCACTGGGCTTCTATCTCGGCATCGACACGCCGCAACTCCCTTTTCATCCGCATGACGAGGACTCACCTGCGGAGACGAAGATCGATACGGCCGAATTCCTGAGCGCCGTCGGGACCTTCCTTGCGACCCTGACGGCGTTCTTCGCCGTCGCCATCATTATCCTGCGCGAAGATCCGCACATCGTCTGGACGTCGCTGATCATGGTCGGCTGGATCATCGGCGTGATCATGCAGATCGTTTCCGGCGCGATCGCGCGTCTGCGGCGCTGATTTTCCCTGTTCAATTTTTGGGCTAACGCTGTCGCGAGTTTCATCTTGCGGCCGCGATCGCGATTGTGTGAGCCTTTGCATCGGGGGGCTCGACCTGTGAGCCGCGTCGTCCGGGGGGCGCATTGCGCGACTGACACAGGTCCTGGCGACGTTTCCAAAGCGTTGCCCGCGGTCGTATTGGAGTCCGTTCTACGGCGCTGCGCGCGGACGATCCAACAGTCCATGCGCCCAGAGCAGGCATCACATCAGAAGCCGCATGGCGATATCGCGCACCTTGGCGCGCTTGATGCATCGCGGCCCGCAATGACATTTGGGAAGTTCATCATGTTGAAACGGGTGCTGCTGGGTGTAGTCATTGGCTGCGGACTGTCCGCGGCGCAAGCGGAGGAGCCGAAGATCGGCGGCGTGGTCAACGCGGTGATTCAGCCCGAGCCGCCCGGCCTGATGCTCGCGATGGTCCAGAACGGCCCGACGCAGATGGTCGCCGGCAACATCTTCGAAGGCCTGCTGCGCTACAGCCCCAAGCTCGAACCGCTGCCCGGCCTCGCCGAGAGCTGGACCATCAGCCCGGATGCCAAGGTCTACACTTTCAAGCTGAAGCCCGGCGTGACCTGGCACGACGGCAAGCCGTTCACCTCGGCCGACGTGCTGTTCTCGATCGAGATGCTGAAGCAGACGCATGCGCGCGCCCGGAACAACCTCGTGATGGTCGAGAAAGTCGAGGCGCCGGATGATCTCACGGTGGTGTTCACGCTGAAGGAGCCGTTCGGTCCCTTCATCGGCATCTTCGAGGTCGGCTCGATGCCGATGGTGCCGAAGCACCTGTATGAGGGCACCGACTACAAGACCAATCCGAACAATAACGCGCCTGTCGGCACCGGCCCCTTCATGTTCAAGGAATGGCAGAAGGGTTCCTTCATCCGGATGGTGAAAAATCCGAACTACCATGAGAAGGGCAAGCCCTATCTCGACGAGGTCTACTGGCAGATCATTCCCGACGCCGCCGCGCGCGCGGTCGCCTTCGAGACCGGCAAGGTGGACGTGCTGCCGGGCGGCTCGATCGAGAATTTCGACGTGCTGCGCGTCTCCAAGCTGCCCGGCGCCTGCGTCACCGGCGCCGGCTGGGAGTTCTTCTCGCCGCTGGCCTGGATGTGGCTCAACAACCGCAATCCGATCCTGGCCAACAAGAAGGTGCGCCAGGCGATCATGTACGCCATCGACCGCGACTTCGCCAAGGACGTGATCTGGAACGGCCTCGGCAAGGTGGCCACCGGCCCGTCGGCGTCGACCATCAAGTTCTACAGCGACGACGTGCCGAAATATCCGTATGACCCGGCCAAGGCGAAGGCGCTGCTCAAGGAGGCCGGCTACAAGGGCGAGAAGATCCGCATGCTGCCGCTGGCCTATGGCGAGACCTGGCAGCGCTGGGGCGAGGCGGTGAAGCAGAACCTGCAGGATGTCGGCATGAACATCGAGACGATCGCGACTGACGTCCCGGGCGGCAACCAGAAGATCATGGAGTGGGACTACGACATCGCCTTCACCTATCTGTATCAGTACGGCGATCCCGCGCTCGGCGTCTCCCGCAACTACATCACCTCGGCGATCGCCAAGGGCCAGCTGTTCAACAACGTCGAGGGCTACTCCAACTCGGAGGTCGACAAGCTGTTTGCAGAGGGCGCCACGGCGCCGACCGACGCCAAGCGCAAGGAGGCCTATGACAAGGTGCAGAAGATATTGGCTGAGGACATACCCGTGGCCTGGCTGCTCGAGCTGCAGTTCCCGACCATCACCAAGTGCAAGGTGAAGAACCTCATCACCACTGGCATCGGCGTCAACGACGGCTTTCGCGATGCCTGGCTCGACAAATAGCGGTGCGTTCCGGGGCGCGGCCATGATCCCCGCGCTCCGGTGTTTCGCTGTCTTGCCGAGCTGACCTCCACGGACCTTTCATGCTCTCCTTCATCGCCCAGCGCGTCGTGAAAGGCGTCATCGTCCTTCTCGCCATCATCGTGCTGAATTTCTTCCTGATCCGGCTGGCGCCGGGCGATCCGGCCGTCGTCATGGCCGGTGAAGCCGGCGCCTCCGACCAGATTTTCGTGGCGCAGTTGCGCGAAAAATTCGGCCTCGACCGTCCGCTGCCGGAACAGCTCCTCATCTACGTCAAGGGCATCGCCAGCCTCGACCTCGGCTTCTCGTTCCGCCAGCAGGCGCCGGTCGCCAGGCTGATCGCCGAGCGGCTGCCGGCGACCCTGCTGCTGACGCTCACCGCGTTCGCGATCTCGCTCGGTCTCGGCATCCTGTTCGGCGCGCTCGCCGCGCGCTTCGCTGGCACGATCCTCGATACTGCAATTACCGTGCTCGCGCTGATCTTCTACGCGACGCCGCTGTTCTGGATCGCCCTGATCGCGATCCTGCTGTTCTCGGTCTGGGTCGATTGGTTGCCGAGCTTCGGCTATGAAACGGTCGGTGCCGGCTATACGGGAGTCCGCCACGCGCTCGACGTCGCCGCACATCTCGCCATGCCGGCTGCCACGCTCGGCCTGTTCTTCATGGCGACCTACACCCGCATGACCCGCGCCTCGATGCTCGAGGTCAAGCGGCTCGACTTCGTCAAGACCGCGCGCGCCAAGGGCCTGCGCGATGGCGTCATCCTGCGCCGCCACGTGCTGCGCAACGCGCTGCTGCCGGTGGTGACCCTCGCCGGCGTTCACGCCGGCACCCTGGTTGGCGGCGCTGTGCTGACCGAGACGGTCTTCGCCTGGCCGGGCATCGGCCGGCTGATGTACGACGCGCTGATCCAACGCGACTACAACCTGCTGCTTGGCGTGTTCGTGGTCTCCTCGGCCATGGTGCTGATCTTCAATCTCGTCACCGATCTCGTCTACCGACTGGTCGATCCGCGCATCGAGTACGCCTCATGAGGCAGTTCCGGCGCACCATGCTGCGCAGCCCGAGCGGCATCATCGGGCTGATCATTCTCGTTCTGGCGATCGTGATCGCGGTGGCCGGGCCGGTCTACTTCCCCAATTCACCATGGCGCATGGTGCAGCGGCCGTTCGTTCCGCCGTTCACGCTGTCGAAGGTCCCGCTCGGCACCGATGCGCTGGGACGCGACGTGCTCGCCGGCCTGATCTTCGGCGCCCGCGTCTCGTTGCTGGTCGGTCTCGTCTCGACACTCGTTGCGCTGATCGTCGGCGTGCCGCTCGGCGCCATCGCCGGCTATTTCGGCGGCCGCGTCGATGATGCGCTGATGCGCTTCACCGAGTTCTTCCAGACCATCCCGAGCTTCGCGCTCGCCATCGTGCTGGTCGCGATCCTGCAGCCGTCGATCTATTCGATCGTCGCGGCGATCGGCTTGGTCAGCTGGCCGCCGGTGGCGCGTCTCGTCCGCGGCGAGGTGCTGAGCCTGCGTACCCGCGAATATGTCCAGGCGGCCATCGTCACCGGCCAGAGCAATGCCTGGATCATCTGGCGCGAGATTCTACCCAATGCGCTGTCGCCGGTGATCGTGCTGGCCTCGCTGATGGTCGCGACCGCGATCCTCCTGGAATCCTCGCTGTCGTTCCTCGGCCTCGGCGATCCCAACCTGATCTCCTGGGGCTACATGGTCGGCGCCGGTCGCACCGTCATTCGTCAGGCGTGGTGGATCACGGTGTTTCCTGGCGTCGCGATCCTGCTGTCGGTGCTCGGCCTCAATCTGATCGGCGAGGGGCTGAACGATGCGCTCAACCCGCGCCTGTCGCGCGAGGGCAGGTGAGAAGATGGCCGATCCCGTCGTTGCCATCAGGAACCTCCGTATCGCCTTGCCGACGGGCGCAGAGCGCGCCCATGCGGTCGACGGCGTCTCGTTCGATCTCACCGCCGGCAAAATCGTCTGCGTGGTCGGCGAATCCGGCTCGGGCAAGTCGATGTGCGCGCATGCGCTGCTCGGCCTGCTACCGGATACTGTCAGAGTCGAAAGCGGCGAGATCCGCTTCGAGGGACGCGACCTGCTTGCCGTCGATGCCGAAGGCTGGCGCGATCTGCGCGGCCGCCGCATCGCCATGGTGTTCCAGGAGCCGATGACCGCGCTCAATCCGCTGATGCGGATCGGCGAGCAACTGATGGAGGTGTTCGAGGCGCATGATCTGCTGAGCCCCCGGGAGCGCCGCGCCAAGGTGCTGGAGCTGGCGCGTGAGGTCGGGCTGCCAGATCCGGAGCGGATCATCCGCGCCTATCCTCATCAGCTCTCCGGCGGCCAGCGCCAGCGGGCGATGATCGCGATGGCACTCGCGCTCGAGCCGGCCGTGCTCGTCGCGGACGAGCCGACCACCGCGCTCGACGTCACGACCCAGGCGCAGATCCTCAAGCTGATCCGCAACCTGCAGGCCAGCCACAACATGGCGGTGATGTTCATCACCCATGATTTCGGCGTCGTCGCCGATATCGCCGACCAGGTCGTGGTGCTGCGCCATGGCACGGTGGTGGAGGAGGGCACGGCCGCCGCCGTGCTCGGCCAGCCGCATCACGACTACACCAAGGCGCTGCTCGCGGCCGTGCCGTCGTTCGACCCGCCACCGCGTCAATCACGCGAGGATGCGCCTCGGGCGGTGGAGGTGATCGGCCTCGACAAGACCTATGTGACGCTGACCGGCTGGTTCCGTCCGAAGCGCGAGACGCGCGCGGCGCATGCGGTCAATTTCGCAATCCATCAGGGCGAGACGCTCGGACTCGTCGGCGAGTCCGGCTCAGGAAAGTCGTCCGTTGCGCGTCTGGTGATGCGGCTGATCGAGGCCGATCGCGGCACGGTGCGGATCGGCGATGTCGATCTCACGGCGCTGGACGGCCGCGCATTGCGCGCGCAGCGTCATCGCATCCAGATGATTTTCCAGGATCCGTTCGCCTCGCTCAACCCGCGCCGCAAGGTCGGCCGCATCATCGCCGACGGCATGGTCGCCCGCGGCACCGCGCTCGACGCAGCGCTGAAACGCGCGCAGGAATTGCTCGGCATGGTCGGGCTCGACGCCGGCGCCATCGGCCGCTACCCGCATGAATTCTCCGGCGGCCAGCGTCAGCGCATCGGCATTGCGCGCGCGCTCGCGCTCGATCCGGAGATCATCGTCGCGGATGAAGCGGTGTCGGCGCTCGACGTGTCCGTCCAGGCGCAGGTGCTGCGGCTGCTGGAAGATTTGAAGGCGCGCCTTGGTCTGTCGATGCTGTTCATCACGCATGACCTGCGGGTGGCCGCGCAGATCTGCGATCGGATCGCCGTCATGCAGAAGGGCGAGATCGTCGAGCTGAAGCCGACCGCGGCGCTGTTCGCCAATCCCGAACACGCCTATACGCGCGAGCTGCTCGCTGCCGTGCCCGGCCGCAAGCACGGGATGGCGTGATTGTGCGCAAGCCGTCGGCCGGTCGGAACGATGGAGCACCGGGTCGGGTTCAATTCCTTGCAACATCTTCGGCGTATTTGGATTATAATAGAAAGGGCCCCGATGAGGCCGCAGGGTGGTCGTCCAAGCCGGTCCGCGCCAAGACAGCGGGCTCCGTCTACCCGAGGCCGTCATTGAACCGTGCCTATGCTATGCCAGTCTCGACAGGATGTCGCAGCGGCGTTCACCATTCCAACGAGGACTGTCATCATGTCGGAGCGCAAGCCAACGGCCGCCGTGCGCGAGGCTCACAAGGCCTTCAAGCCGGCCGAGCCGCCGAGGAGCGACTATGAAAAGGCTCAGACCGCGTTCGATCAGAACCGCGAGCGACTGAAGGCCGAGCGCCTGGCGCGCGAAGCGGCCGACAACGCCGGTAAACAACCGAAAAAGCTGGCGTGAACGCCAGCCTCTTTCCGTCGGGTCCGTCGTTTTCGGCGGACATGCCGTCGTTCGCTCAGCTGCGCGGCGTTGCAGAGGTGAGTGAATCCCGCGGCCGATCACGATCGGGGCGCGTCGAGGTCGCGGAGGGCAGCACGCCCGGCCGCGACGCAGGTACCTTCTTGACCGGCGCAGGCAGCAGGCCTTCGCGGATGGCCAGCTTGCGCGCGACTTTGCGTTGGCGCCTGATCGCATCGGATTTCTCGCGCGTCTTGCGTTCCGATGGCTTCTCGTAGGATCTGCGGCGCTTCATCTCGCGGAATACGCCTTCGCGCTGCATCTTCCGCTTCAGGATGCGCAACGCCTTCTCGACGTCGTTGTCACGAACAAGAACCTGCAAAAGTGTCCTCCTTGTCTTCATCTCTATCGATGAAATTAGGTTGGCGAAGCCGATCGGCGCTGCGGCGGGGGAGCGGCGCGCTCAGCAGAGCGGCGTCAATGAAACGTGTTGCTCACAATGTGATGAGCACAATACGTGCGAGACACGATGATCCCCTTCGTCGGAAGGCGGGAGCACGAGTGTCTCTCAGCCATCGATGGCCAGGCCGTTACCGATGGTCCAGTGAAGATAAGGGCAATTTGCTGATATTGCCAGCGTGAGCCGACTCACGGTTCCGGCTCTCGGCAAACTATATTTGCCCCGTGGCCTTGTATTCCCCCAGAAAATCTCTACCTTGAGGTAGTTCGATTAGCCGCTGTGCCTTTCTGAATGTGCCTGTGGGCTATTTCCAAAAGTCATCGCTCAGTTGAATGAGGATCGCGTGATGGTCGCGCGATTAATGATTTGGAGATAGACATGCAGGGTACCGTCAAGTGGTTCAACGGCCAGAAGGGCTTTGGTTTCATTCAGCCGGAGGATGGCGGGAACGACGTGTTCGTTCACATCAGCGCGGTTGAACGCGCTGGTCTCGCTGGCTTGGCTGAAGGCCAGAAAGTCAGTTTTGAGGTCAAGACGGACAAGATGCGCGGTAAAACCAGCGCAGAAAATCTCGCGCTGGTCTGATCGTACTGATCTGACGTCTTGGGCCATTTCACGGATGTACTGAAATGGCTGGTTTGCCCGCTCGATCCTGTATTGAGCGGGCTTTCTGCGTCTCGACGGTAACCCGCATCTCCGGAAGGATCAGTCGATGGCCACCAAGAAGATGTCAGAACGCTCCCCCGAAAGCATTGCGCGGTCAGAGCGCCAGCGCGTCGCCGCCGAGGACGGGGCGAAGGCGCGCGCCGAATGGGATCAGCGCGCGACGGCGGTCCGCAAGAACATGGAGCGGCTGCGCG
This sequence comes from Bradyrhizobium sp. SZCCHNR2028, assembly GCF_032380995.1. Taxonomy (NCBI): domain Bacteria; kingdom Pseudomonadati; phylum Pseudomonadota; class Alphaproteobacteria; order Hyphomicrobiales; family Nitrobacteraceae; genus Bradyrhizobium; species Bradyrhizobium sp. SZCCHNR2028. The sequence goes on along the minus strand of NZ_JAUHJF010000006.1, from coordinate 64,260 downwards.
TGTTGCGGCTCGCCAAGGAAGCGGAAGCTGCGCAAGCGGGTCCTGTTGCTGCGCCTGCGCCGAAGCGGCGGAAGAAGGTCGCTCGCTAGGGCTGCTTCATCTCGCCTTCCGACGTCGGCTGCCGGTGGAACTATCGGAACTTCAGATCCGTTGCTGGTGCTCGAACACACGGGCGATCCATGCCTGATCATTACGCCTCAACCGCGTCCCGCGTACAGATCCGACCTTCGTACCGAGGAGGCTGACGTGGCCAAGTTGACAGCTACAGACGTTCGCATTGCAAAGGACGAGACGCAGCGTGGAGGCCAGACGATCGCATTTGCGCTTGCAATCGGCGCTACGCGGCAGGTCTGTCATCTCGAGACCTGCTTCGGCACACGCAATCAGGCGTTCGCTTATCTGCAGCGAAACCGCACGGCGTTCGAGCAGATGGCGCGCGAGCAGTTCGCCCGTGGCGAGGTGACCGACGGCGTCATCCATCTGCGCATGATCTGAGGCGATCCGCCACGCGCGAGCCTCCGAAGACGCTGCTCGACCCGCAACGCGCTGTTGCTGCTACTCCGCCTTCTGTTTGACCGGAAGCGGTACGCGCTCATAGGACGCGGGCAGATTGACGGGCCGGTAGTCCTGCGCTTCCGCGATCCGCATCAGCACGCTCTCGTGGATGAACGCGCCCTCGGGAATGAAGCGCGGCTCGCAATTCGGAATGTAGAATCCGAAACGCGCCTTGCGCTCCGGCCACTCCTTGTACGTCGCGCTCTTCGGCAGCCATTCGAGCAGCCGCCAGGCCGGCCTCATCGAATCGTGCAGGGGGCCCTGGATGCTCGGCGCCACATAGGAGAACGGGCTGTTCTTGCGCTGCACGCCCCAGGCGAGCTGGTTCACCGTGCGCGGATTGACCGCCAGCCCCGCCTCGACCGCCTCGTCGATCATCCACAGCAGCGGATACTTCGAGACCGCCGACTGCGCCTCGGGATAACCGCCGCCGACGTCGCAATGTACGCCGGCGAACCACACCTGCTTGGCGTCCTGCGGTCCAGCATGCGCCTTGTTGAAGCGGTTCGGCGTGAAGGTCTGCGGCATGTTCCACGGCTTCAGCCGGAACATGCAGCGCCGTTCGTCGATCGCAGCGGCCTGCCGGAAAATCTTCACGCTCGGGTTCTCGATCGAGAAGGCGAGCTCCTCGAGGCTGGGGAGGGCGAGGAACCGGTCGGTGCGCGGCACGATGACGCTGGCCACCGTGTCCCACACGCCGACGAAATGGATCGTTGGCCAGCGTGTCGAGGTGATGCGCGCGAATTGCGCGGCCTGGTCGTCGCGGCTCTCGGGAATCGGCCCTTCCTCCTCGGTGCTCTCGACCTCGGTGGTGATGCCGCGTCCGGCCTTCGGATTGTCGGAGGAGTACTTCTTGTAGGCGATCACGCCCGAGCCGGCGAGATTGATCTGATCGGGCGAGATCAGCCCGACCTTGTGGATCAGTCCGGCAAGCACGCGCACGGTGTAGGCGCCGCGTGAGAAGCCGAACATGAAGATGCGGTCGCCTTGCTGGTAATGCGTGGCGAGGAAGCAGTAGGCCCTGATGATGTTGTCGTCGAGGCCGTACCCGGTGGCGAGCCCCAGCACCATGTTGAAATTGGCCCTGAAGCGATGCCAGCTGTCCGGCTGTGTCAGGGTGCCGACGCCAGGATCGTAGAACACGGCCTGGAGTGGCGTCGTCTTGTCGGTCTTGCGCAGGCAGCGATAGAGCTTGAGCACGTTCGAGATGTTTTCGCTGATCTCGTTGCCGGTGCCGTCGCAGCAGATGACAATATTCTTCATGACAAAGGAATGTCCGCGATAATGCTACCGCAACGAGTGTAGAGCATCGGGCTGGTGTTGGGGAGGTCGGTTCCTATGGCACTTCGTCTGGGTCGCTGTTGCGCGCCGCGCGACGGACATAGCGAAGTGATTGAATGGCGCCGCCGTACGAACGGATGGTCACTCGACGTGTCCGGTCGCCCCGCGCCGGCTGCCGTGTCCAGAGTTGTCGGCTGGTCACGGCATCCGCAAGCAAAACGGCCGGATCTCTCGATCCGGCCGTTTCGATATCTCGCTTCGCTCGAAGCCCCGCCTGTGACGCGTCCGGCTTCTGCATCAATCGTGGATTTCGGCTTGCTCTCTCAGCTCGCCTTGGCGACCGGGGCAGCGTCCGCCGCTTTCTTCTCGATGGCGCGCTTCAGCTCCAGCGCGCGCGGCGACAGCGCCGCAGCGTTGGCCTTGAGCAGATAGGCGTCGAGGCCGCCATTGTGGTCGACGCTCTTGAGCGCGTTGGTCGAGACGCGCAGGCGCACGTTGCGGCCGAGTACATCCGAGATAAAGGTCACGTTGCACAGGTTCGGCAGGAAGCGCCGCTTGGTCTTGATGTTGGAGTGGCTGACCTTGTGGCCAACCTGGGGGCCCTTGGCCGTCAGTTCACAGCGCCGCGACATGGCAGTAAATCCTCTCTCATCCCCGCACCCTTCGTCCGCCTGTGTCGGCGGGCCGCGGGGGTCCAAAACTCGTCCAGCTCGTCTCTGGGAGATGCGGTCCTATAGGGGGGATGCGGCTTTTCGTCAAGGTTTTGAGGGATGGGGCCGGTGGCCCCTTAGCCACGCGCCGAATCGCAGGGCTGCCTCGCTTCACGGCGGCGGTATTTGCGCCCGCGGCACGGCGTCCGGCCATAGGCGTCCGCATGGCCGTTTTTCTCCGAAAGACGTCGTACAATCAACATCATAGCCGATCGCCGGAGACCACATAAAGGGCGTATTCGGGCGTGATGAGTGGACGTTCGCGCGATGGCGCGTCAAATCGGCCCGTCGAGCCCGGCGGATTGCAGGGGCTCACGGGGAGTTTGGGCCGCCCGATGCGGCTTCGCCGGAAGCGGAGCCGGACGTAAAGCGCTGGACAATCGGCCAGGATGTGACCGGTTCGCGTTGTTCAGGAGCGTTTTTGGCGTAAGTAACAGCAGTGGCGCGGCACAGGGGCCGGGGCCCGACAAGCGGATCGGCAGGACCATTTCGACGTGACCAACAGCACGGCCTTCTTCCGTTTCCGGCGCCTGGCGGTGGCCGGCTCCATCGCGGCGCTCCTGCTGCTGGCCCCCCACGGCGCCTGGGCACAGGCCCGGCTGGACGCCCAATATGAGGCTTCGCTGGCTGGCATCCCCGTCGGCAAGGGCACCTGGGCGGTCGAAATCGGGGATGATCAGTACGGCGCCGCAGCTCAGGGCGGCACCGCGGGCCTGCTCAAGAGCTTCTCCCAAGGATCGGGCACCGGGTCGGTGCAGGGGCGCGTCGTCAACGGCGCCCTGGTCGGGCAGAGCTACCAGGCCTCGACCACCACGGGAAAGAAGTCCGAGCAGATCCGCATCAATCTGCAGAACGGCACCGTGAAGGATTTCGCCATCGAGCCGACGCCGCCGGTCGATCCCGACCGCATCCCGGTAACGGATGCCCACAAGCGCGGCGTGCTCGATCCGATGACGGCCTCGCTGGTGCGGGTGCCGGGCAATGGCGAGCTGCTGTCGCCGGACTCGTGCCGCGGCGCTGCGCCCGTGTTCGACGGCCGCATGCGCTACGAGCTCAAGCTCGACTACAAGCGCATGGAGAACGTCAAGGCAGACAAAGGCTATCGTGGTCCGGCGCTGGTCTGCGCGGTCTACTTCACGCCGGTTGCGGGCTACATCCCGGACCGGCCGGTGATCAAATATCTCGCCCAGGCCCGCAACATGGAGATCTTCTTCGTGCCGCTCGCGGGCACGCGCATCCTGGTGCCGTTCCGGGTCGTGATTCCGACCTCTTTCGGCAAGGCGATGCTCGAGGCGACCTCCTTCATCACCCAGGCCTCGCCGCACGTCGCGAAAACGCAGTAGCGCGCGGCGGAATCCTCGTTGTCCAGCCGGCGCCGTCATTGCGAGGCCGCCCGGAAAGCCAGCATGTGTCCGGCGCGCGGCCTGAACGACGGCTCGCGTGAATCCGTTTGACTCTTCGCCGATTCTGATTCGACTCGGGTCTGCTCGAAAACAGCGCCAGTTCCCTCGCGAAAGCGTTGCTTGTCGAGACCGTGAAAACTTGATCTAGTGCTGCCTTGATCGCGCGGCGCGAGATGTTGCGGTGAACGAAGCCGGAAAGGCGCTGGAGTCAGCGATTCGGGCGTGATTCGTTCTCAAGGCGTTCCGAAGCTTAAGCTGCGTCCCTATATGCGTAGCAATGTGACACAGGTGTGAGGATCGCAGCCTCTCAGAACGACGATAAATCCAGCATCCATCGCGCCTGACCCGCGCGCCTGCAACGCCGGCCTCGAGACCCAATTTAACGAATGGCTTTTTCGTCTTCTTCGGCAGCCTCGCCTTTCGAGCGCGCGTCCGACCGTGCTCCCGGAAGCGGCGTTACCGCCGTTCTCGGCCCCACCAACACCGGCAAGACGCATCTGGCGATCGAGCGCATGCTCGCGCATTCCTCCGGCATCATCGGACTGCCGCTGCGGCTGCTCGCGCGTGAGGTCTACAACAAGATCGCCGATCGCGTCGGCAGCGAGGCCGTTGCGCTGATCACCGGCGAGGAGAAGATCAAGCCGAAGAACCCGCGCTACTGGGTGTCGACCGTCGAGGCGATGCCCAGGGATCTCGACGTGTCGTTCCTCGCCGTCGACGAGATCCAGATCGCCGCCGATCTCGAGCGCGGCCACGTCTTCACCGACCGCATCCTCAACCGGCGGGGCCGCGACGAGACGCTGCTGCTCGGGGCTGCGACGATGCGCCCCATCATCGAGCGGCTGCTGCCGGGCGTATCGACCGTGACGCGGCCGCGGCTGTCGCAGCTCGAATTCGCCGGCGACCGCAAGATCACGCGACAGCCGCGCCGGACTGCCATCGTGGCCTTCTCGGCCGACGAGGTCTACGCCATCGCCGAGCTGATCCGCCGCCAGCATGGCGGCGCCGCTGTGGTCCTGGGATCGCTGTCGCCGCGAACCCGCAACGCGCAGGTGGCGATGTTCCAGAACGGCGACGTCGACTATCTCGTCGCCACCGACGCGATCGGCATGGGGCTCAACCTCGACGTCGACCACGTCGCCTTTGCGTCCGACCGCAAATATGACGGCTATCAGTTCCGCCGGCTCACGCCGTCGGAGTTTGCCCAGATCGCGGGCCGTGCCGGACGGGCGACGCGCAACGGCACGTTCGGCACCACCGGGCGTTGTGCGCCGTTCGAGCCCGAGCTGGTCAATGCGCTCCAGAACCACACCTTCGATACCGTGAAGGTGCTGCAATGGCGGAACTCCAGGCTTGATTTCGCGTCCTTGAGCGCGCTTCAGGTCTCATTGGCGATCGCGCCGGGGCATGAGGCGCTGACGCGCGCGCCGATCGCGGAGGATCTGCGCGTGCTCGATCATGCCGCGCGCGACGCCGAGGTGCGCGACATGGCGCATGGCGCGGCCGCGGTCGAGCGTCTCTGGGAGACCTGCCAGATCCCCGATTATCGCAGGCTGTCGCCGGCCGCCCATGCGGAGCTGGTGACCACCGTGTTCGGCTTCCTGATGCAGAAGGGGCGTATTCCGGACGCCTGGTACGCCGCACAGGTCGATCAGGCCGACCGCGTCGATGGCGACATCGACACGCTGTCGGGGCGGATTGCACAGATTCGTACCTGGACCTTCGTGGCCAACCGGCCAGACTGGCTGCGCGACCCTGATTATTGGCAGGGGATTACCCGCGAGCTCGAAAATAAATTGTCAGACGCCCTTCATGAACGGCTCACGGAGCGTTTCGTTGATCGTCGTACCAGTGTATTGATGCGGCGCCTGCGGGAGAACAGTGTTTTGAATACGGAAATCGGCAAGACCGGCGAAGTGATCGTTGAAGGGCACGCGATCGGCCGTCTGGATGGATTCACCTTCGCGCCCGACGCCGCCGAAGCCGGCTCGGAGGCCAAGGCCTTGCAGGCTGCTGCCCAGAAGGCGCTGGCCGGCGAGATCGAGGCGCGCGCCGAGAAGCTGTCCAGCGCGCCCGACGAGCACATCGTGCTCACCGCCGACGGCACGGTGCGCTGGACCGGCGACGCGGTCGCGAAGCTGGTCGCGGCCGACGACGCTCTGCATCCGCGCCTGCGCATCATCGCCGACGAGCGGCTGACGGGTGCTGCGCGTGACAAGGTGCAGGCGCGGCTCGATCTCTGGCTGAAGACGCATATCGAGAAGCTGCTCGGCCCGCTGTTCGAATTGTCCAAGGCCGAGGACATCACCGGTATCGGCCGCGGCATCGCGTTCCAACTGGTGGAGGCGCTCGGCGTCATCGAGCGCGCCAAGATCGCGGCCGAGATGAAGGATCTCGACCAGCCGTCGCGCGCCACGTTGCGCAAATATGGCGTGCGCTTCGGCGCCTATCACATCTACGTCCCGGCGCTGCTCAAGCCGGCGGCGCGCGCGCTCGCTGCGCTGCTGTGGGCCGAGAAGCAGGGCAATGTCGACATGTCCGCGCTGACCGGCGCGCAGCATCTGGCGAGCTCGGGCCGGACCTCGTTCCCGGTCGACAAGGCGCTGCCGCGCGATGCCTATCGCGTGCTCGGCTACAAGCAGGCGGGCGAGCGCGCGGTGCGCGTCGACATCCTGGAGCGGCTGGCCGACCTGATTCGTCCCGCCCTGGCCTGGCGCGACAATGCACCGGGCGAAAAGCCCGCCGGCGCCTTCGACGGCCGCGGCTTCGTGGTGACGCAGGCGATGACCTCGCTCACCGGCTCGGCCGGCGAGGACTTCGCCTCGATCCTGCGCGCGCTCGGCTATCGCATGGAGAAGCGTCCGCCCCTGCCGCCCAAGCCGATTGAGAAGCCCGTCGAGGCTGCTGCTGCCGAGGCTGCTGCTGTGGAAACCGCTCCGGCTGAGTCGGCAGAAGCGCAGGCCGTGCCGGGCGAGGACCTCGCGCCTGTCGCCGGCGAGCCGGCCGACGAGCAGGTTCCTACCGTCGCGGAGGCCGCCGTCGCTCCGGTGACCGAGCAGACCGTCGCCGTGCCCGCGGCGGTCGGCGAGGAGCAGGCGGAAACCGCGTCGGTGTCGGCCCTGGCATCGCTGCCGACCGTCGATTTCGTCACGCCGGATGCGGCGGACGAGGCGTCCGTGGCCGAGACGGTTGCCGAAAGCGTCGTCGCCGAGGCGGAAACCGCCGTTGCTGCGGATGCGCCGCAGCCAGAAGCCGCTGAGGTCGTCGCGCACGAGGCAGCAAGCATCGGCGATGCTTCGGCTGAAGCTGCCGGGACTGAAGCTGCTGCTGGATCTACCGCGACCGCGGCTTCTCCGGCCGAGGCCGCTGCTGCCGCCGAGCCCGTCCTGGTCGAGGTCTGGCGGCCGGGCGGGCGCTCGGAGGAGCGCAGGCCGCGCCACGACCATCATCATCGCGGCCGGCCCAACCGTCCGCAGCACGAGCGCGGCCAGGCGGCCGCTGGGACGACCCCGGCCGAGGGCGGCGAGGCGCGCGAGCGCCATCATCGCGGCCAGGGCCGGCGCGACCGGATGAAGGAGTTCGGCAAGGACTTCCGCAAGGGCCCGCCGGAGACTGGTGCGGCTCCAGCCGAGGGTGCATCAGCGCCGGCGCGTGAGGAGCGCGGGCCGCGCCGCGACCATGACGCCAAGGGGCGCGACCAGAACCGCGATCGCAACAAGGGCGGCAAGTTCGGTGGTGAGGGACGCGGCGGCCGCGACTTCGGCAAGGGCGGTCGCGACAAGCGCGACGGCGGTCCGGCGCTGCGGCCCTACGCCTCGAGTGGCGGCGGAGGCCGGGATCGCGATCGTCCGGTCGATCCCAACTCGCCGTTCGCCAAGCTTGCCGCGCTCAAGGAGCAGCTCGCGGCGAACAACCGCAAGGATTGAGCGGCAAGATCGGTTGGCAAGATAGGTTGGAAGGACAACGCCGACGTCCGGCACCCCGTCAGAGCGCCAGCGCCTCGACAAATGGCTGTGGCATGCGCGGCTGGTGAAGGCGCGCACCAGCGCCGCGGCACTGGTGTCGTCGGGCCATGTCCGGATCAATGGCGTGCGCGAGACGTCGCCCGGCCACGGGGTGAAGACCGGTGACGTGCTGACCATCGCGCTCGACCGCAGCGTGCGCGTGCTCAAGGTGACCGGCTTTGCCGAGCGCCGCGGCGATGCCGCCTCCGTGCGCGGACTGTACGATGATCTGGATGGCGGACGGTCCTGATGGATTGCGCCAGATCGATTGCGCCAGAGCAATTTCCGGTTCAGTTCTTCGCCCCGCTTCACTTGCGGCACAACACGTCCTGCGCTAGTCCAAGCCAGCCGAATTGTCGATCCGTTCCGGAGCCTTGGATGACTTACGTCGTCACCGAAAACTGTATCAAGTGCAAATATACCGATTGCGTTGAGGTCTGCCCGGTAGACTGCTTCTACGAGGGTGACAACATGCTGGTCATTCATCCGGACGAATGCATCGATTGCGGCGTGTGCGAGCCGGAATGTCCGGCCGACGCGATCAAGCCGGATACCGAGCCGGGGCTGGAGAAGTGGCTGGGCGTGAACGCCGAATATGCCAAGTCCTGGCCCAACATCACCCAGAAGAAGGACCCGCCGGCCGACGCCAAGGAGCACGACGGCGAGGATGGAAAGTTCCAGAAATATTTTTCGTCGAAGCCCGGCGCCGGAGACTGACGGTCGTCTCGCGACCTGCGCGTTCACCAGCGCGCACCGGCCTGCGGGGCGCCGTCGCGCCGATCGAAATCGTTACGCGGAAACAATGGCCTAGAACACCTCTTGCGGCGAGCGGGACGCGCTGCACGAGTTGTTCTATTCCGGCACGCTTCACTTAACCCTAACTTCGTGGATCCGTCACAATACCGCCCCTGCGGCCTCTAAATCATTGATTTTTGCGGCAAATGTGCTATATATAGCACATTCTCAGAGCCGAACCCGGCCATGCGTAACCTTTTTTGGCCGCCCTTTTAGGTTCCCGCAACATCAAACAGGGGCGTGGCAGTTCCGCGCGCAGGCTGTGTCACAGAAAACGCGTAAAAAGAGTGCTTCCAAGAGTACAAAAAAAGCCGCCGCGGCCAGCCGCAGCGTTTCCAAGGGCCGTGCCCGGACTCCTGTAAAGGAGATTCGGGCTGCCGCGAAGGCCTCGGCTGCCAAGTCCACTAAGAACAAAAGAAGCGCAATGCCTGAAAAGACTGCCAAGACTGCCGCGAAAGCATCCGCCGCGAAGACCACTCTTGCAAAGGACTCTGTTGCCAAGGCTGCGCCTGCCAAGGCCGCCGCTGCGCCCAAGGCTGCCACCAAGACCGCCGTTCCTGCCGCTGCTGCCCCTGTTGCCAAGCCCGCTGTCGCCGCCAAGCCGGCTGCTCCCGCCGCGGCCGCGCCGCGCGTCGAGGAAAAGAAGCTGCCGACCCAGCGCCAGGGTTTCAAGACCAACGAATTCGTCGTCTATCCGGCTCACGGCGTCGGCCAGATCCTGGCCATCGAGGAGCAGGAGATCGCGGGCGCCAAGCTCGAGCTGTTCGTCATCAACTTCATCAAGGACAAGATGACGCTGCGCGTGCCGACCGCCAAGGTCGCCAATGTCGGCATGCGCAAGCTGTCCGACCCGGCGCTGGTGAAGAAGGCGCTCGAGACGCTGAAGGGCCGCGCCCGCGTCAAGCGCACCATGTGGTCTCGCCGCGCCCAGGAATACGAAGCGAAGATCAATTCGGGCGACATCGTCGCGATCGCGGAGGTCGTGCGCGATCTCTACCGTTCGGAGTCGCAGCCCGAGCAGTCCTACAGCGAGCGCCAGCTCTATGAAGCGGCGCTCGACCGTCTGTCGCGCGAGATCGCCGTCGTGCAGCACTCGACCGAGACCGAGGCCGTCAAGGAGATCGAGACGCAGCTCGCCAAGAGCCCGCGCCGCGGTGCCAAGACCGAAGCCGATGCGGTCGCCGAAGGTGATGCCGACGCCGAGGGCGATGATATCGACGGCGACGACACCGCCGTGGCCGACGAGGCCGCCTGATCGACCGTTAGCGCGTTTTCCAATTAGTTGCTTACGAAAGCCCGGCCGAAAGGTCGGGCTTTTTGTTTGGGATGCACGTCGACGGCACCGCTTCATGGCCATGGTGTAGACGTGCTCGCCGTTCGCGAGTTGGCGATGGACTGCGTGCGAAGGTGGGGCGCTGGTCGCACTTGCTCCGCTGTCGTCCCGGCGAACGCCGGGACCCATAATCCCGGGCGCCTGCAAGGACGCTCGCTGGAGCTCCAGCGCTCAAGCCATTTGCACTTGTGGTTATGGATCCCGGGTCGGCGCCCGGCAACGCTGTCGCGTTGCCGGTCTTGCCCGGGACGACAGTTGTGGTGTGGCCGTCCTGGCATGGTATCAACCCGCCGGAGCAAGCGGGGAATCCGTCCCTCAGCCCGTCACTCCACCACGATCTTGACGCGGTCGCGGACCTTGACCTGGGCGCGGGCGTCGAGGCCGTTGAGAACGCGGAAGCGCTCGACCGGGCGGTCGACGCCGGTCATGCGGTGCGCGAGCGACTCGACCGTGTCGCCCGGCTGCACGGTGATCACCTTGATGCGCAGCGGCCGCGCCGACTGGATCTCCTCCAGGCTGAGCCGGCGGAACGAGTTCACCGTCTCCCGCGCATTGCGCTCGCTCTCGGTGGTCTTCTGGCGCGAGGCGAAGATGAAGCGGTAGACGTCGCTGCCGACGCGCAGCGCGTAGACCTTGAACTGCCAGGGATCTCCGCTCGCCGAGGTCGAGGCCGCCGGGAAGCCGTTGATCGTCAGCTCCTCGGTCGCCGACTTGTCGACGTTCTCCATCCAGCCGGAATTGAGATAGTCGCCGAGCGTCTGCTGGGCCGGCACGCGCACCACGTCGAAGCGCATCGCCTGGGCGCCGCCTTCGCGCACGCCAATCACGGCCTGCGCGGTGTTGTCGAGCGTGAAGTTCTCCGGCGCCTGGAAGGTGAAGCCGAGCTTCGGATGCAGGAAGCGCCGTCCGCGCACGAAGCCCTCGCTCGGGTCCTCGCCGTAGACGATGTTGTCGACCGCAGCCAAGTAGGTCTCGCGGTCATGCTCCCTGGCCTCGGGGGAGACGTATTGCTTGGCGATGGCGGCAGCGTTCTGCACCCGCTCCGGCGTCGCCGGATGCGACGACAGGAAGTCCTGCGCGCGCGGGTCGATCGCCACCTTGCCGGCCTTCAGCTCGGCGTTGCGCTCCATCGAGCTCAGGAAGCGCGCCGCGCCGTAGGGATCGAACTTCGCCTTGGCGGAGATGCCGACGCCGATGCCGTCGGCCTCGAACTCCTGGGTGCGAGAGAAGCTCGCCATCGTCAGCTTGGTCTTGGCGAGCGCCAGCGCCGTCAGGTCCGGATCGTTGCCCATGTCGGAGACGACGCGGGTCACCACTGCGGCTTGCCGCGCCTGGTCCTCGCGAATCGCAGCATGGCGCGCCAGCACATGCGCCATCTCGTGGCTCAGCACCGACGACAATTCGGAGGTGTCGTTGGCGAGCGCGATCAGGCCGCGCGTCACGTAGAGCTGTCCGGTCGGCAGCGCGAAGGCGTTGACCGCACCGGAGTTCAGGATCGTGACCTTGTAGCCCTGGTCGGGCCGATCGGACACGGCCACCAGCCGGTCGACGATCTTGCCGATCAGGCCCTCGAGCTGGGGATCCTCATAGGCGCCGCCATAAGTTGCGAGAATGCGCTCGTGCTCGCGATCGCTCGCCGGCGTCGTCTGCACCATCGCCGGCTTCGGCCGCGGCGTCGGCATCGGCGCCGTCGCCTGCTGCAACTTGCCCATGTCGCTGCAACCGGACAACGCCAGTCCCAGGCACAGCAACGCCGGTGCGATCCACGAACCGCAGTTCATCACCGTCATGCGCTTTCGAACAGACAGGCTCACGTCGCTACTCACGTACCTTAGCGGTCAATTCCCGCTCAAAATCTCGATCTGGGCGATCTGCGTCAGTTCCAGTCTCGGACCCGCATGCGCTTCGATCCAACCGCGCACGCGAACCTGTCGATTCGCAAGTGATTTGACGTCGACGCCGGCACCTTCCAATACCGCCATCATACGCTTTGGAATAGTCACCGCGAAGCCCCGTGTCCAGCTACGAGCGAAGTTCAGATAAGTTGTTGTCCCCGTCTGTCGTACGGACAACACCTTCCCTTCGACAACCGTAAATTGCCCTAGGCGAGACAAAATATCGTCTGGACTTTCCGTGTTTTTTATGACGGTCCCAATCTTCCAGAGACCGCGTCCGGCGCTGCGTGCCTCGGCTTCCGCCGCACCCAGGCTGAGGGCGCAATCCCGGTCCGGCAGGTCGATCCCGCGCAGCACGGCGCCCTGTCGGAGCAGCTCGCTCTGCACCGGCTGGTCCGCACCGGCCACGAAGGCGAAGGCGCGCTGCCGGCCGTAGCGGTCCGGAGTGTCGTCCTCGCCGCGCAGCACGACGTCGCGGCCGCGCAGCAGCACGCCCAGCGCATCGATCGCTGCCGCGCGCTGCTCCTCCGGCGGCACCTCGATGCCGGCGAGCCTGACCTCGCGACCGTCGTCGAGACGGACGCTGCGTGCATCGATGATCTCGCTGACGTGTCCTTCGCCGAGCTCGGCGAACATGCACGGCGAGGCGTGACTCGCCGACATCATCGCGATGGTCGCGACGCTCGCGCCGAGCGCAATCAGCCTCCATCTGCTCCGCATCCTGCGCTCTCTCGTCATGCTGCATCATCGCACGAAATTTCCATTCCACTGAGCGGAAAGCGGCGACCGGCGATGCTTTTGCTGAGCGTGCTGAGCGCTTGCCGCCTGCGGCCACGTACGCCATGATGCGAACTATCAAAGAGGCCGTCGCCATGTAGCGATGCGCCCGGCAGGGAGGATATCTATGACCAGAACCATCCGCGGCGCGGCGGCGTCGCTGTTCATGCTGGCGTCGGCGCTGACGTTCTCTGCGGGCGTGGCGCATGCGCAGAGCAAGCCGCCGCTGAAGATCGGCGGCATCCTGGACATGTCGAGCCTCTACGCCGACATCACCGGTCCCGGCAGCGAGACCGCGGCGAAGATGGCCGTCGAGGATTTCGGCGGCGAGGTGCTGGGCCGCAAGATCGAGGTGCTTGCGGCCGACCATCTCAACAAGGCCGATCTCGCCGCCAACATCGCCCGCGACATGCTCGACAACCAGGGCGTCGAGATGATCTGGGATGTCGCAGCCTCCGCCACCGCGCTGGCCGCCGGCGAGATCGCCAAGGCGCGCAACAAGATCATCATCTTCAACGGTCCCGGCTCTGTCAGGCTGTCCAACGAGGCCTGCGGCCCGTACACCGTCCACTACGTGTTCGACACCTTCGCGCAGGCCAATGTCACGGGATTGGCGGCGGTGAAGTCCGGCCTCGACAGCTGGTTCTTCCTGACCGCCGATTACGCCTTCGGCCAGGATCTGGAGAAGGACACCACCGCCGTGGTGGTGAAGTCGGGCGGCAAGGTGCTCGGCAGTGTGCGTCATCCGCTCAATACATCGGACTTCTCCTCCTTCCTGCTCCAGGCCCAGGCCTCCAAGGCCAAGGTGATCGGGCTCGCCAATGCCGGCGGCGACACCATCAACGCGATCAAGCAGGCGGCGGAGTTCGGCCTCAGCAAAGGCGGCCAGAAGCTGTCGCCGCTGCTCGCCTTCGTCTCCGACATCGACAGCGTCGGGCTCGAGACGGCGCAGGAGCTTCTGGTCGCGGAAGCGTTCTATTGGGATCTCAACGACGACACCCGCGCCTTCACCAAACGCTTCATGGAGCGCACCAGGCGCGTGCCGACCTCGGCCCAGGCCGGCGTCTATTCCTCCGTCACGCACTATCTGAAAGCCGTGAAGACGGCCGGGACGACCGATGCGGACGCCGTCATGAAGGTGATGCGGGCGACACCGATCAACGACATGTTCGCCAAGGGCGGCCGCATCCGCGAGGATGGACGCATGGTGCATGACATGTACCTGTTCGAGGTCAAGAAGCCGTCGGAATCGAAGGGGAAGTCCGACGACTACAAGCTGCTCGCGACCGTGTCGGGCGACGAGGCATTTCAGCCGCTCGAGGCGTCGCGCTGCCCGCTTGTGAAGAAGTGACGGCCGGGGCCACGGCATTCCGGGGCGCGCCTGCGCAAGGCGCAAACTCTGCCACGACATCCGTCGTTCCGGGGCAACGCGCAGCGTTGAACCCGGAACCTCGATGTGAGTCCATCAGCTCGGGATTCCGGGTTCGACGCCGCCGTGTCGCCCCGGAATGACGGGAGACATAACACCGGGAAACAACAAGGAGCGCCGGCCATGACCACCAACACGACAGTCCTGCAGCATCTCGACTCCGGCCTGCTCACGATCACGATGAACCGTCCGGAGCGACGCAACGCGCTCAACAGCGACATGACCAAGGGCCTGGTCGAGGCGGCGCATCGCGCGGCCAATGATCCCGAGGTGCGCGCCGTGCTGCTCAAGGGCGCCGGCGGCACCTTCTGCGTCGGCGGCGACGTCAAGGCGATGGCCGAAGCCAAGACCGCGCCCTCGTTCGAGACCAAGGTCTCGACCTTGCGCGAGCGCATGGAGGTGTCGCGGCTGCTGCACCAGATGCAGAAACCGGTGGTGGCGCAGATCGACGGCGCGGCCGCCGGCGCCGGCCTGTCGATCGCGCTGGCCTGCGATCTGCGGGTGGCCGGCGAGTCGGCCAAGATCACGACGGCCTTCGCCAAGGTCGGGCTGTCGGGCGATTTCGGCGGCACCTACTTCCTCACGCAACTGCTCGGCAGCGCCAAGGCGCGGGAGCTGTATCTGACCTCGCCGGTCCTGACGGCGCAGGAGGCGCTCGCACTGGGCATGGTCACCAAGGTCGTGCCCGCCGCCGAGGTCGAAGCCGCCACGCGCGCGCTGGCGCTGTCGCTGGCGCAGGGGCCGAGCGTGACGCTCGGCTACATCAAGCGCAACATCAACAATGCCGAGACGATGACGCTGGAGGCCTGCTTCGACGCCGAGGCGATGCACCACTCACGCTGCAGCGACACGGAGGATCACAAGGAGGCGGCGAAAGCCTTCGTCGAGAAGCGCGCGCCGGTGTTTCAGGGTCGGTAGCTCCGCGTTCTCCGTCATTGCGAGCGAAGCGACGCAATCCAGGGTCATGGCCTGAGCTCTGGATTGCGTCGCGTCGCTCGCAATGACGCCGCGGGCTTGTGTGAACACGTGATTCCTCAAAGAGGGCTGCGATGCCTTACCTCCACCTCCGTCAGATCTGCCTGGTCGCGCCCCGGCTCGAGCCGGTGGTCTCGGACATCACCGCGATCATGGGGCTGGAGGTCTGCTACCGCGATCTGCATGTCGCCAAATACGGACTGGAGAATGCGCTGCTGCCGGTCGGGCCGATCCTGCTCGAGGTGATTGCGCCGACCCGCGAGGACACCGCGGCGGGACGCTTCCTCGACAAGACCGGCGGCCGCGGCGGCTACATGGCGATCTTTTCCTGCGATGATCCCGATGGCCGCGCCGCCCGCGCCAACGAGATGGGTGTGCGGACCGCCAACGTGATCGATCATCCGCCCTATCACGGCGTGCAACTGCATCCGCGTGACTGCCGCGCCGCCTTCATCGAGCTCAATCACACCGAGGGCAGCGACGATGTGCTTGGCGCCTATCCGCCCGCCGGGTCGGATTGGACGCGCGCGATCCGCAGCGACGTGACGACGGCGATGACCGAGGTGGTGCTGCGGAGCCCCGAGCCGACCTCGCTCGCCGCGCATTGGGGGCGGATTCTCGACGTGGTGCCGGCGGCCGGCAGCGATGGTGTTGAGCAGTTGTACTTGCCGAACGCCCGTATCCGTGTCGAACCCGGCGAGCGCGAACTCATGAGCGGCCTGACGTTCCGCGTCGCCGATGCTGCACGTGTGACCGACGCCGCGCGCGCCCGTGGCTATGCGGTTTCAGGCGGTTGTTTCACGATTGGCGGCGTTGCCTTCGCGTTGCAGGGGGCGGTCGCCAGTTAGTTGCTCGTCATGGCCCGGCCATGACGACGTTGGAAGCTCGAGGCTCGTCACCGCCCCTTGAAGTTCGCGAAGCGCCGCTCCTCCGTTGCCTTGACGCCTTCCTTGAAATCCTCGGTCGCGCGCAGCCGGGTCTGTTCGGCGAGCTCGTGCTCGGTTGCTGCCATCACACGGTCGGCGAGGCTGGCGCGCATCGTCGCGCGGGTCGACAGCAGGCCGAGCGGCGAGCATTCGGCGATCTCGGCGGCGAGCTTCATCGCGGCTGTCCGCACCTGGTCCTGCGGCACGCATTCATTGGCGAGCCCCATCTTCAGCGCCTCTTCGCCGGTGACACGGCGGCTGGTGTAGAACATCAGCTCGGCGTTGTTCTTGCCGATCAGCTCGGGCAGCGTCACCGTCAGCCCGAAGCCGGGATGGAAGCCGAGCTTGGTGAAATTGGCGGAGAAGCGCGCTTCCGGACAGGTGACGCGGAAGTCGGCCGAGACGGCGAGGCCGAGCCCGCCACCGATGGCGGCGCCGTGCACGGCGGCGACGACCGGTTTCTTGCAGCGGAAAATCCGCACGGCCTGCATGTAGAGATGGTTGATCGCCCCGAGGCTGTCGGCCGGATCGCCTTTGGCGCCGGCCGCTTCCTGCGCCTGGCGCGCCGGATCGGTGAAGTTGGCGCCGGCGCAGAACGCCTTGCCCTGCGCCGCCAGCACCGAGGCGCGGATCTCGATGTCGCGGTCGAAGCCTTCGAGCGCGTCGGCGATCTGGTTGATCAGCGAAATGTCGAAGAAGTTGAGCGGCGGCCGGCGGATCTCGATCAGGCCGACATGGCCGTGGATCTCGACCCCGATGTCAGGAAAGTGGGTCATGGTTGTGGTCTCCGATTCTGCTTTCCGGGCGTCATTGCCAGCGCTATCAGTTCGCGACCGTCGGAATGCTGTCTGCCTCACCGCAGTCCCAGCCCGCGCGCGATGATGCCGCGCAGCACCTCGGTGGTGCCGCCCTGGATCGTCAGCTTCGGCGCGGTTTGCATCGCAAATGTCAGCTGGTTCTCCAAGGTTTCGCGATTTCCTGCGTTCTCCTCGACGAAGGCGGCGAGGTCGCGGACGCGGTGCGGCAGCTGCTGCTCCCATACCGTGCCGACGTCCTTGACGATCGAGGCCTCGACCACCGGCTCCTTGCCGGCCTGCAGCATGCCGGCGACCGACACCGACATCCGCCGCATCGCATGCAGCTGCGCCACCAGGCGGCCGATGCCCTCGGCGCTGCGCGTGTCCGGATCGGGACCGATCGCGCGCACCAGCTCGGTCAGCACGTAATAGGTTTCGAGGAAGCGCTCCGGTCCCGAGCGCTCATAGGCGAGCTCGGAGGTCGCCTGCTTCCAGGCGCCGTCGATCTCACCGAGCTGATGGTCGTCGGGCACGAAGGCGTCGGTGAAGACGACCTCGTTGAACTCCTTCTGTCCGGTGATCTGGCCAATCGGATTCACCTTGATGCCGGGCGATTTCATGTTCACCAGGAACTGCGTCAGACCATGACGCCTGTTCTCCTTGGTCGACGGCGAGGTGCGGAAGATCGCGATCATGTAGTCGGCCATGTGCGCCGACGTCGTCCAGATCTTCGAGCCGTTGATCAGCCAGCCGCCCTCGGTCTTGGTCGCGCGCGTCTTGGCTGCGAACAGGTCCGAGCCGGAGTTCGGCTCGCTCATGCCGATCGCGAAGCACAGCTCGCCGCGGCAGATGCGCGGCAGGATGTCCATCTTGATATGCTCGGGTGCGTAGCGCAGCAGGATCGGGCCGCTCTGCCGGTCGGCGACGAAGAAGCGCCTGACGGGCGCGTTGGCGACGCGCATCTCCTCGGTCACGACGTAGCGCTCCAGGAACGAGCGCTCGTGGCCGCCATATTGTTTCGGCCATGTCATGCCGATCCAGCCGCGCGCGCCGACGCGGGCTGCAAACTCGCGCGCGTCGGCATCCTCGCGCTTGGGCTGGTACGGGTTGAAGGTGCCGGCCGCGATCTCATCAGCGAGGAAGGCGCGCACCTCCTTGCGGAGCTCCTCGCATTCCCTCGGCAGGCGGATCGGATCGAAACGAAGTGCGGTCATGCGGCAATCCCCTTCGTCGTCAGCGCGAGGCGACCAGCGGCCACAGCTCATCGGCACCGCGCGCGGCGACGCGATTGCCGAGCTCCACGGCCCAGTGACTCTCGGATCCGAAATCGTCGCGCCAGGCCAGCGCGCGCAGCGAGAAGCGGTGCAGGATGTGCTCGGTGGTGAAGCCGATGGCTCCGTGGACCTGATGCGCGATCGCCGCACCCTTCTCGGCGGCCTCGGCGCAGCGGATCTTGGCCGCGGCGGCTTCGAGAAACACCGCCTCGTCGAATGCGCCGGCACGCGCGATCGCATCCGCGGCGGATGTTGCGGCCGCGCTCGCGGCGGCGCTCTCACCGGCCAGCCGTGCCAGGTTGTGCTGCACCGCCTGGAATTTGCCGATCGGCTTCTCGAAGGCGACGCGCTCACCCGCATAGTTCACGCTGATCGCGAGCAGCCGATCCAGCGCGCCGGCGATCTGCAGTCCGCGGGCGACGCCGCCCATCAACAT
Source organism: Bradyrhizobium sp. SZCCHNR2028 (assembly GCF_032380995.1). Lineage (NCBI taxonomy): Bacteria > Pseudomonadati > Pseudomonadota > Alphaproteobacteria > Hyphomicrobiales > Nitrobacteraceae > Bradyrhizobium > Bradyrhizobium sp. SZCCHNR2028. The sequence goes on along the minus strand of NZ_JAUHJF010000006.1, from coordinate 45,670 downwards.
CAGGGTGGTGGCGTCGAAGCCGGCCGGCGCCGGCCGGCATGCCAGCGGCATGATCTTGTCGAAGGTCACCGTGTCGCTGGGATCGTTGGCGAGGTTGAGGCCCGCGTCGATGCGCAGGCGCGCGGTCTCGACCAGCGCGATCGACACGCCGTCTCCGCCCTGGGCGAGCACGGCAACATGCTGCGCCGTCCTGGCGAACGGCACGCCGCGGGCACTGCCGGACAAGGTGCCGTCGGTGTGGAGCGTGATCCGGTCTCTCGGATGAGCCGGCGCGATCGTCATGGCGCCGTCGGGCGAGGCAATGCCGCCTTGTTGCAGCAGCCAGCCCGCAAGCAACGTCTCGGCCAGCGGCACCGCAATCGCAAAACGGCCGGCGGCATTGATGATCTCAAAGCCGTCGGCGAGGTCAGTGCCGGCGCCGCCGAACTCCTCGCCCACCCAGGCGAGCGGCAGGCCGGCCTCGCTCAGCGCCCGCCACAGCGGCGCCGTCCAGCGGCCGTCCTTGTCGTGATTGATCGTCTGCGGGTCGGCAAGATCGGCGAAGATCCTTTCCGCGGTCGCAACGACGATGTTCTCGGCTTCCGCCACAGCGCTCCTCGCCCTCGTTGTCGTCGGTCTCGGCGCGCCATGTCCTGCGCGCGCCGGCGATGTTTTGCCGGCATGATGAGCGCAAGCGACGGTCCTGACAAGCGTAGCCCGCTGCAGGGGCCCGTCCGCTCGCCGCATGGAGGCGAGCGATTTCCGCGCTGCGGAGATTGTGCCGATTTTGCAGATGCAGCGATGTTGGCTAAGAAGAAGCAAAGCAAACAGGGAGGTGCGGAATGGCTGAAGGTCTGTGCGCGATCGTGACGGGTTCGGCGTCCGGCCTCGGAGCCGCGACCGCGTTGCTGCTGGCGAAGGCCGGCATGCGCATCGTCGTGAACTATTCGAACAGCAAGAGTGAGGCCGAGCAGACCGCCGATCTTTGCCGCAAGGAAGGTGCCGAGGTCGTCGTCATCCAAGGCGACGTGTCGCGCGACGAGGATTGCCGCAAGATCGTCGCCGCCGCTGCGGCCTGGGGCCGGCTGGATGCGCTCGTCAACAATGCCGGCACCACCAAGCACGTACCGCACGATCAGCTCGACGGCCTTTCGGCCGAGGATTTCCAGCGCATCTTTGCGGTCAACACCATCGGCCCCTTCCAGATGGTGCGCGCCGCGCGGCCGCTGCTGGAAGCGGCGGCCAAGGCGACGGCGCGTGCGTCCGCGGTCGTCAACGTCTCGTCGGTGGCCGGCATCAGCGGCGTCGGCTCGTCGGTTGCCTACGCCGCCAGCAAGGGCGCGCTGAACACGATGACGCTGTCGCTGGCGCGCGCCCTGGCGCCTGCGATCCGCATCAACACCGTCTGCCCCGGCTATATCGATACGCCGTGGTTCACCAAGGGCCGCGGCGAGGCCGGTGCCAAGCAGGTGCGCGATGCCGTGGTGGCGCGGGTGCCGCTGCGCGCGGCTTCATCCGCCGAAGATATCGCGCAGCTCGTGGCGTTCCTGGCGAGTCCGGCATCAGGCCACATGACCGGCGAGGTCGTGCGCATGGATGCGGGGATGCATCTGTTGGGGTGAAATGGTCATGGCGAGCGGCCGTTGTGGTCGCTCGCAATGACGTGGCGTGAGGCGGTTACCGATTGAAATCGCGGATCGTGCCGCTGGCGACCAGCCTGTTCCAGATGAATAACACCACGACCGCGCCGAGGGTCGCGGTCACGTAGCCCGCGCCCTGGTCGGGGCCGTAGCGGCCGATGGCCTGCCCGATGGCGGTGGCGAGGAACGCGCCGAGGATTCCGAGCACGATGGTCAGGATGAAGCCGGAGGGATTGTTGGGACCCGGCGATAGAAGCCGCGCCAGGAAGCCGGCGACCAGCCCGACGATCAGAATGTGCAGCATGAGTGTCGTCCTTCCCGTCAGCGATCGCGGAGCGTCAGATCCGGCCCGCCAACTCGTGCTCGGTCGGCAGCCGCCCGTCCGGCGTGAGCTGATCGATCACTTTCGGCAGGTACTGGCTCAGCCCGTTCAACAGCTCCTCGCGCGACAGCCCGCTCTGCGCGGTGAGCTGATCGATCTGATCGGCGCCGAGCGCATTGGCGAGATCGCCGGGCGAGATCGGCTTGTTCTCGCCGGGGGAGACCCAGGAGTTCGCGGTGTCGCCATGGCCCTTGTCCTGGAACTGGCGCAGGAGATCGCCGAGCCCGCCCGACAGCACGCTGCCGGCCGCGCCGCCCGCCAGCAGTCCGCCCAGGCCGCCGGCGATGATGTTGCCGAGGCCGCCACTCAATCCGCCACCAAGCGCACCGCCTTGATTCCCGGTCGGCTGGGGCGGCGGGACCGGCGCAGGCGCCGCGTTCGGCTGCTGCCCATTCTGCGAGAAATGCTTCACCGCTTTCCACGCCAGCAAAGCGAGGATCGCCATCGTCATCGGCGACATGCCGCCGCTCTTCTGCGTGGTCGGATGACTCGGCCCGTTCGGGCCGTTCTGCATGCCGTTGAGGATATCGAGTAGACCCATGACCCTGCCTCCTGCGCCCCACGCCGACAAAACCTATGGGCTTGCACGCGGCGTTACAAGCCGCGTGCAGAATGGTCGCGTAGGGGGAACGTGTCGCGCGCGGCTCAGTTCCTGGCTTCGGCCCGTTTCGGCGCCTTGGCCCCGGGCGGCGCGGCCGCGGTCTGGCTCGGACCGGTGAACATCCGCTTCAGTTCGTCGAGCTTCTCGGACAGGACCGGAAAGTTGCACGAGAACGAATCGCGGCGCCAGCCGTCCTTGGCACATTGCGCCGCCTTGATGCGGGCGCGTGCCTCCACGTTCGACGTCGGCGGTGGCAATCCGCCTTGCGCGGACGAAGCCGGCGGCTTGCTCGGCCGTTGCGGCGGCGGGGCCGGCATGGCCGGCTTCGGCGGCTCGATCGCGGCCCGCGCCGTCATGTCCCGGAGCGAGGGCTGGAGGTCCTGCGTTTGCGGCCGCGACATCATCGCCGAGCTCATGTTGGCGTGGCGCTGGCGCTCGAGGTATTGCGTATACTGCTGGTCGATGAACTTCTGCTCTTCGGCCGTGGGATTGGGACCGGCAATGTCGAAGCTGCGATCCTGCATGAAGTCGTAATAGACATAGCCGCCGCCCGGCTTCCGTCTCCCGGCAAATTTAGCGTTGCACTGCGCCAGCGCCGCCGTCTTCTCCTCCTTGGAGGCCGACTTCTCGGCGGCGTCGGCGCATTCCTCGAAATCCGTCGGGGAGCGGCTCCACCACTCTGCGTGCGCGCGTGGAGGTTGCACGGCGGGCAGGCAGGTGATCGCTGCAAAGATCAGTACTGGCAGGCGGGGTGGGTACACGAACGGCAATCCTCAGCGGCTCCCCGCCTCAGATGACGGGAGATTGTCGCCATTTTGCGGCGAGGTGTGACTCCAATGCTGCGTAATTTGCGACTTTCTTCTTTATTTGCCGTGGTTCCGTGATCTGGTTGCCACAGTCGGGTCGGCATTGACGGCGGTGCCGCTCGTGAATCGCACCTTGCTGTGGCGCCGGAACGATACGCAGCACCTTTCCACCATTTTCATCCCGCCGTAGTTGACAAAACTAATCTTGACGTTGGAAAGATTGGTGTTGACGGAACCAGGCGAGCACTCCTATGAATATCTTGACAATGGAAAGATAACCTGCGCCGCGTCCGGCGCGGAGGAGGCTGCCATGAAAGTGTTCCTCACGGTCAAGCTGGCGCTGCTGCCGTTCGTCGTGTTCTGGGCGCTACTGGCCTGGCACCAGCCGGCATGGGCGATGTGGTCCGCACTGGGCCTGGCGCTGGCCGCCAACGTCTGGCGAGCCTCCCGGGGCCAGCTCGCGCCGCTGGAACTCGGAAGCCTCGCGCTGTTCGTCGTGCTGGCGATCGCCAACGACGTCGCGCCGAATTGGACGGCCGGCAATGCGCTGTGGCTGTCCTTCGCAGGGCTCGGCCTCATCAGCTTTGCTTCGCTCGCCGTCGGTCGTCCCTGGACCGCGGACTATTCCCGGTCGGCCTATGCCGACAGCGCCGCGACGCCCCAGTTCCACCTGATCAACATGATGATGACCGGGCTCTGGGGCGTCCTGTTCCTCGTGCTCGGCCTGTGCCGCTGGGCCGGCGTCGCCTCCTGGATCACGACGATGATCGTCGTCGTCGGCGCGCTGATCTCGATCTTCGGCCCGCGCTTCGCGATTCGCCAGGCCTTGCTGCGCATGCGGGCCGCGCGCGAGGAGTGCCAATGGCCGGCGCCGAGCTTCACCCAAGCGGCCGACACCGAGTGCGACGTCGCGGTGATCGGCGCGGGCATCGGCGGGCTGACGGCGGCAGCCCTGCTCGCGGAGTCCGGGCTGAAGGTGAAGGTGTTCGACCACCACGTCGTGCCCGGCGGCTTCTGCCACACTTATCTGCGCAAGGCCCACCACGACAACAAGCCGGTGCTGTATCGCTTCGATGCCGGGCCGCACGATTTCTCCGGCGTCTGGCCCGGCGGGCCGGTCGACAGCGTGCTGCGCCGGCTCGGCGTCGCCGACCGCATCCAGTGGAAGCGGGTCATTCACTCCTACCGTCTCGCCGGCCGCCGCATCGACGTGCCCGAGGACTGGCGCGCCTATGTCCGACTGCTCTGCGAGATGTTTCCGGCCAGCGCGGACGGGCTGACCCGGCTGTTCGACACCATCCATGCCATCTTCGAGAGCATGTATGCGACGGGGCAGGGCCGCAGCGGCATTCCCGGCATGCCGGCCACATTGGAGGAGATGCTGGCCTTCCCGCGCAAGCATCCGCAGGCGTACCGCTGGATGAACCGCCCGTTTGACGAGCTGGTCGCCGCCCATGTCTCCGATCCCGAGCTGATCGCCTATCTCAATGCGCTGTCGGGCTATCTCGGCGACGGCAGCGAGAAGCTGAGCTGCGCCCAGATGGTCCCGATCTTCGGCTACTACTTCAAGGGCGGCTTTTATCCGGTCGGCGGCTCCGGCCACCTCGCGGACGTGCTCGCCGAGGCGGTCACTGCCCGGGGCGGCGAGGTGCATCTGAAATCCAAGGTCGCGCGCATTCTGGTCGAGGACGGCCGTGCCGCCGGTGTCGTGCTCGGCAATGGCCGCACGGTCCGCGCGCAGGCGGTGGTCTCGAATGCCGATCTCGGCCGCACCTTGACCGAGCTGCTGAGGCCCGACGATCTGCCCGCCGTCTTTCGTGAGCGTGCCCGCAGCCTCGCGCCGGCTACGTCGTGCTTCTCGGTGCATCTCGGCCTCGACATGGTGCCCGACATCGCGCCCACCACGCATCTCGACTCGCCGATGGGGATCGGCCTCGCGGTGATGTCCAAGCTCGATCCGTCGGCTGCGCCCGACGGACATGCGACGATGACGATCATCACCCTCGTTCCTCACGAGCAGGCCAAGGGCTGGTTTCCGGGCGAGGGCGGCGACGACTGGAAGGCGTGGCGCCGCTCGCCGGACTACGAGGCGCGCAAGCAGCAGCTCGGCGATGCCATGGTCGCGGCGGCCGAGACCATCATTCCCGGCCTGTCGCAGCACATCGTCTACCGCACCGACGCCAGCCCCGTGACCTATGCGCGCTACGACCTCGCCAGCGCCGGCGCGATCTATGGCGTGGCCCGGTCGGGACGGCTGAAGGGCGCCAAGGCTCCGCTGCGCAACCTCGTCATCGCCGGCGGCGGCAATGCCGGAGCGGGGGTGGAGGCCGTGGTGATCTCGGGCGCTGAGGCGGCCGAAGCGCTCGTGCCCGGCCTGTTGGCGCGCGCATCAGAGGTCGCGTCGGATCCGCTGAAGGCACGGGCGCGGGCGGCGTGAGCGCGGCGCCTGCCGCAGCTCGGGCGTATCAAGGCGTATAGAGGTAGCGCAGCAGGGTGCGGCCGACGGTCTCCAGGCTCTGCGCCGAGCACTGCTCGATCGTATCCTGCGTGGTGTTGAAATAGGGCTCGTAGTCGAAGTCGATGACGAGGAAGCTCGGAATCCCGGCCTGCTGCAGCGCCGTGTGGTCGTCGCTGATCGGATACGCCGTGGGCTCCGGCGAGAACGCCGATGGCGCGATACGGCTGCCGATGCTCCAGAACTTCTTGAGCTCCGGCAGCGCCGAGCCGAGCGACGAGGGCTCCGGCTGCAGCTTGAGATCCTTGTCGCAGACCATGTCGAAATCGACCGCCTTCTCCGGCTTGTGCGCCGGATAATAGGTCTTCAGATTGGCCGCGAAATGCGGCGAGCCCAGCGGACGCCAGGTCGGATCGCCGGCGCCGAGCGATTTCGGCCCCTCCTCGCCGTCGAAGAAGATCATGTCGATGCCGACGTCGGGCTTCGGCGACAGCGACAGCACGCGTGCGGTCTCCAGCAGCAGCGCGACCGCCGAGGCGGAGTTGTTGGCCCCCGGCATCGGTGCGTCCGGCGATTTCGGGTCGCGATAGGCCTTGACGATGCTGTCGTAATGCGTCGCGACGATGATGCGGCGCGGGTTCTGCGCCTGGAAGCGGGCGATGATGTTGGTCAGCGGGATCGTCTTGCCGTCGTCGCCCTTGGCGGTGAAGCTCTGCGTCAGCACCGCGTCCGCCGCGCTCTTGGCCATCGCCGCCTTGATGTAGTCGATCGTTTTCTGATGTCCCGGCTCGCCCATCGAGCGCGGCGTGAATTTCAGCAGGTCCGCGATATGGGCCATCGCGCGCTGCCCGTCCCAGAGCTCGATCTGCACCTCTGCGGCGCGTGCCGCGGGGGATGCAAACAGCAATGCCGCCATTGCCACCGTAGCGGTCAGGCGAGGCCAGAACTCAGTCATCGAGAAGCTCTTCAAAATGAAAATCAGGACGTCTTCTTGCCGAACGGAATGAACAGGATGCCGGCGCAGACAGCCAGCGCCACCGCGAAATAATAGGTGATCGCGCGCGAGCCGATCGTCGGGATCAGCGCGAAGGTCGTGACCAGCGTGCCGACGACGTTGCCGATGGTCGAGACGCCGTAGACCAATCCGGCGACGCGGCCGGCCTCGTCGGCCGAGCGCGTCAACAGGCTGACGGCGATCGGGGAGAAGGTGCCGAGCAGGGTCAGCGGCACCAGCAGCAGCGCGGTCGAGGCCATCAGCGTGGCCGCCGGACCGTCGCCGACCGTGTCGAGGATGTCGGCCATGACGATGTCGGCCGTCGCCGGCACGAGCGCCATGTAGGCGGCGGCGATCAGGATCATGGTGCCGATGGTGCGCGTCGTCGGCTGCCGGTCGACGATGGCGCTGCCGGCGAAATAGCCGATCGCGAGCGCGCACAGCACCGTCGAGATCAGGCTGGCCCAGGCGCCGATGCCGCTGCCGAAATACGGGTTGAGATAGCGGCTGCCGAGCATCTCGAAGCCCATCAGCACGCAGCCGACCAGGAACGAGCAGAGATAGATCGCCAGCAGGCCCGAGCGTGACACCGGCGCGCTCACGGCAGCTTCCTGTTGTGGCGCTCGATGCTCTTCAGCGCCTCGACCGGCGCGAAGTCGTCTGTCAGCACCTTGGCGTTCGCATCGATCACCTGGCCGCCGTCGATGTCGATGCGCTTGCGCTGCGCCAGCATCTCGGCAAGCTTGTAGCGGAAGCCGAACTCCTTGTCGCGCTCCTGCGCGATGGCGGCGAGATCCTCGGGCTTCCGCTCGTCGCCGAGATAGCCGACCATGACGATGTTGCCGCCGGCCTCGTAGAAGTCGACCTGCGGGAACACGCTGTGAATGGTCTTGACCGCGGCGTCGAACAGCATCGTCGACGGCTCGACGTTCTGCGCCACCACGCCGCCCTCGGCGAGATGGTCCTTGACGAGCTGGTAGAACTCCTTGGTCAGCAGATGGAACGGCACGAACGGGCCGCGATAGGCATCGATCAGGATGATGTCGTAGCGCTCCTTGGATTCCTGCACGAACAGCCGGCCGTCGCGGTTGGCGACGTGGAAGTTCGGCTCCTCCTTGATGCCGAAATATTTCTTGGCGAGCTCCAGCACGGTCGGATCGAGCTCGACCGAGGTCACCTGCACCTTGGGCAGGGAGCGGTGCAGGTACCAGGCGGTGCGGCCGCCGCCGAAGCCGATCTCCAGGATCGAGCGGACGTCCTTGGCATACATCACGCTCGCGGTCATGAAGCGGGTATAGTCGACCGGCAGATCGAGCTCGTCGCGGGTGTTGTAGACGCTCTCGGTATAGATGCGCCGGTTGTGACCGAAGGTCATGCTGCGGTAGGGCGCCTGCTCGTAGACATAGATGTTGTTGTAGAGCGACTCCTTGGACTCCAGCAGATGGCGGGTATCCTGCGCGCTTGCGGCGGCGACGGAGAGCAGAGCTGCGAGCGCGCCTGAAATGACCGATCGGATGAGCATCGACTTGTCTGTTTCCCTCGGCTGAAATGGGCAGGCGGCTGGCCCGGCCGCGTGACGCGCTCAGGCACGACCAATACGGCGATCCCAAGGCCGGGGTCCGGATCGGCGCCGTTCTCTTAGACCATCGGCTGCCTTCCGGATAGTCAAACCACCCCTCCCTACGGGCCTGTGATCGGTAGGCGCCCCGCCTCAACCGGGATCACGCGGCCGCGTTCCCGCCGTCTTCCCCTCACAGGACCCGAGCGTCGTTGTGCCACGGCCGGCCGTCCGGTTCAGGCGACGACCGGAGAGGCTTCCGGTCGGTGGCCGGGTCTGCTATGGAGGCGGCGAAGCAGGTGCACTTCGGTGCAGGCTCCGGTCCCGTAGCTCAGCTGGATAGAGCGGCGGTTTCCTAAACCGTAGGTCGCATGTTCGAGTCATGCCGGGATCGCCAACTGCCGCAGCCTTGCGCGCGCAGACCTCTCCAGATCAAGCCCGGCGCACGCGTGATCCGGCCCGTTCGGGAATCGGGTGGAGCGGTTCGCTGCCATCGAGGAACTTCTCCGGGTGAGACGGCGGCCTGAGCCCCGTCCGTGCGGCGCGCAATCGCCGCCGAGATGCATCACCCTGGAGAGCTTTCCATGCACACGACCATCGAGCCGGGCATCCTTTATTTTGGGACGCCGGTCGTCCTCATCAGCACGGTCAATGAGGACGGCGGCTTCAACCTCGCGCCGATGTCGTCGGCGTTCTGGCTCGGCTGGCGCTGCATGCTGGGCCTCGCCGCCGGATCGAAGACGCCGCAGAACATGCGCCGCACCGGCGAGTGCGTGCTGAACCTGCCGTCGGTCGATCTCGTCGCCGCCGTCGATCGCCTGGCGCAGACCACGGGATCGGACCCGGTGCCGGCGATGAAGCAGCGCAAGGGCTATCGCCACCTGTCCGACAAGTTCGCCGCCGCCGGGCTGACCGCAACGGCGTCGGAGACCGTTGCGGCTCCGCGCGTCGCCGAATGCGCGGTCCAGCTCGAAGCGCGCATCGAGTCGGTGCATGGCATCGCCGACGACGACGCGATCCTGAGGGGGCACATCCAGTGCTTCGAGGTGCGGGTGCAGCGGGTCCATGTCGACGAGGCCATCCTGATGGACGGCACGCGTGACCGCATCGACCCGGACAAATGGCGGCCGCTGATCATGAGCTTCCAGCAGTTCTATGGCCTGGGCGCGCGCCTTCACGAGTCGCGACTGGGCACCATTCCGGAGGCGGCCTATCGCACGCCCGACGTCGAGCGCGCCCGCAAGGCGGCCGTGCGGATGGAGGTGGCGGCAGGCTGAGCCGGCTCGGCCCCGAGTCTCGCCTGGAATCGCGCTGCCACACGTTCAACTCTGCATCCGAGTGCGAGAGGTTGAGGACATCATGGGGGCTGTTGCCGTCGAGCGGCTGCTGATCGAGGCGGCTGATCACTACAATGCCGGGCGTGCCGGTTCGGCCAAGGCCCTGTGCAGCGACATCCTCCAGGCGGTGCCGGATCATCTGCCGGCGCTGCATCTGTCCGCGATCCTCGCCTTCGCCGATGGCCGCATGGCAGACGGCGCGGAGCTGCTGGCGTGCGTGTTCGCACGCGATCCCAACCATGCGCCGGCCTATGTGACGCTCGGCGACGCGCTGGCGGTGAAAGGTGAGCGCGACGGCGCTGCCGACGCCTTTGCGCGCGCCGCAGCGTTGAGGCCGCACGATGCCGCCATCCACAGCAAGCTCGGCAGCGCGCTGCTGGAGCTCGCCCGCTTTTCCGAGGCCGAAGCCGCCTATCGCCACGCGCTGGCGCTTGATCCGGCGCTGTTGCGCGCGCGCTGGAATCTCGCGCTCGCCTTCAACCGGCAGGGGCGGCTTGCCGAGGCGGAAGCGGCCTATCGCGCGCTGCTCGAGCGCGATCCGTCCTTTCCCGGCACATGGCGGGCGCTGGCCCATGTGCTCGCCGACCAGGCCAGATACGACGAGGCCGTGCCCGCTTATCTGCATGCGCTGGCGGCGCAGCCGGCCGATGCTGGCCTCCACCTCGCCCTCGGCGACGTGCTCTACAAGCAGCGCGCCTACGCTGACGCCGCGATCCATTACGGCCGCGCCGGCGATCTTGCGCCGGGCGATGCCAAGGCCGCGCGATTGCTGGGGCACGCGCTGCACGAGGCCGGCCGCCCGGCCGAGGCCGTCGAGGCCTATCGCCGCGCCGCGGCGCTCGATCCCACCGATGTGGTCGTGCTCAGCAATCTCGCCGCCTGCCTGTGCGGGACAGGCCAGCTCGATGCGGCGATTGCCGCCTGCGAGCACGCGCTGGCGCTGCAGCCCGATCACGCCCCGGCGCATACCAACCTCGGCATCATCCATGAGCTGCGCGGCGAGATCGATGATGCCGTCGCGGCGCATCGCCGCGCCGTCGCCGCCGATCCGGCCTATGCCAAGGGCTACGCCAATCTCGCGGTGGCGCTGCGTAATGCCGGCGACATCGACGCCGCGCTGGCGGCCTCGCATCACGCGATTTCGCTCGCGCCCGACAACGCGCTCGCGCGCTACAATCACGCGCATTTCCTGCTGATGTGCGGCGACCTCGTGAACGGCTTTGCCGAGCATCGCTGGGGCCGCGACTGTCCTGATCTCTCCGCGGGCATGCCGCGCTTCGGCGCGCCGGAATGGCAGGGTGAGCCGCTTGAGGGACGCACGTTGCTGCTGTTCGCCGAATACGGCATCGGTGATGCGCTGCAATTCGTGCGCTATATGGATCGCGTCAAGACGATGGGCGGCAATATCGTGCTGCAGGTGCAACCGGCGATCGCGCCGCTGCTGCGCTGTCTGGAGGGCGTGACGGTGGTGCCGCGCGGCGCGCCGCTGCCGCCATTCGACCTGCAGGCGCCGCTGATGGATCTGCCGCGCATCTTCGGCACCACGCTGGAGACGATCCCGGCCGAGGTGCCTTATCTTGCGGCCGATCCGATCAAGGTGGCCGCGTGGCGCAACGTGCTCGGGCGCGCGCCGTCGTTGAAAGTCGGCGTGGTCTGGGCCGGCAATCCCAGGCACAAGGGCGACCGCCAGCGCTCGCTCACCGCGCAGGCGGTGCTGCCGCGGCTGGTGATGCCGGGCGTGCAGCTCTATTCCTTGCAGAAGGAGCCGCGGCCGGACGATGCGCTAGGGCTCGCCGAGCTTGGCACCGACGTCATTGATCTCGCGCCGCTGCTGAGCGACTTCGCCGAGACCGCGGCCGCCGTTGCCGCGCTCGACCTCGTCATCTCCGTCGACACGTCGGTGGCGCATCTCGCCGGCGCGCTCGGCCGCCCGGTCTGGGTGCTCTTGCCCTATGCGCTCGACTGGCGCTGGCTGCGCGACCGCGCCGTCACCCCGTGGTATCCGACCATGCGGCTGTTCAGGCAGGGGCAGCCGATGGCGTGGGATGGCGTGCTGGCGCGGACGGCCGGGGAGCTTGCGCGGCTGGCGGCAGGTGAGCGCGGGCCGTTGTTGCCCGGGCAGGTATGAGGCGGTGAGCGACGTCGAAGGCTTACAGGGCCTGACGCTTATCGCATGGCCATGCGTGCGGGACCGGTCTGATCCGAGCGCGTGGACGGAAACGACAATCGCCACAAGCTGAAGAGCATCGGGAGTTGGAAAACGAAGCTGATCGCCGCAGCGCCCGCCAGCACCTCGAAACGTTGCGCCTCGATCAGACCCTTGGCGCTGGGGACGACGTGGACCAGGCCGTCGGCGACGTAGACAAGCGCAACGATCCGCCAGATGTTGGCGGAGAGCCAGCCCATCCCGAAGGCGTGATCGAAAAGCGCGATCAATCCGCCGAGCGCGAGCGTCGAGCTCACCATGTGAGACGGCGTATCGTAGAAGCCGGGCTCCAAGGCGGCCTGAACGAACCAGAGTCCGTAAACCACCGCGATGATCTTCAGCAACATCAGTTCGTCCCCAGGCTTGCAAGTTTGTCGTCCGCCTCCGGGCAGCCGATCGGATTGCGCCCCCTTGATCGGAGCAGGCACGCGCGACGTCGAGCTTACGATGCGTGTCACGAAGGCTCTATTAACCGGCTCGCTTGGATTGTCCTGAACGAGCCGTTTTGGTCGCGCCTTTGATCCAGGTCCCGTGATGCAAGAGCCAGGCGCGGTTGCGGACATGGTGACGGACCGCGTAGGCAGCCTACTGCTCCTCCAGCAACTCCCTCACCCTCGGCACCACCACCCGCCCATACAGCTCGATGCTGCGCATCAGCCTGGCGTGCGGCAGTGGACCGGCTGAGTATTTCAGCTGAAACCGCGACAGGCCGAGCGCCTTGATCGTCGCGGCGATCTTCTGCGCCACGGTCTCCGGCGAGCCGACATAGAGCGAGCCGCGATCGGCCTCCTGGACGAACTCGTCGCGGCCCATCGGCGGCCAGCCGCGCTCGCGGCCGATGCGGTCGCGCATGGTCTTGTAGTCCGGCCACAGCTCCTCGCGCGCCAATTCGTCGGTGTCGGCGACATAGCCCGGCGAATGCACGCCGATCGGCTTCGTCTCGCGGCCGAACTGCTTGAGCGCGCGATGGTACAGCTCGACATAGGGCGCGAACCGTTTCGGGTCGCCGCCGATGATCGCGAGCATCAGCGGCAGCTCGTAATGCGCGGCGCGCACCACGGACTCGGGACTGCCGCCGACGCCGATCCAGGCCTTCAGCCGCCCATGTTCGACGGGCGGATAGACCAGTTGATCCCTCAGCGGCGGGCGCAACTGGCCCTGCCAGGTCAGCGGCTGCTGCGGCAGCAGGCTGACGAACAGATCGAGCTTCTCCTCGAACAGCGCCTCGTAGTCCTTCAGATCGAAGCCGAACAGCGGGAAGGACTCGGTGAACGAGCCGCGGCCGAGGATGACCTCGGCGCGGCCGTTCGACACCGCGTCGAGCGTCGAGAAGCGCTGGAACACGCGGATCGGGTCATCCGAGCTCAGCACCGTCACCGCCGAGCCGAGCTTGATCTTCGTGGTGCGCGCGGCGATCGCCGCCAATGCCACCTCCGGCGCCGAGATCGCGAAATCGCCGCGATGGTGCTCGCCGAGCCCGATGAAATCGAGCCCGAGCTGGTCGGCCAGCACCGCCTCCTCGACGACGTTGCGGATCACCTGGGCATGGGCGGCCATCGCGCCCTCCGCGTTGCGGGTGACGTCGCCGAACGTGTCCAGGCCGAATTCGATCGCTGTGCTCATGTCTCATTCCGTTGCGTCGGGCCGTCATACGGCCTCTGCTCGTCAGCTGGAAGGGGCGTAGCCGGATTGCAAGCGGCTGACGCGAAACACAAGGTTTCGACAAGCTCTTCGTGTCCACCGTCATTCCGGGGCAATCGTCGGCGCGCAGGCGCAAAGCGCCTGCGTGTTGGCGATTGAACCCGGAATCTCGAAGTGAGGAAAGCAATGTCGAGATTCCGGGTTCAAGGCCGGCGGCCTTGCCCCGGAATGACCGGGGCTCAAATGGTCTGGAATGAGACACTTTCGGCGCTCGAATATTTTTCTTTCGTTTTTACCGAAAGTGTGCTCTACTGCGTCCATCCTGCCTCATCGATGAGGGGCGTACGCGCGGTCGTCACGAGACGCGAGGCGGGGATGCGGTGGCCGTAGCGGGTCGCAGCGCGGTGTCGCGCCGACGAACGATCCGATGCGGACAGTCAAGTCGCGTGGTCCTGGCCTCCCGATGCTGAGGTCAAGCCGGATGATGGTGCGGAAGCGCATCACGCCGACGATGGGGGCAACACAGCCGGTCCCCAGGGAGAGCGCGAAGCAGCTGTTAAGACCATCGCGCAGGGAAGGCCGGGATGTCCCAGCCGAACCTGTGGTTCCTGCCGCCTGCACTTTTTTTCGCAGGCGGGCCATGGGGGCGGCGAGCTCCCGGTCTTCCCTGCGCCCTCACGTTTCAGAGGGCAGGCGATCCGGACAGAGCTCGGGCTTGAGAGGCCGCGAGAATGCGAACCCATGGCCTCGGCTGATGCGATTGCCGCCCGCGCCTCTTGCGCGGTCATGCCATGCCAAAAAATGGGCGTGTGAGCCGGTGACGCATCACGTAGGCTCAAGGCACCTCTCACCCGGACACACGCGCATGACGGCAGGCGGCGACTATCAGATCTTCGAGGCGGGCGACGTCGTGTTGCAGTCGGGCGTGACGTTCCCGTCGCTGCGGCTCGCGTACAAGACCTACGGCACGCTGAATGCGGCCAAGGACAACGTCATCCTCTATCCGACCTCGTTCGGTGCCCAGCATATCGACATCGAATGGATGATCGCGCCCGGCGGCGCGCTCGATCCGAGCAGCTACTTCGTCATCATTCCCAACCTGTTCGGCAACGGGCTGTCGTCGTCGCCTTCGAATACGCGCGAGCTGTTCGGCGACGCGCCGTTTCCGGCCATCAGCTATCACGACGCGGTCGCGGTGCAGCGCCGGCTCGTTGAGGAGCAGTTCGGGATCAGCCGGATCGCGCTGGTCTATGGCTGGTCGATGGGCGGCATGCAGGCCTATCACTGGGCCGCCTGTCATCCGGACATGGTGGAGCGTGCGGCGGTGGTGTGCGGCAGCGCGCGCTGCTCGCCCTACAATCACCTGTTTCTCGACGCGGTGAAGGCGGCGCTGATGGCCGATCCCGCGTTTCGCAACGGCCGCTTCGCCGAGAAGCCGGTGGCCGGCCTGCGTGCGATGGGGCGGATCTATGCGGGCTGGGCGATGTCCTACGAGTTCTACCGCGACGAGGTCTGGCGCGAGCAGGGCTTTGGCTCGCAGGAGGACTATCTCGCCGCCACCTGGGACTTGGCCTTCGCGCATCGCGATGCCGACAACCTGCTGGCGCAGATCGCGATCTGGCAGGGCGGCGATATCAGCAACTGCGCCGCGTTCGGCGGCGATCTGGATCGGGCGCTCGGCGCGATCACCGCCCGCATGTTGCTGATGCCGGGCCAGACCGACCGCTACTTCGATTGGCGCGACAACGAGCGAGAACTCCCCAAGCTCGTGAACGCCCGCTCCGCGGCGCTGCGGCCGATCCCCTCGATCCACGGCCACCGCGCGGGCAATCCGATCCGCATCCCGGCGGACCGCGATTTCATCAACGCCAACGTCTCCGCCCTTCTCCAGAGCTGACACCCGAGTTCGACATGACCGACGTGCCCACCGACGAATTCGCGCCCCGTCCGAAGCTGCTGACACCGCCGGTGCTGCAGCAGCTCTGCACGCGCTCCAACATGCAGGGCGCGCTGCGCACGCTCAGCCATTACGGCGCGATCATCGGCGTGGGTGCGCTGATCGGAGCGATCGCATCGACGCATGGTGTGCTGTGGACGCTGCCCTTGCTGCCGGTGCAGGGCGTGCTCATCGCGTTCCTGTTCATGGCGGTGCACGAGACCGCGCACAAGACCGCCTTCGACAGCCGCAGGCTCAACCTCGCGGTCGGCTATCTCTCCGGCTTCCTGATCGGACTGCCTTATGAATATTACTGCCTGTTCCATTGGGAGCATCACCGCCACACCCAGGATCCCCTGCGCGATCCGGAGCTGATCGTCGGCCCCAAGCCGCGCTCGGAGACGCAACTCGCGATTGCCTATTCCGGCCTGGTCCAGGTGGCCGGCCGGCTGCGACTGCTGCTGCAACATGCGATCACCGGCGAGGTGACGGTGCCATGGGTGCCTGCCGGCCGCCGCGCCACCATCGTACGCGAGGCGCGCGCCTATGCCGCCGGCTACGCGCTGCTGCTGCTCGGCTCGCTCGCGCTGCACAGCGCGCTGTTGCTGTGGGTCTGGGTGCTGCCGCTGCTGCTGGGGCAATTGGTGTTGCGACCCTATCTCTACGCCGAACACACCGGCTGCGACCATACCAGGAGCGCCTTCCAGAACACCCGCACCACCTTCACCACACGCGCCGTGCACTGGCTCGCCTGGAACATGCCCTATCACGTCGAGCACCACGCCTATCCCGCGGTGCCGTTCCACGCGCTGCCGAAGCTGCATGCGATCGTCGACGGCGAGATCAAGTATCGCGGCGAGGGCTACATTGCGGTGACGCGGCAGACCTGGGCGTGGTTTCGGGCGCAGTGGAAGGAGAGGAAAGCCGAGACGTCATGAAATTAGATCCTGCGGCGAGCGCGGTGCTTACCTCGCCCCGCTTGCGCGGCGAGAGATCCCGCCAAACGACGCAAACTGCGCAAGCAGCAAGGGCCCAGTTCGTAGCAGGGAGGGCGAAGGATCCGCTCACCGCCAGCGCTCGCGCATGCGGGCACCGAGGTCGATGCGCGGACCCTGGCTTGCATACGCCGCGCCGGGCTGCGCCCGCGGCCAGCTGGTGCGTTCGAACAGCGGCACCAGCGCTTCCGGAATGAACCGCGTGCGTGAGGCATAGACATGACGATCGCCGCGCACCGGCTGGCCATGGACGAAGAAGCGCTGCGGCACCAGCAGATGCAGGTCATCCTTGGCGCGGGTCATGGCGACGTAGAGCAGCCGGCGCTCCTCTTCCAGCTCGGCGCTCGTGCCGGCGCCGAGATCGGACGGCATGCAGCCGTCGACGACGTTGAGGATGTGCACGGAATTCCACTCCATGCCCTTGGCGGAATGGATGGTGGAGAGGATCAGATAGTCCTCATCGAGCAAAGGCACGCCGGACTGATCGGAGGTGGCGTCGGGCGGGTCGAGCGTCAGCTCGGTGAGGAAACGCTCGCGCGATGGATAGCCGCTCGCGATCTGCTCGAGCTGCAGCAGGTCGGCGGTTCGCACCTCCGCATCTTCATGAACGCGCTCGAGATGCGGCTGATACCAGTGCCTGACGCGCTCGATATCCCCGGGCCATTCCGAGACGCGCAACTGCTCCAACGCACGCACGAACGCCGTCCAATCCTCGGCGGCGCGCGCCGGCGCGGGTTGCTCACACAACCGTGCGATCGGATCGGCGCTGTCGCTGATGGCATCGAGCAGGCGCTGCGCCGACGCGGGGCCGATGCCGGGGATCAGATGCAGCACGCGGAAGCCGGCGATGCGGTCGCGCGGATTCGCGACGAAGCGCAAGCAGGCCAGCACGTCCTTGACATGGGCGGCATCGAGGAACTTCAACCCGCCGAACTTCACGAACGGGATGTTGCGGCGCGTGAGCTCGAATTCCAACGGCCCGCTGTGCGACGACGTCCGGAACAGGACGGCCTGCTGCTTCAGCACGATGCCTTCCTCGCGCTTCGCCAGCACCTGCTCAACGATGTAGCGCGCCTGGTCGGTCTCGTCGCTGATCGTCACGAGCTGCGGTTTTCTCGAGCTCGTGCGGTCGGTCCACAAATTCTTGGTGAAGCGTTCGCGCGCCAGCCCGATCACGCCATTGGCGGCGGTGAGGATCGGCTGCGTCGAACGGTAGTTGCGGTCGAGCGTGATGATGTCGGCGCGCGGGCTGAACTGATCGGGAAATTCGAGGATGTTGCGCACGGTGGCGGCGCGGAAGGCGTAGATCGACTGCGCATCGTCGCCGACCACCGTCAGTCCCGCGCCGTCGGGCTTCAAGCCGAGCAGGATCTGCGACTGCAGCCGGTTGGTGTCCTGATATTCGTCGACCAGCACGTGGTCGAAGCGATCGCCGATCTCGCGCGCGATGGTTTCGTCCGCCATCATCTGCGCCCAGTACAGCAGCAGGTCGTCGTAGTCGAGCACGGCATTGGCCTGCTTGGCTTCGACATAGGCCGCGAACAGGCCCTTCAGCTCGCCGGCCCATTCCGCGCACCACGGAAAATGCCGCACCAGTGCCTCGTCGAGCGGCATGTCGGCGTTGACGCAGCGCGAGTAGATCGCAAGGCAGGTGCCTTTGGTCGGAAAGCGCCGCTGCGTGTTGGACAAGCCGCGCTCGTGCCGCACCAGATTCATCAGGTCGGCGGAATCCTCGCGATCATGGATCGTGAACACAGGGTCGAGGCCGACACGCTCAGCGTAGTCGCGCAGCATCCGCGCGCCGAGGCCATGAAACGTGCCGGCCCAGGTGAGCGCGGCCGTGATCGGCTCGGCCTTGCCGCCCAGCACCTTGCGGGCGATACGCTCGACGCGCCGGCTCATCTCGCTGGCGGCGCGGCGCGAGAACGTCATCAAGAGGATTCGACGCGGGTCCGCACCGTTGACGAGCAGATGCGCCACGCGATGCGCGAGCGTGTTGGTCTTGCCCGAGCCCGCGCCGGCAATGATCAGCAGCGGCGGGCCCGGTGTGGCCAGCGCACCGCCATGCTCGACGGCGCGGCGCTGCTCCGGATTGAGATCGTCGAGATATGTCGCAGCCGTGGCCTGCACGAATCGTCCCTCAGCCTGCAAGAATCAGTGATTTGCGCCTCATGTGCAACGCGATGGCCCGGTCGCGGCAGCGTTTTACATGATTCGCAACCGGTCTTTTTTGTCACGGTTGCCCACAGAGCGTCCGCCAGCCGCTTGCGCTGGCGCGCGTGCACTCCTATCCAATCAGCCCCGTCACGAATCTCGGAAGAACACCGTGTCGAATTTTGCCTCCATCATCGCCGCTGAGCTCGCCGTCAGGGATGCCCAGGTCCAGGCCGCGATCGACCTGCTCGATGGCGGCGCGACCGTGCCGTTCATCGCGCGCTACCGCAAGGAAGCGACTGGCATGCTGGACGACACGCAGCTGCGCACGCTGGAGGAACGGCTGCGATATCTGCGCGAGATGGATGCACGGCGCACCGCGATCATCGAGAGCATCAAGGCACAGGGCAAGATGACGCCGGAGATCGATCTGGCGCTGGCGACCGCCGACACCAAGGCCCGGCTCGAGGACATCTATCTGCCGTTCAAGGAGAAGCGCCGCACCAAGGCGCAGATCGCCAAGGAGGCCGGACTCGAGCCGCTCGCCGACATGCTGATCGGCGATCCGATGAAGGCTCCGGAAGTCGAGGCCAAGGCGTTCATCAAGAAGGACGGCGACAATCCGGTCAAGGACGTCAAGGCGGCGCTGGAAGGCGCACGCGCGATCCTGGTCGAGCGCTTCGCCGAGCACGCCGATCTCGTCGGCTCGTTGCGTGAGGAGATGTGGACCCGCGGCGCCGTGAAGGCGACGGTGCGGCACGGCAAGAAGACCGAGGGGGCGAAATTCGCCGATTACTTCGACTTCTCCGAGCCGTTCACCAAGCTGCCGTCGCACCGCATCCTGGCGATGCTGCGCGGCGAGAAGGAAGATGTGCTGCAGCTCGATTTCGGCGATGGCGAGCCGGAGGATTCGAAGGATCCGTCGCTGTATGAGAACCGCATCGCGGTGACCTTCGGCATCTCGCGGCAGGGCCGCCCGGCCGATCAGTTCCTGTCCGACTCCGTGCGCTGGGCCTGGCGCACCCGCATCAAGACCTCGCTGGCGCTCGATATCCGCATGCGGCTGTGGCAGGAGGCGGAGAAGGAGGCGGTGCGCGTGTTCGCGGCGAACCTGCGTGATCTGCTGCTCGCTGCTCCCGCCGGCGGCCGCGCCACGCTCGGCCTCGATCCCGGCTTCCGCACCGGCGTCAAGGTCGCGGTGATCGACCGCACCGGCAAGTTCGTCGACCACGCCACGATCTATCCGCACGAGCCGCAGCGGCAGTGGAACGAGAGCATGCTGACGCTCGCGCAGCTCTGCATCAAGCATCGCATCGAGCTGGTCGCAATCGGCAACGGCACTGCGTCGCGTGAAACGGAGAAGCTGGTCAACGATTTGATGAAGCTGAAGCCGGATCTCAAGCTGACCAAGGCGATCGTGTCGGAAGCCGGCGCGTCGGTCTATTCGGCCTCGGAGTTCGCCGCGAAGGAATTCCCCAATCTCGACGTGTCGATCCGCGGCGCCGTTTCGATCGCGCGCCGCCTGCAGGATCCGCTCGGCGAGCTCGTCAAGGTACCGCCGGCCTCGATCGGCGTCGGCCAGTATCAGCACGACCTCAATCAATACGAGCTCGCGCGTGCGCTCGATGCCACCGTCGAGGACTGCGTGAACGCCGTCGGCGTCGACCTCAACACCGCCTCGGCGCCGCTGCTCGCACGCGTGTCGGGCATCGGGGAGAGCCTCGCACAGAACATCGTCGCGCACCGTGACAGCAACGGCCCGTTCCCGAGCCGCGACAAGCTGAAGGAAGTGCCGCGGCTCGGACCGAAGGCGTTCGAGCAATGCGCCGGCTTCCTGCGCATCCGCGACGGCGACAATCCGCTCGACGCCTCCGGCGTGCATCCGGAATCCTATCCGATCGTGAAGAAGATCCTCGAGGCGACCAAGAGCGACATCAAGGCGCTGATTGGTGAGACCAAGGTGCTGAAGGCGTTGAGCCCGACGAAGTTCGCCGACGAGCGCTTCGGCGTGCCGACGGTCACCGACATCATCAAGGAGCTGGAGAAGCCCGGCCGCGATCCGCGTCCGGAGTTCAAGACGGCCACCTTCCAGGAGGGCGTCGAGAAGATCACCCATCTCAAGCCCGGCATGATCCTGGAGGCGACTATCACCAACGTCGCGGCGTTCGGCGCCTTCGCCGATATCGGCGTGCACCAGGACGGCCTGATCCACATCTCGGCGATGTCCGAGAAGCGCATCAATGATCCGCGCGAGGTGGTGAAGCCGGGGCAGGTCGTGAAGGTGAAGGTGCTCGACGTCGACGTGCCGCGCAACCGCATCTCGCTGACGCTTCGGCTGTCCGATCCGCTGCCGGCGAAGGGCGAGAAGCGGACCAGCGCACGGCCGCCGGCGGCCCGCATGACCACGCGTGAGGAGAAGTCGTCGGGCGGCGGCGCGCTTGCGGCGGCGATGGCCAAGGCGGCGGAGCGGCGCAAGGGCGCCTGAGGCGGATGGCGATGAGGCGCCGCGGAGGGCATGTCCCCTCTGCGGCGTCATGTCTGCGGCGTCATGGCCTTCGGCGGCGTGTCGTTGCCGTCTTCCCTATCTGTGCGGTGATGCTTACCTTGCTCGGCGGGCCGCGAGTGGAGACCGAGCATGATGAACCGGACCGTGATCATTGCCGGCGCGACCGGGCTGGTGGGACGGGAGCTTCTTCGCGGCCTGCTTGCCGACCCGACCGTGGA
Organism: Bradyrhizobium sp. SZCCHNR2028; assembly: GCF_032380995.1. NCBI lineage: Bacteria > Pseudomonadati > Pseudomonadota > Alphaproteobacteria > Hyphomicrobiales > Nitrobacteraceae > Bradyrhizobium > Bradyrhizobium sp. SZCCHNR2028. Next base: position 24,262 of record NZ_JAUHJF010000006.1, on the reverse strand, counting down.
TCGCGTGCATGTCGTCGGCCGCCGCGCGCCGCCTGACCATTCGCCCAAGCTGACGGCGCATGTCGTGGATTTCACCGCGCTGCCGTCCCTGCCGCCGGCCGACGAGCTCTATCTGGCACTCGGGACCGCGATCAAGGTGGCCGGGAGCCAGGCCGCCTTCCGCGCCATCGATCACGACGCGAACCTCGCCGTCGCCAAGGCCGCGCTCGCGAGCGGCACGAGACGCGTTGGTCTGGTCAGCGCAATGGGCGCCGACAGCAGCTCGCCCGTCTTCTATAGCCGGGTGAAAGGCGAGCTCGAGGACGATCTGACCGCGCTGCCCTTCGAGGGCTTGGTGATCGCGCGGCCTTCGCTGCTGGTCGGCCCGCGGGCGGAGCTGGGACAGCCGAGCCGGCCGGGCGAGGAATGGGGCAACAGGCTGAACAGCATCATCGGCTTCCTGATTCCGGCGAACTACAAGCCCATCGCGGCGGCGGACGTCGCCAATGCACTGCTGATGGCTGTTCCTACGGTTGCCGGCACGCGAGTGATGCTGTCAGGGGCCATGCGCCGATGATCGAGCCTGCCGCTCTTGCGTAGCGGCTTGGTCTCACCATTTTCGATAAATCGAAATCAAGTATCGCGCCGCGCCTCAGGCTTTGGATCGACAGGTGAACTCGGCGGTCTCCGTAGTTTTACGGCCGTATCGCATGTGACTATCAGGGAGTGAATGGCTGAAGCGGGCAAGACGGGAATCGCGTCTTAACATCTTAACCATATCTCGCTGGTAGTTGTGCATCGAGGAAAAACGAACCCGGTGTTTCATGCGCAGACAGCTGCTTGAAGTTTGTTTCTTGGCATTGGTGGGAACCCTGCTCGGAACCCAAGCGGCAACGGCGTCTCCGCGAATGGTGTCGCTGGTCTTCAACTCGCAGATTCAGAACCCGCAGCAGATCGGGTCGGACGAATTTCGCGTGAAGCTGCAGGCGCTGGCCGGCAAGCGGCTCATCATTGATGAGCGTGCGGGCAACGCATTCGGCAGCGAGGCGGCGGTGCTGGCTGCGACCCGGAGCGGCGCGGTGGACGTGGCCGTGGTGTCCGGCGGCATCGCCAGCGCGGTCGTCCCCGAGCTTGGCGTCTTCGACATCCCGTTCCTGTTCCGTGACACCGCGCATGCCAAGGCGGTTGCGCAAGGGCCGGTCGCTGCCGCGATCGGCGCCAAGTTCGCCGACAAGGGACTGGTGCTGCTGGCGCTGGGCAAGCAGGGCTTTCGCAATCTCACCAACTCGAAGCGTCCGGTCCGTACCGTCGATGACGTCAAGGGCCTCAAGATCCGCGTGATCCCCAATCCCGTCTACCAGATGACATTCAAGGCGCTCGGTGCCGACGTGATGCCGATGGATTTTCCGCTGGTCTATGCAGCGCTCAAGGACGGTCGTCTGGACGGTCAGGAAAATCCGGTCGCCACCATCGCGGCCAATCGCTTCGACGAGGTGCAGAAATATCTGACGCTCACCGGCCATTTCTTCGCGCCGATCGCCTTCGTCGCCAACCGCGCGATGTTCGATCATCTCGATGCGGCGGACCGTGACGCGCTGGTTGCCGCCGCCAAGGCGGCTGCGGAGCTCACTTGGCAGGCCCAGCTCGATGCGCAGAAGCTCGACGAGCTGCGCAAGGGCGGCATGGAGGTGATCGAGACGTTCGATCGCAAGACCTTCGTCGATGCGGTCAGGCCGCTCGATCCCGATTTCGAGAAGCGCTTCGGCAAGGAGCTGCTCGCCACTATCAGGTCCACTCCGTGAAACAGCCGGGCAAATCGATGAAATTGTCTTCTCTGATGTCTTGGATTGGCGTCCGCCCACGAATCTTCGGCGGCTTTGCCTTGATCCTGAGCTTCCTGGTGTTGCTCGGCGGCTTCGCCATGATCCAGGTCGGGCGCATCGGCGGCACCGTGGACGAACTCGTCACCAGCGCGGCCGGGGACGCCGGCATGTCGCAGGTGCGTGCCGCGCTGCTCGGTGCCAACGGCGCGGTTGAGAGATTCATCCGCACCTGGAACGTCGGTGACAAGGATGCGGCCAGCAAGGCCATTGACGCCGTCGGCGGTCTCGCCGATCAGGTCGAGAAGCAGTCCGGCAGGCTGAAGGTGCTGGCTGACGGCGTGGGCCCGGTGCGAAGCGCGCTGGCGGCCTATCGCTCATCGTTCGCTGCCGCGGCCGAGGCCGTGGACCGCCTGCGCGCGGCGACGACCAAGACCGACGCCTTGGGCGCCGTCGCCGGAATCAACATGGGCGGCATCCAGGTTGCCCTCGCCAATCGCGCGGGCAGCGAGCCGTTGATGAATCCGTTGCGTCTGGCCAGCGTCGTCGACGCGGTTCGCATCGCGGTGATGCGCTATACCAACACGTTGTCGAATGGCGATGCCGACGATGCCAGGCTCACCTTCGTCTATGCGAAGCTCGCGATTGCCGATACGGAGGCCGAGATCGCGGGTGTCGATGATGCCAAGCTGAAGGCGCTGGTTGCGGCGCTGAAAGAGGCCCTGACGGCGGATGCGGCTGCGCTCGAGGAGGTGATCAAGGTGGCCACTGACCTGCGCGCCAAGCAGGCGGAGCTCGCCAAGGCGAGCGCCTCGATCGATACCCAGGTCAGCCGGATCAACCAGCAGCTCGGTGCGGCGCGCGCAGAGCAGGCCGCGAGGACCGGCGTCGCGGTCGAAGATACCAAGCAGACCATCATCGTGACGGCAGCCGCAGCCGTGATATTCGGAGCGGTGCTTGCTTGGCTGATCGGCGCCAGCGTGTCGACCCCGATCCGCGGCATGACGGACCGCATGCAGTCGCTGGCGGCTGGCGAATTGGACCAGCCGATTCCTGGCGGCGAGCAGCGCGACGAGATCGGTCGGATGGCGCGCGCTGTGGAGATTTTCCGTGACAATGCGCTTGCTGTACGCCGCATGGAGCAGGAGGCCGCGGCACAGCGTGAGGCTGCGGAGGCCGAGCGCGCCCGCATGATGTCCGATCTGGCTGGTCGATTCGAGCAGGGTATGCAGGGCGTCATCACCGGCGTCGGCGGGCGTGCGACCGAGATGGGCGAAAGCGCCAGCGAGCTTGCACGCGTCGCAGAACGCGGCCGTGGCCTTGCGGAAGCGGTCGCCAGCCGGGCCGAGCAGGCGTCCGTCAATGTGCAGACGGTGGCCTCGGCGACCCAGGAGCTCGCGGCCTCGATCAGGGAGATCTCCTCCCAGGTCCAGCGTTCGGTCACGGTGTCGACCCGGGCGACGCACGAGACCCAGCGGACATCCGAGCTGATCGACGGGCTGTCCAGCGCGGCGGAGAGGATCGGCACCATCGTGCAGCTGATCCAGGCGATCGCGAGCCAGACCAACCTGCTGGCGCTCAACGCCACCATCGAGGCGGCGCGCGCCGGCGAGGCCGGCCGTGGATTTGCGATCGTCGCGAGCGAGGTGAAGAACCTCGCCTCGCAGACTGCGCAGGCGACGGAGCAGATCTCGAGCCAGATTGCGACCATCCAGAGCGCGACGCAGGAGACGGTCGGCGCGATTGCCCAGTTCGGCACGACCGTGCGGGAGATTGCCGAGATCTCCAATGCGATCGCCGCCGCGGTGGAGCAGCAGGGGGCTGCGACCAGCGAGATCGCCCGCAACGTCGAGCAGGCGGCCAGCGGCACGGCGGCGGTCACGCAGGAGATCGGCGACGTGCGTAACGTGGCCGGGCAGACCGATGCCGGCGCTGAAGCTGCGCTGGCGGCGGCCGCCGCGCTGCAGCAGCAGGCCGCTTCGCTGAAGAGCAATGTCGCCGACTTCCTGCAGACGATCCGGACCGCGGCCTGAGCTGCAAAGTCGGTGGCGACTGGAGTTGACGCAAGGAGCGCAGGCTCACACTCTGCGGTATGACCGAGCACCAGCCGCGTTCCCTCACACTTCCCATCGACGGCGCGGGCGTCGTGTCCGCGCTGTTCATGTCTCCGGCGGAGGCGCGCGCCTGCTTCGTGTTCGCCCATGGCGCGGGCGCCGGCATGACCCACGTCTTCATGAACCAGGCGGCCGCAAGCCTTGCCGCGCGCGGCATCGCGACGCTGCGCTTTCAGTTTCCCTACATGGAGAAAGGCAGCAAGCGCCCGGATCCGCCCGCACTCGCCCACGCCGCGGTGCGGGCTGCCGTGGCGGAGGCCGCGCGGCTCTGTCCGGGGCTGCCGCTCGTCGCGGGCGGCAAGTCGTTCGGAGCGCGCATGACGTCGCAGGCGCAGAGTGCAGCGCCGCTGCCAGGCGTGACCGGGCTCGCCTTTCTCGGCTTTCCGCTTCACCCCGCCGGGAAGCCCTCCATCGCGCGCGCCGATCATCTCGCTCCGATCGAGGTCCCGATGCTGTTCCTGCAGGGGACGCGCGACAAGCTGGCGGAGATGGAGCTGCTCGCGCCCGTCGTGAAGCGGCTGGGACCGCGCGCGACCGTGCATTGGATCGATCAGGCCGACCACGCCTTCCACGTGCCTGCGCGCTCCGGCCGGAATGATCAGGCCGTCATGGAGGACCTGACGGAGGCGTTTGCGGCGTGGCTGGAGACTCTGGAAGCGCGTGCCGGCTGACGCGCCGAGCGCCTCTTTCGGAGAAAATGACATGAGAACAAAAATAGAACTTCTCCGTCAGCAGAGGCTGAGGCATAGTCATAATAAAAGGGAGGGGAGTTCGATGAGGTCGGCAGTGTTGGCGGTGTCGGTGTGCGCGCTCGGCGTGCTGATGATCTCTGCAGCTCCGTCGCGCGCCGATGCCAGGCTCACCGGCATGGTGGTCGTGAAGGGGACTTGCCAGAAGCTCATCGTCGCGGGAGAGGATCGCAGCTCCGAATGCAAGGGCGCGCTGCTCAATACCGACTATGACGATCAGCGCACCGGCTTCTACTTCACCTTGCTCGACGGCAGCGTGGTCACGTTCTCGAACCGCGGCGATCTGCAGGAGCAACCCGGACCGGACAAGTTCGTCACGCCGGTCGATATGATGATCATTGGCCAAAGTCGGAAGACGATCAACAAGGTGACGGCGAAGGGGCAATGCCGTCACGGCAATCCCTTCAAGGGACCCGACCTGATCGAATGCACGGCCGACAGCGAGATCGGCCGCTTTGAAGGGCTATTTCTGTCCAATGGCGAGAAGCCAGTGATGCAGACCTTCTGAGGCCGTCACCCCTGTGCGCAAGCAGGATGAGCCAGCAGGAGAGCTCGTCGCTGCGTCGCCGGTCGTCACTCGCCACCGTACGGTCCACGCGGCAAATCCGGCCTGCTCGGCAATATCCACTTTGTCAGAGGATCGCGATGAGAAAGACAGCTTCATCCGTTTGGCCGCTGGCCCTCGGCGTGGCGAGCCTGCCGGCCAAGTCGGTCCGTGCAGAGGATGGATTGAAGGGGATCGAGACGTTTCACGGCGCCTGCAAGAAGCTCACGGTCGCGGAAGGACCGGACCGCCGACTGCAAGGGCGTTTAGCTCAACACGCGTTACCGTGATGGACGAGCCGGCTTGGAGCAAGACGCCCGTCCTCTGAGGCTGCGATCTCCCGACTCCCGAAAATTTGGCGCGACATCAGGCTCGAAATATTGCAACAAGTCGGCGTCGTCGTTGGGCCGGGTGTGCAGGTCGCCAGATCTTGGAGAGTGTGATGTTCCGATGCGTTGGCGTCGTCCTGGGGCTGCTCTGGAGCCTCGTATCGATCAGCACCGCGCTGGCCGACGACGCCAAGCTCCGGATCGGCGTTCTCCGGCTGTCCTCGTCCGCGCCGGTGTTCATCGCGTTGGACAAGGGCTACTTCCGCGAAGCTGGCCTGGACGTCGAGCTGAAGTTTTTCGATGCAGCGCAACCGATCGCCGTGGCGACGGCCACCGGCGACGTCGATGTCGGGGTGACCGCCTTCACCGCAGGACTGTATAACCTCGCAGGCAAGGGCGCGTTGAAGATCATCGCCGGCATGAGCCGTGACCGCCCCGGGTTTCCGCTGATCGGCTACTTCGCCAGCAACAAGGCTTACGAGGCAGGTCTCAAGGCGCCGAAGGATATTGCCGGCAAGCGCGTGGCGATGACCCAGGTCGGGTCGAGCTTTCACTATTCGGTGGGGCTGCTGGCCGACAAATACGGCTTCAAGCTCGCCGACGTGAAGATCGTGCCGCTGCAATCGATGTCCAACATGTCGGCGGCAATCAAGGGTGAGACCGTCGACGCAGCGCTGATGCCGGTTTCCGTCGCACGCAAGCTGATGGAGGAGGGCGCCGTCAAGCATCTCGGCTGGGTCGGCGACGAGACGCCGTGGCAGGTCAGCGGCGTGTTCGCGGGGCCGAAAACCTTGGCCAACACCGTGCTGGTCGGCAAGCTGCTGACGTCGCTTCAGCGCGCCGAGCGCGAGTATCATGACGTCGTGCTCGCCTCGGTCAAGGACGGCGCTGCCGCGATCGACGGCAAGACCAGGCCATTGCTGGAAATCATCGGCAAGTATACGAACCTACCGGTCGAGCAGGTGGTCGGCAATTGCGCCTATATCGATCCTGACGGCAAGCTCGATGTGAAGAACATCGACAGCCAGATCAAATGGCTGCAGGCGCAGGGGTTCGCGGACCAGGGCTATGATGCGGCCGCGATCATCGCCAAAGACCTTGTGAAGCCGGATTGATGAAGGCGGGCGCAGCGAGGAACTGCAGCGGGATCGCCTGACATGGACCTGATCGCCGAGACCATCAGCCATCGTTTCGACGCGCTCGAAGTGCTCGATGGCGTATCATTCACCGTCGGAGCCGGCGAGGTGGTCGCCGTCGTTGGGCCGTCCGGCTGCGGCAAGAGCACGCTGCTGGCGATCCTCGGAGGGTTGTTGCAGCCGAGCAAAGGTCAGGCGCTGCTGCGCGGAGCCCCGCCGCCCGGCAGCCTCAATCCCCTGACGTTCGTGTTCCAGGACTTCGCGCTGCTGCCGTGGGCAAGCGTCGCCGACAATGTTGCCTTTCCGCTCCTCCATACGTCCCTGTCGGCGCAGCAGCGCGCCGTCGCCGTCGACGATGCGTTGCAGCGGACCGGGCTGGCAGACTTCCGGACCGTCTATCCCAAGCAGTTGTCGGGCGGCATGCGCCAGCGGGTCGGCATTGCCCGGGCGCTGGCGGTCCGCCCGGCGATCCTGCTGATGGATGAGCCGTTGTCGGCGCTGGACTCGCAGACCCGCGAGCTGCTGATGGAGGACTTCGTCGATCTGCTCGCCGACGGCACCATGGGCGCGGTCTATGTCACGCATAATCTCGAGGAGGCGGTGCGGCTCGCCGACCGCATCGTCGTGCTGTCGCGTCGTCCTGGCCGCATCCGGAAGGTCGTCAGCGTCCCGGCGACGCGGCGCAGCCGCGGCAATGCCGGAGTACGCGCGCAACTGCTGGACCTGCAGAACGAGCTCTGGGGGCTGATCCGGACCGAGGCAATCGATGCCGAGCGCGAGGTTCAGAATGCTTGAACGCTCCCCGGCCGAACCGCCTGAGGTCGTCGGCACGCAGGCCCGGAAGGTGCCGTTCCGGGGCGGCGGCTTCACGCCGGCCGCAAGCCGCTGGGCCGGCTGGCTTGCGCTCGCGGCGGCTCTCGGTCTGTGGCAACTGATCGGCAGCTTCGCCCTGGTCAATCCCTTGTTCCTGCCGACGCCGCTGATGATCCTGCGTGCCCTGTATCGATTGGCCGAAAGTGGCGCGCTTTGGCAGCATGTCTCGGCCTCGTTCGTGCGCATCGTATCCGGCTGGGCGCTCGGCACCGCCACCGGCATCGTCGTCGGCTTCTCGATCGGCCTGTGGCGCATTGCGCGCAGCATCGGCATCACTTTCGTCTCGGCGCTGTTTCCGATTCCGAAGATCGCCGTGCTGCCGCTGCTGATTCTTTGGCTCGGCATCGGCGAGCAGCCGAAGATCGCGACGATCGCGCTCGGCGTGTTCTTCTCGACCACGATCTCGGTCTATAGCGGCGTCGATGCGGTGCCGCGCAACCTGATCCGCATGGCGCAGAGCTTCGACGTGCCGTTCCCGACCATCGTCCGCCGCGTGATCTGGCCCGGGGCGCTGCCGTCGATCCTCGCCGGTTTCCGCATCACCGCGTCGGTGGCGCTGATGCTGGTGGTCTCGGCGGAGATGATCGGCGCCGAGACCGGCATCGGCACCTTCGTGCTGCAGGCCGGCAATCTGATGCAGACCGATCAGCTGATGGCGGGGATCCTGATCCTGTCGCTGTTCGGTCTCGCCGTCGGCCGGCTGATCAGCATGCTGGAAGCGCGGCTCCTGCGCTGGCGCTGATCCGGCGGTGTCAGGCGTTGCCGCGATCCTCCCGGAACAGGTCGAGCTTCTCCTGCACCGGGCGATCCGAGAACGAGAACAGCACGGCATCCTCGTCCGGCTCATGGCTGACCCATTGCCAGCTCGGAACGACGAACAGATCGCGCGGTCCCCATTCGAAGGTCTGGTCGCCGATGCGGCTGCGGCCCTTGCCTTCGATCGCGGTGAACACGGTCGCGTCGGTCGAGCGATAGCGCGCAGTCTTGAAGCCCTTCGGCAGCAGCTGGATGAAGGTGCCGATCGTCGGCATGGCGAAGTCGCCGGTCTCCGGATTGGAGAACTTCAGCTTCAGCCCGTGGCACGCATCCCATTCCTCGCTTCGCTTGGCGCTCTCCAGCGCCTCGCGCGTGTAGGAATAGGGATAGTTGAAGATCGGCGAGGTCCGCGATCTGCGCTTGGCGTCGACCGGCAGCAGGTTGTGGCCATAGCGGGCGAAGCTGTCGCCTGAGGGGCGTGCGACCTTCTGCTGATCCTCCTGCGCACCTTGCGCGAAGGAGGCGTCGAGGAACTGCACCAGGGGAATATCGAGGCCATCGAGCCAGAACATCGGCTCGGAGGTCTCGTTGCCGTGATCGTGCCAGGTCATCGACGGCGTGATGATGAAGTCGCCCGGCTTCATCAGGGTGCGCTCGCCCTCGACGGTCGTGAAGGCTCCCTTGCCTTCCAGCACGAAGCGCAATGCGGACTGGCTGTGCCGATGGGCGGGTGCGACGTCGCCGGGGATCACCATCTGAATGCCGGCATAGAGCGAGGTGGTGATCTTGGACTGCCCACGCAGGCCCGGATTCTCCAGGATCAGGACCCGCCGCTCGGCCTCCTTCGCCGTGATCAGACGCCCGGCCTCGACCATGTAGTCGCGTATCGCCGCGAACTGCCAAAGATGCGGACGGCAGGCGCTCTTCGGCTCGGGAGTGATGAGATCGCTCATCACGGTCCACAGCGCCGTCATGTTTTCGCCGTCGATCTTCTTGTAGAACGCCTCGCGTTCCGGGGTCGAAACTGCGGCCATGCGCGCCTCCCGATCAGATGTCGTTATTGATTGACAGTATACTGTCAATACCGCTACCGTCAATTGCGACCAGAGCTATCAATTCGGGAGGACTGCCATGATGAAGCTGCACGGCTATTTCCGCAGCAGCGCATCCTATCGCGTGAGGATCGCGCTCAATCTCAAGGGTCTCACGGCCGAGCATCTGCCGCATCACCTCCGCAAGGGCGAGCAGCGCGCGCCCGACTATCTCGCGCTCAACCCGCAGGGCTTCGTCCCGACCCTCGAGGACGACAGCGGCGCCGCGTTGATCCAGTCGCTTGCGATCATCGAATGGCTCGATGAGACCCATCCCGAGCCGCCGCTGCTGCCGAAGGATCCGTTGCGCCGCGCCCAGGTCCGTGCCTTCGCGCAGGTGCTCGCCTGCGACACCCATCCGGTGCAGAACCTGAAGGTGCTGGCGCGGCTCCGGGAACTCGGCCTGCCCGAGGACAAGGTCACGGCCTGGGCCGGCTGGGCCAACCGCGAGGGGCTCGCTGCGTGCGAAGCGCTGATCAGGCATGAGCCTGGCCCATTCTGCTTCGGCGCGACGCCAACCTTGGCCGATCTCTGCCTGGTGCCGCAGCTTGGCAATGCACGCCGCTTCGGCGTCGATGTCGCAGCGTTCCCGCGCCTGCTGCAGGCCGAAGCCGCGGCGAAGGCGTTGCCGGCTTTCGCCGATGCTGCTCCGGAGCGTCAGGCCGATGCCGAGTAGGCCGCCCGACATCACGATGGACGCAGTCTACACCAAGCCGGGCTATCTGTTCCGGCGGATGCAGCAGATTGCGGTGTCCATTTTCGTTGAGGAGTGCCGCGAGTTCGACCTGACGCCGGTGCAATATGCGGCGCTGGTCGCGATCCAGACGCACCCGGGCATCGATGCCACCAGGTTGTCGGCGGTGATCGCCTTCGACCGTTCGACGCTCGGCAGCGTGATCGAGCGGCTGGAGAGCAAGGGTCATATCGAGCGCAGGCCGTCGGCCGAGGACAAGCGCGTCAAGCTGCTCTATCTGACCAGGACAGGTGGCGCGCTGCTCCGAGCGATCATGCCTGCGGTCGATCGCGCCCAGGCCCGCATGCTGGCGCCGCTGAAGGCCGCGGATCGCAAGATGCTGATGGCGTTGCTGGCGCAGCTCGTCGATCTCAACAACGAGGTCTCGCGGGTGCCGCTGCGTGCCGAGGATGCGCTTGAGCATCTCGGCAAGACCGGCTGATCGCGGAAGTCCGCGGTTGTCGGGCGGAAGGCATAGGCTCACAGCCGCATCACCGCCTGACGGTCGATCTTGCCGGTGCCCGTCTTCGGCAATTCGTCGATGAAGACGATCTCGCGCGGATATTTGTAAGGCAGCAGCTTCGCCTTTACGTAGTCCTGCAGCGTCTTCGTCATTGCCGACGCGTCGTGCGATCGGCCATTGGTCACCACCACGGCCTTCAGGCTCATCCGCCGATCCGATAGCTCATGCGCGAACACGGCGCATTCCCTGATATCGGGATGCTCGGCGAGGCAGAGCTCGACCTCGAGCGGATAGACCCATTGGCCCGAGATCTTGACCAGGTCGTCGGCGCGGCCGCGGAAGAAATGGAAGCCGTCGGCATCGCGCACGAAACGGTCGCCGGTGTAGATCCAGCCGTCGTCGCGGATCGTCTCCGCGGTCTTGTCCGGACGGTTCCAGTAGAGCGGCGTGTTGGAGTCGCCGCGCACCCAGAGAATGCCCTCTTCGCCGGTGGCGACCTCGCGTCCTTCGCCGTCGCGCAGCGCGATCTCGTAGCCGGGAACGCGCAGTCCGGCGGCGCCGAGCTTCTTGCGGTCCTCGCGGTTCGAGAGATAGACGTGAAGAACCTCGGTCGAGCCGAGACCTTCGACGATCTCCAGGCCGGTCAGGCTCTTCCAGCCGTTGAAGACCTCGGCCGAGAGCACCTCGGCCGCGGAGACCGCGAGCCGCAATGACGAGAAGTCCGCCTCCTTCGCACCCTCAGCCTTGGTGAGCGCGGTGTAGAGCGTCGGCAGGCCGAAGAACACGGTCGCACGGAAGCGGCCGATCGCATCGAAGATGGCGGCGGGCTTCGGCTGGCCCGGCAGCAGCAGCGTCGTCGCTCCGGCCGAGAATGGAAAGGTGATCGCATTTCCGAAGCCGTAGGCGAAGAAGATCTTGGGCACCGAGAAGCAGACGTCGTCCGGCTTCAGCCGCAGCACGTTGCGGGCGAACGCCTGCTCGCTATAGGCCATGTCGTGCTGCAGATGGACGATGCCCTTGGGACGTCCGGTCGAGCCGGACGAATACATCCAGAACGCCATCTCATCGCGGTGCGTGTCGGCCTCTGGCAGCTGATCGGTGAAGCCTGGCAGCCACGCATCGACCGCGACCGTCGCTGCGACGGCGGTGGCCGGCACCGCGCCATTGACGACAACCAGCGTCTGCAGTGCGGTATCGGCACAAGCCTGCGCGTCGAATCGTGCCGCAAACTCAGCATCGGCGACCGCGACCTTGGCGCCGGAATCAGCGAGATAGAATTGCAGCAAATCCGGCGGTGTCAGCGTGTTGATCAGCAGCGGCACGAAGCCGGCGCGCACCGCGCCGAAGAACGCGGCCGGATAGGCCGGCGTGTCGTCGAGGAACAGCAGGACACGGTCGCCGCGGCTGAGCCCGAGCGCGGTGAAGCCGTTGCCCCAACGGCAGGCGTCGGCGCACAGCTCGGCATAGCTGCGCGGACCGGCCGGGCCGATCAGCGCGGGCTTGTTCGCGTTGCCCTTTGCGAGATTGTCGAACAGCACGCGGCCGGCATTGTAGCGGGCGGGAATCGCGAAGCCGATCTCACGCGCGCCGGCGCTGTCGCGCGGAACGTGGTCGGCGATCTCTCGTGTCATACGCGTGCTCCCGTGTTCCGAGACGCCTCGTAGCGGGCCATGAACTGCGGGGCCATGGCTCGCAGCCGCGTGTCGTCGATGCGGCCGGACCGGGTGATATAGCTGTAGGCAAATTCCATCAGGCCGAGCGTCATGTGCGCCGGGAAGGACTCGTACCACTCGGCGCTGGTCCGGGCCGCCGCCACCAGCTTCTTCACGATCGGCTGCCGCTCGGCCTGATAGCGGGCGAGGCCGTCCGAGAGGCTGGTCTCCGCATCGAGCGCCTTGGCGAGCGCGATCGCGTCCTCGATCGCCAGCCGCGTCCCGGAGCCGATCGAGAAGTGGGCGGTATGCAGCGCGTCGCCGATCAACACCATGTTCCGGTGCCACCAGTGCTCGTTCCAGACCCAGGGAAAATTGCGCCACACCGACCGGTTGGAGACCAGCGCGCGACCGTCGAGCGTGGCGGCGAACACCTGCTCGCAGACGCGCCGGGATTCGTCGACCGACATCTCGGCGAAGCCATAGGCGTGCCACGTGGCGCGATCGCATTCCACCAGGAACGTGCTCATGTCCGGCGCATAGCGATAATGGTGCGCGTTGAAGCTGCCGCGGTCGGTCGCGACGAAGGTCTGCGACAGCGTGGCAAAGGTCTTCGACGTGCCGTACCAGGCGAACTTGTTGCTGGAGTAGGAGACGGAGAAGCCGAAATCCCCTTCGAAGCTGCGGCGAACCAGCGAGTTCAGTCCGTCGGCAGCGACGATGAGGTCGTAGCCTGCGAGCTGATCCAGCGACTGGATGATCGTGCCGTAACGGGCCACGACGCCGACGCTTTCGGCGCGCGCCTGCAGCAGCTTCAAGAGTTCGAGCCGGCCGATCGCAGAGAAGCCGACGCCGTCGATCTCGACGTTCTCGCCACGCAGATTGAGCGTGATGTTGCGCCAGCTCTCCATGCACGGCGCGATCGCATCCACGGTGTCGGGATCGTCGGCACGCAGGAATTCGAGCGCCTGGTCGGAGAACACGACGCCAAAGCCCCAGGTCGCCCCGGCCGGGTTCTGCTCGAACAGATCGACCACGGCGGCGGGGTGCCGCTTCTTGAAGAGATAGGCGAAATACAGCCCGCCAGGGCCGCCGCCGAGCACGGCGATGCGCAAGGGCGTCCTCCACATTGACAGTATACTGTTTAGTTTGGATCGGAGACTAATCCCTCATTTCGATCGAGGCCAGGGAAATCTTATTGCTGAAGATCGAGCCGGCGGCCGCAGGTCACCCCGACGGGCTTCTGCCAAAGATCGCGTCGAGTGCGGCGATATAGGTGCTTTCGACCAGCTCCGGCGCATGCCGGCCGAGCGCCTCCATCTTCACGCCCGAATTGATTTCGAGCACCTGCCAGCGCCCATCGGCCAGCACGAGGTCGACCGATGCGTAGCGGATGCCGATGACGCGTGCCGCCGCGGTCGCGAGCGCGGCACAGAGGTCCCGCTGCGCGCCTGGTTCGAGCAGCTCGGGGTGAGCTCCGAACTCGAGATTGTGCCGCCAGCTCAGCAGGCGCTGCTCGCCGCGCGGCACGATCGCGCGCAAGGCCGACGCGTCGAATTCCGCATCGAGGCGCCGCAGGAGCTGTGCGTGCCCCGTGGCCGGAGTCGCCGACAGCGCGAGATCGAGCAGCGGCTGCACGCCGTCGCCGGTCACGGTGGGGCGCTGCTTGCGGTAGACGATCATGGACGCGTCATCGAGCTGCACGACACGGACTTCGTCAACGATGTCCATGAGCGGTGCGATCGCAACGTTCGCGCCGGTCCCGAAGATGCGGTTCGCTGCGCGCAGCAGTTCATCCTTTCCCGTGACGCGGACCACCATCCGTCCAGAGGTACCCTCGTTGGGCTTGACCACCAGCCCGCGCGGATACGTTTCCAGCAGCGCCAGCGCGGCCTCGGCCGTCTGCCCGGGCTGGCCGCTAAGGGCCGGAGCAAGAAAGAACGCGTGTGGAACCGCGGCAATCCCGTCGGCTCTCAGCAGCGCCGAGGTCGCCGCTTTGTCACAGGCCAGTCTGTGCGCCACCGCACTGTTCAGGCCGAGATCATAGCCGAAGATCAGGTGACGCCGGTTGGCATCCTCGAGCACCAGCAGCCAGCCGTCCTCCCGCACGTCGAGCGCGATGCCTCGTTCGACGCAGTAGCGGGTGATGGCGGCGAGCTGGGTCTGCGGATGGTTAATCATTGCTCAAGGATTGGGCCAGGATGCGGAATTAAAGTGCTGGAAAATTGGAATCTCGGCAAGTAAATTACCCTTATCGTTTGTGTACGAACGAACGGCCGATCGAGGCGAATCCGGGCATCAGCCGGCATGCATTTGATCGTGATCAATGGTGCGTCCATGCGGGTTGATTATTCGCTGTTTTCACGTACATCAGGCGCCGAAATCGCTGGATCTATAGGGTTTTTGCGGTCCTGCCTCCGTCACGACTTGTTTCTTCCAACTTCAGCCCACGTGAAAAAACAAACGACATGAGCGCGTTCTATAAAGAGAAAGTTCTTTCCGTTCACCACTGGACGGACACCCTGTTCTCCTTCCGAGCCACCCGCGATGCGGGCTTCCGCTTCCAAAATGGTCAGTTCGCGATGATCGGCCTCGAGGTCGAGGGCCGCCCGCTGCTGCGTGCCTACAGCATGGCCAGCGCCAATCACGAGGAGGAACTGGAGTTCTTCAGCATCAAGGTGCAGGACGGCCCGCTGACCTCCCGGCTGCAGCAGATCAAGGAAGGCGACACCATCCTGGTCGGCCGCAAGGCGACCGGCACGCTGATCCCCGACAATTTGCTGCCCGGCAGCCGGCTGCTGCTGCTGTCGACCGGCACCGGCCTTGCCCCGTTCGCCAGCCTGATCAAGGACCCCGACGTCTACGAGCGGTTCGAGAGCATCGTGCTGGTCCATGGCTGCCGCCAGGTCGCCGAGCTCGCCTATGGCGAGAGCGTCGTCGCGAAGCTGCGCGAGGATGAGCTGTTCGGGCCGCTGCTCGACGGCAAGCTGCAGTATTATCCGACCGTCACCCGCGAGCCGTTCCGTAACCGCGGCCGCATCACCGACCTGATCTCGTCGCAGCAGCTCTTCAACGATATCGGCCAGCATGAGCTCGACATCGCCAAGGACCGCATCATGATGTGCGGCAGCCCGGCGATGCTGGAGGAGCTCAAGACCATGTTCGAGTCGCGCGGCTTCCTCGAAGGCAGCGGCAACCAGCCCGGACACTTCGTGATCGAGAAGGCCTTCGTCGAGCGCTGAGCCGCCGACCCTTCGTTTGCGACTTTTCTGAAAGAGCGCCTCGACGCAATCGGGGCGCTCTTTTCGTTGGCAATATCCTCCTTGCGCGCGTCCGAGCGGCCGTGCGATTTTCGGCGCCAAGACCGGGCCTTCAGACGTCCGGCGCGAAACAGGGAGGGGACTTGGATTGCCCGCGTGGCGGCCATCCCCGTGATGACAGAGGGGATGAGCATGGATTCCATCGTACGGCGACAGACGCTCGGTGATCTCCTGCGGCGGAGCGCGGCGCGGACACCGACCAAGACGGCCGTGATCTGCGGCGAGATCAGCTGGACCTACGCCGAGTTCAACGCCATCGTCGACCGCCTCGCGGCCGGCCTCGCCGCCCAGGGGGTCGCCAAGGGCGAGCGCGTCGCGATCCTCGCGCGCAACTCGCATGCCTTTGCCGCCCTGCGCTTCGCGCTGGCGCGGCTCGGCGCCGTGCTGGTGCCGATCAACTTCATGCTGAAGCCGGAGGAGGTCGCCTACATCCTCAAGCACGCCGGGGCGCGGCTGCTCGCGACCGACAGCGGCTTCGCCGGCGTGGCGCGCGCCGCCAAGGCACTGGTGCCGGCGGTCGAGCAGCTGATCTGGCTGCCGTCAGAAGGTCCGAGCGAGCGGCAAAGCGACATGATCGACTTTGCGGAGCTCGCGGCGTCGACGGCGACGGTGCCTGCCGTCGAGATCGCCGGAAGCGACGTCGCGCAGATCGTCTACACCTCTGGTACGGAGTCGCTGCCGAAGGGCGCCATGCTCACCCATGACGCCGTCATTTGGCAGTATGTGAGCTGTATCGTCGATGCTGGCATCGCCGCCGATGACGTCACCCTGCACGCGCTGCCGCTGTATCATTGCGCGCAGCTCGACGTGTTCTTCGGTCCCTCGATCTATGTCGGCGCCACCAACATCATCACGGCGTTTCCGACGCCCGATAATCTGCTGCCGCTGATCGCGAAATATCGCATCACCTCGTTCTTCGCGCCGCCGACGGTGTGGATCTCGATCCTGCGCTCGCCGCTGTTCGAGACCACGGATGTGTCGACCCTGCGCAAGGGCTATTACGGCGCGTCGATCATGCCGGTCGAGGTGCTGCGCGAGCTGGCGCAGCGGTTGCCGAAGGTACGGCTGTGGAATCTCTACGGCCAGACCGAGATCGCGCCGCTGGCGACGATGCTCGGACCGGAGGATCAGCTGCGCAAGCCGGGCAGTTGCGGCCGTGCCGTGCTCAACGTCGAGACCCGCGTCGTCGACGACGACATGAACGACGTCGCGCCGGGCCAGGTCGGCGAGGTCGTGCACCGCTCGCCGCATCTGATGCTCGGCTACTTCCACGATGACGAGCGCACCGCCGCGGCCTTCCAGGGCGACTGGTTTCACTCCGGCGATCTCGCGACCATCGACGAGGAGGGCTACATCACCATCGTCGATCGCAAGAAGGACATGATCAAGACTGGCGGTGAGAACGTCGCCAGCCGCGAGGTCGAGGAGGCGCTCTATTTGATCCCCGAAGTGTCCGAGGTCGCCGTCGTCGGCCTGCCGCATCCGCGCTGGGTCGAGGCCGTGGTGGCGATGGTCGTGGTCAAGTCCGGCTGCGAGCTGACCGAGGAGGCGGTGCTGAAGCAGGCCTCGAGCCGTCTCGCCACCTTCAAGACGCCGAAGCGGATCGTGTTCGTCGATGCACTGCCCAAGAACCCCAGCGGCAAGCTGCTGAAGCGGCAGCTGCGCGAGGCGCATTCGGGGTTGTTCGCGCAGGGGTAAGCGGCTGCCGTCTTCGAACAGTGCATATCGGCGCCGGGAGTCTCGGAGGCCCGCCCGGCGCTGCGGCTCGATCTCGCAGCGCGGCAGTCGACAGAAGGCGGCTATCGACGTTGTGATATCATCGATGGCCGACTGCGCGCGCTTGTGTAACGATTGCTTCGCGATACGCGTAGTATGGTGACACCAGACCTTCCACGAGCCGCCTCGAGGCCTCCCATGGATACGCTGCTGCTCCCGTTTTCGCCGCGCTTCATCGTGCTGACGATCTGCGCCACGGCGACCGCCCTGCTGCTGATCCTCGGCATCTACGACCGCAAAATCTTCGATCTCGTCCTCATCCCACTCTTGATCTTCGGCGCGCTGACCTTGCTCGGCGTCCGCGATCTCATGCAGAAGAGCCACGCGGTGTTGCGCAACTACCCGATCGCGGCGCATCTGCGTTTCCTGCTCGAGGAGATGCGGCCGGAGATGCGGCAGTATTTCTTCGAGAGCGAGAAGGACGGCATGCCGTTCTCGCGCGACACCCGTGCGGTGGTCTATCAGCGCGCCAAGATGGTGCTCGACAAGCGCCCGTTCGGCACCCAGGAGGATGTCTACCGCGAGGGCTATGAATGGATGCACCATTCGATATCGCCCAAGCCGCGTGCGGAGGAAAAATACCGCATCTCCATCGGCGGCCCCGATTGTGCAAAGCCCTATTCGGCCTCGGTGTTCAACATCTCGGCCATGAGTTTCGGGGCGCTGAGCCCGAATGCGGTGCGCGCGCTCAACGGTGGCGCCAAGCGCGGCGGCTTCGCGCACGACACCGGCGAGGGCGGCTTCAGCCCGTACCATGCCGAGATGGGCGGCGACATCATCTGGGAGATCGGCTCCGGCTATTTCGGCTGCCGCCGCCATGACGGCACGTTCGACGCCGACGCGTTCGCGCGGGTCGCAGCCACCGAGCAGATCAAGATGGTCGAGCTCAAGATCAGCCAGGGCGCCAAGCCTGGCCACGGCGGCGTGCTGCCGGCTGCCAAAGTGTCCGAGGAGATCTCTAAGATCCGCGGCGTCGCGATGGGCGAGGACTGCATCTCGCCGGCGGCGCACCGCGCGTTCTCGACGCCGATCGGCATGATGCAGTTCATCGGCGAGATGCGCCGGCTGTCGGGCGGCAAGCCCGCGGGCTTCAAGCTGTGCATCGGCCATCCCTGGGAATTCCTGGCGATCTGCAAGGCGATGCAGGAGACCGGCATCTATCCCGACTTCATCGTCGTCGACGGCAATGAAGGCGGCACCGGTGCGGCGCCGCTGGAGTTCATGGACCATCTGGGCATGCCGATGCGCGAGGGCGTCAACTTCGTGCATAACGCGCTGGTTGGGATGAACATCCGCGACCGGATCAAGATCGGCGCCGCCGGCAAGATCGCCACCGCCTTCGACATGGCCCGCGCAATGTCGATTGGGGCCGACTGGTGCAACTCGGCGCGCGGGTTCATGTTCGCGCTCGGCTGCATCCAGTCCTTGAGCTGCCACACCGACCGCTGCCCGACCGGCGTTGCGACGCAGGATCCGACGCGCGCCCGCGCGCTGGTCGTTCCGCACAAGATCGATCGCGTCTACAACTATCATCATGCGACCCTGCATGCGCTGGCCGAGCTGCTCGCTGCCGCCGGCCTGGAACATCCGCAGGACCTGCGTCCCATCCACTTCTCACAGCGGACGTCGACCACCGAGGTCTCCTCCTTCGCAAAACTCTATCCGGCGCTGCGGCCGGGTGAGCTGCTCGAGGGTACGCAGGACATCCGCTTCCGTGATGCCTGGGCGCTGGCGCGGCCTGATACGTTCGCGGCGGTGCAGTGAAGCGTCTCGCGCAATCTTTTTTGGGAACCTTCGGGCTCGAATTCCATCTAAGCCATGCGTGCTCAGTTGGGATGATCGACAATGCCTTGGACCATAGCGACCACAGTCTCTGCGGCGACGACCGCCGAGGATGACCTGATCCGACGGGCAAAAGCCCGCGACGAGGCGGCCATTCGGGCCATCCTGCAGGCCAACAACCGCCGCCTGTTCCGGATCGCCCGCGGCATCCTGCGCAACGACAGCGAGGCGGAGGACGTCGTGCAGGAAACCTATGTCCGCGCACTCACCCATCTGGACGAGTTTCGCGGCCAGTCCAGCCTGTCGACGTGGCTGGTTCGCATCGCGATGAACGAAGCGATGGGGCGGCTGCGCGGACAGCGACCGGCATTGCAACTGGATGCGGAGCGAGAGAATAAACCTGGGGCCGAGGTGATCCAATTTCCCGCCACGTCGAGCGATCCGGAGAAGTCTGTGGCGCAGCGCCAGATCCAGGCCGTCGTCGAGCGGGCCATCGATGAACTGTCCGAGCCGTTTCGCCTCGTGTTCATCGCCCGCGTGATCGAGGAGATGAGCATCGACGAGACCGCGGACTTGCTGGGGTTGAAGCCCGAGACCGTCAAGACGCGCCTGCATCGCGCCCGCGGCATGTTGCGCGAGAACGTCGAAAAAGAGATCGGCCCCGTCCTTATGGACGCGTTTCCCTTCGCTGGTGCGCGTTGCGAGCGGCTGACGGATGCCGTGCTTGAGCGTCTGGCACGTCCGAGCTGAAGATTCTTGGGAACGTCGGCTCCCGTTTTTCATCCAATCCCTGTGCAGCCATTCATCCGCCGGCCACGAGGTCCGGCGGCACAGGAGATGAGAGCCATGTTCAAGCATATCGGCACGACGGTCGTCGTGCTCTGCCTCACGAGCAGTGTCGCGCTGTCGCAGGGCGCCAAGCTCAACGATCCGCAGATCGCCCATATCGCCTACACGGCCGGTGAAATCGACATCAAGGCGGCGAAGCAGGCCTTGGGCAAGTCCAGCAGCAAGGAGGTCAAGGAGTTCGCCCAAGGCATGGTGCGCGACCACGAGGCGGTCAACAAACAGGCCCTCGCCCTCGTCAAGAAGCTGAAGGTCACGCCTGAGGACAACGACACCAGCCGCGCGCTGTCGAAGCAGGCGAGCGAGAAGCTCGACGAACTCGGCAAACTCAAGGGCGCCGCGTTCGACAAGGCCTACATCGCCAACGAGGTCGCCTACCACAAGACGGTGAATGGCGCGCTGGAAACGCAGCTCATTCCGTCGGCGAGCAATTCCGAGCTGAAGGAGCTGCTGCAGACCGGCCTCAAGCTGTTTCAGGGGCACGAGCAGCACGCCGAGCATGTCGCGGCGGATCTGAAGTAGGATCAGCCGATGCTGTCGGGACGTCTCGCCTTCCTGAGTGCGGTCGTGCTTGCCGCGGTGAGCGTTCCGGCGCGCGCGGCCACGATCCGGATTACGATAGACAAGCTCGCGTTTTCGCCGGCCGTGGTTTCGGCCAGGGTCGGCGACACCGTCGAATGGGTCAACAAGGATGCGCTGGCTCATACGGCCACGGCGCGGGATGGCGCCTTCGATGTCACTTTGCCGCCGAGCAAGACGGTGAGCTCGGTCCTCAAGAAGGCGGGCACGCTCGACTACTACTGCCGCTTTCACCCGAACATGAAAGCGACCCTCACGATCGCGCCGTGACGCCGCAAGGCTCAATGCGGGTTCTCCAGGCTGAAGGTTTCGGACTGCTCGTCATAGGCGAACAGCTCGGCATAGCGGCCCCATGACACGATGGTGTGCAGCGTCTCGTCGGCATAGTGCTCGGACATGTAGTCCTCGAGCTCGATGCGGAAGCGCGCCGCTGGTGCTGCGTGCGCGGGGCGGTCGTCGAGCACGCGGCGGATCAGCCCCATCAGCGGCACGTTCTCCATCAAATGCTGCGCGAACAGCTTCTTGCGTTCGTCGGTATCGAGATGGGCGAACCGCCGTCCGGCCTCGGTCAAGGTCAGATCGCCTTCGCTGAGCTGGGCGAAGCGCAAGAGCTGCAGCGCCTCGGCCAACGGAAAGATCTCGTCGACCTCGAGCTGCAGATGGCCCGCCAGCACGGGCAAGTCGGCATGCCCATTATAGGGTTCGCCGGCAAGCGTCTCGACCAGGCCGGAGATCGAGTTCGAGGACACGTGGCTCAGCACCATGCCGACGCCGGCGCTCGCGGTGCTCGGCAGCTTCGGCTCGGGCCGCTGCGTCATGCGCGCGTAGAGGCTGTCGACCAATTGGCGGAACGCCGCATCGAGCCGGTTGCGCGGATGCGGCAGGTCGACCTTGAACTCGGCGGCGACGCGGCCGGGATTGGAGGAGAACACCAGGATGCGGTCGCACATCAGCACCGCCTCCTCGATGTTGTGCGTTACCATCAGCACCGATTTGATCGGCAGCCGGCCGTCGGTCCAGAGATCGATGAGGTCGGTACGGAGTGTTTCGGCGGTCAGCACGTCCAGCGCCGAGAACGGCTCGTCCATCAGCAGGAGGTCGGGATGCACCACCAGCGCGCGGGCGAAGCCGACGCGCTGGCGCATGCCGCCCGACAGCTCCTTGGGAAAAGCGGATTCGAAGCCGTCGAGGCCGATCAGATCGATCGCCGCGAGCGCGCGCTTGCGCCGCTCAGCGGCCTCGATGCCGAGCGCCTCCAGGCCGAGCTCGACGTTCTGCAGCACGGTGAGCCAGGGAAACAGCGCGAACGACTGAAACACCATGGCGACGCCGCGCGGGGGGCCGGCGATGATCTCGCCGCGGCAGCGCGCTTCGCCGGAGGAGGGCGACACCAGGCCGGCGATGATCCGCAGCAAGGTCGATTTGCCGGAGCCGGAGCGTCCGAGCAGGCCGACGATCTCGCCGGCGCGGATCGTGAGGTCGACCTTCTCGAGCACCACGAGATCCTCGCCGCTGCCCTTCGGAAACAGCCGGCTCACGCTCTTGATCTCGATCAGCGATGTGTCTTTGACCTGGTCGCGCATGACAAATTCTCCCGGTCAGCCCAGCCGCAGCCGGCGTTCGCCGAAGGCGTAGAGCGGCCGCCACAGCAGCCGGTTGAACAGAGTGACGAGAATGCACATCACGGCAATGCCGAGCACGACGCGGGGGAAGTCACCACGCTCCGTGGCCGCGGCGATGTAGGCGCCGAGGCCGCTCGCGGTGAGATGGGTATCGCCCCAACTCGCGACCTCGGCGACAATCGCCGCGTTCCACGAGCCGCCGGAGGCGGTGATGGCGCCGGTGATGTAGTAGGGGAAGACGCCGGGCAGCACGACCTTGAACCACCAGCGCCAGCCGGTCAGCTGCAGGCTCGCGGCGGCCTCGCGCAGGTCGGTCGGGAAGGCGCTGGCGCCGGCGATGACGTTGAACAGGATGTACCACTGCGTGCCCAGGATCATCAGCGGGCTCAGCCAGACATTGGCGTCGAGGCCGTAGCGCACGATCAGCACGACGAACACCGGGAAGGCGAGGTTGGCCGGGAATGCGGCGAGGAATTGCGCCAGCGGCTGCATCCGTTCGGCGAGCTTCGGCCGCAGCCCGATCCAGACGCCGACGGGGACCCAGATCAGCGACGCCAGCGCGATCAGCACCACCACCCGCACCAGCGTGATCAGGCCGTAGCCGATCGCGCTGAGGACATCGGACGGTGCCAAGGTCGCCGAGAGATAGAGGGTAGTCTTCCAACCGGCATAGGCGCAGCCGAGGACGACCACTGCAAGCCAGAGACCGTCGACGAGCTGCGAGGGCGGCGCATGGCGGACAGGGCCGCTCCAGGCGTTCGGCCAGTTGATCCGCAGGTTCGAGAAGGTGCGGTTCAGCGCGGCGAAAGGCACGGACAGCCTGCGCAGCGCGCGGGTGCGCCGGAACAGATCGAGCATCCAGGAGGTCGGCGGATTGCCGGAGGCGGTCTGCTCGAAGCGGAACTTGTCGGCCCAGGCCACGATCGGACGGAATAGCAGCTGGTCATAGGCGGTAATCACCAGCAGCATCGTCAGCAGCGCGGCGGCAATTGCCGTGGGATCCTTCTGCTGGATTGCGAGTGCGACGTAGGAGCCGATGCCCGGCAGGGTGACCGTGGTGTTGCCGACGGTGATCGCCTCCGACGCCACGACGAAGAACCAGCCGCCGGACATCGACATCATCGCATTCCAGATCAGGCCGGGCATCGCGAAGGGCACGTCGAGCCGCCAGAAGCGCTGCCAGCCGGAGAGGTGGAAGCTGCGCGTCGCGTCCTCCAGATCCTTCGGCACGTTGCGCATCGACTGGTACATGCTGAAGGTCATGTTCCAGGCCTGGCTGGTGAAGATCGCGAACACGCAGGCGAGCTCGGCACCGAGCACCTTGCCGGGGAACAGGTTCATGAAGAACACGACGGTGAACGTCAGGAAGCCCAGGATCGGCACCGACTGCAGGATGTCGAGCAGCGGGATCAGCACGATCTCGGCGCGCCGGCTCTTGGCCGCCAGCGCGGCGTAGACGAAGGTGAACACCAGCGAGCAGGTGATTGCGAGCAGCATGCGCAAGGTGGTGCGCAGCGCGTAGAGCGGCAGGTTGGCCGGATCGAGCGAGACCGGGACCACGTCCAGCGCCGACAGCGGCTGCGTGGTCTGCTCGCCGCCATAGACGATCAGCACCATTGCGCCGACCACGATGATCAGCGCGACCACGTCCCAGACGTTGGGACGGACGGCGTCGCGCAGCACGGTGGTCCGGAGGTCCTGAAGCATCATCCGCGTGTCTCGTCTCGTCGTCCGCAGCCGACGGCTCCGGACGTCTCCTTGTCATGGCGCTGAGGGCTGGTTCGCGCCGGCGGGGCTGCCGGCCAAATCCGCACCCTAAGTGCCCTCTGTGATGGTTTGATTTCAAGCGGCGTCTGCCGGGATCCGGCCCCGTGGTCCGGCCTATCAAAGGATACGCAGGCCGCGTCTTCACGTTCCCGCGACATCGGATGTCCGGGGTGTGCTGGTCCGTCGGCCCTCGTTGAGCGTGAGGGCGCAGGGAAGGCCGGGCCTCGACTGAGGCCCGTGGCCCGCCTGCGAGAAAAATGCAGGCGGCAGGTACCACAGATCCTATGGGGCGGCGGGTGGTCAAGAAGGGTTAGGATTGGATTTCCGAACC